>JAAXKA010000227.1 GCA_012269555.1 Alphaproteobacteria bacterium
ATGCTTGATGGAAACGATGTATCCACTTTCAACATCCAACATTTACGCGCCAACGTTAGTTTAGTAGATACCACAAATCATTTCTTTCCTGGCTCGATAAGAGACAACTTTCAACGAGTATTGCCAAATGCCAACAACGAGAGAATTTCTTGGGCATGTAAAATGGCAAACTTGGATGAACCAATGCGAGCATTAAACGTAACTTATGAAACTCAAATACAGGATCTAAAAGAAATTTGGAATGCAGATTTTCAAATTAAACTTTCACTAGCAAGGGCATTGATACGAAACCCAAAGGTTCTCATACTAGACGACGTATTTTCGCTGATGGATACTGATAGCATACTTGAATTTAAAGCAAATTTTGCGAACATTTCCAAAAGTCGAACAGTATTTTTGATATCACGTGAGCTTCAAAACTTAATGGTATGCAAAAAATTGATGTTCTTCACAGGCCCGGTTTTGGCTCAGTTCGGCCAAACTCAAAATGTATTAACTGAGAGTGGGCCGGCACAAGATCTTATGAAAAAGCAACTCAAATTACTGAGCCCCAAATTTGAGCAAAATTATGACAGCCTTATAAAGAGTATTGTTCAATGAGCGCGGGGAATAAAATCAATCTCCTGCCTGGTGACTATGTCTTCCGAGAGGGAGAATTTGGTCAGACCGCGTATATAATTGAAACCGGCACAATGGAACTCGTTAAGTATACCGGTGACGAGCATACAGTCCTGACAGAATTGGAAAAAGGTGCCCTTTTTGGTGAAATGGCAATTATTGACAACAGTGCGCGCAGTGCCTCTGCTCGGGCAAAGACTGAGTGCGTGTTGAGAGTAGTTACAGAAGAAGAACTCAAAAAACACCTGTCAAGTTCACCAACTGCCTCTCTAGAAATGATGCGGCGCTTAGCGAGCTATGTGCGCACCGCAAACGAGCGCCTCACTCGTGATGCTTTTGCCGAGGTCGCCGAAGACAACAACTCGGATAACTCGTCGCCGCAGAACCCGGCTAGCAATGTTGACAAGTACACAAAGCAAACGCTTCGCGAATTCAACGATGAAATTGATGAGTTTGTGAATATTTCGCCCAAAAAACCGCTTGCAATTGCAGGTGCGGTTATCATCGCGATGGTTTTATCCTTTGGTGTTTGGGCAAGCATTGCGGAAATTGATGTGACAGTAGCATCACGCGGTAAAATTCTCACGTCAATTCCAAACGTTGAGGCTCAATCCAATCACTCTTCTGTAATTAAGACAATTTTGGTGAGAGAGGGTGATGAAGTGAAGGAAGGCCAACCGATTGCTCTATTTGATGAGACACTTGTCGCCTCAGATTTTAGAAATTCTAAGGAAGAGTTAACAGCAGTAGAAAAGGAAGTTGTAAGTACACGAGCTGAATTAAACTTTATGATCGGAAAAGAGTTCGTACCACCCAAAGACCCTTTACAGTTATCAATTTTTAACGGTCAAGTTAGAGAAATTGAACGTCTTAAACGACAACTCGCAGTGAAAACTAAACTCCTCGGCTTTCTCCAGAACAGGAATACTGAGCCTCTTTCCGACACCTCCGCCTTGGCCTCATTCAATAGTAAAATGGCCGAAATTAAGACTTCACTGCACGATATGGATATCAAAATCTCATTCTTAGAAAAAGAAACAAAACGCTTGAAGCGATTGTTAGCGGCCAATGTTGTGCCAAGCGCTGATTATGAAAACAAAATGCAAGAGCTAACGCAGATAAAATCTCAACGGGCAAAATATTTTGCCACGGAAATATCAACTAATTTTGAACAGGTTGAGGAGTTATCGGGGGAATTACAAACCCTTGAACATGAGAAAAATAAAAACTTGCAGGACCTTCTTCAAAAGAGACAAAGCCTCTTTGAAAAATTTGTAAAATTAGAACGTCAAGCGAAAGATGTAGAGTTAAAAGCGCCAGTAAGTGGCACGATATTAAAACTCGAAGATCAATACCAAGGTTCGGTAATCAAAACTGGAGACGTGATCGCAACAATTGTCCCTAAAGTGAATAAGTTTCATGTTGAGGTAGATATTGACCCTGCGGATATCACCCACGTTTATGAGGGTGCAAAAGTTAAAATAATGTTGGACGCGTTGCCCTCTCAAAAACATGGAGAGCTTATTGGTGAAATTGAACTCCTCTCTAAGGACACGGTAGACGAAGATATTTTTGGTGAGTCAAATAGTGTCTATCGTGCCGAAGTCAAAATTACAGACAATAAACTAGTCAAGCTCCCTGAGGGTTTTACCCTCCTTCCAAGTATGACAGTTTCAGGAAATATAATCTCTGGAAAACGGACTGTTATGACCTTCCTTCTGTTTCCAGTAATAAAAACACTTGAAACATCGTTTAGAGAGCCATGAGCAGATGCTCATCCCAGCCAAAAAAGAGAACCCAATTGCAAGGAGCCAAACTAACAATAATATTATGATCTAAACTCAATTGATCCTTGTTCTTCATAATCCATAATCTTTTAGACAAGAAATATTGGGTTAAGAGCTAAGTTTCTGGATCAGCTTTCTTTTATTATTTATCAAAATAAACAAAGACTAGTTTTCAACATTTAATGTTTAAAATCGATTTAGTCTGTGTTTAGAGGATTTTTGGGTCTGGGCAAAATGTTGAAATCATTATAACTGTAAGTTAGTCCCAAATTCTTGGGAGTCAAAGCTCCCACAGCTGCACCTAGCTTTAATTCAGCAATCAATTGGTCATGCTCAGCGCTTACAAGCCTGATTTCTGCGTCTTTAACATTCTTCTCAGCATCAAGCAAATCTAGAGCAGTCTTTAAACCAAACTTAACTTCATTCCGTATACCATCAGCAGCCAATTGAGATGCCTCGATTTCACTTTTAACAGCCTC
>JAAXKA010000012.1 GCA_012269555.1 Alphaproteobacteria bacterium
GCACCATTTTCAACTGCATTTAGAGAATTTGCAACCGCTAACCCTAAATCATTATGACAATGAACAGAAATTATTGCTTTATCAATATTAGGAACATTATTTTTAACTTTTTTTATAATCTCTCCGAATTCAAATGGTAAGGTATAACCGACTGTGTCTGGAATATTTATTGTAGATGCACCGCTTTCAATAGCTAACTCTATACACTTATACAGATAATCAATTGAGGATCTTCCACCATCTTCACAACTCCACTCTATATTAGGGCATAAATTTCTAGCAAATGATACACTATCTTTGATTTTTTCTAAGACCTCCTCTTCAGTTAACTTGAGTTTAAACTTCATATGAATTGGACTTGTGGCAATAAAAGTGTGAATTCTTGGATTTTTCGCTTTTTTTACAGCATTCCAAGCTGTTTCAATATCCTCATGTTTTGCCCTAGCTAATCCGGCTATCTGGCAGTCCTTAATTTCATTTGCAATTGCTTGAACTGAATTAAAATCACCTTTAGAAGCTATTGGAAAACCAGCCTCAATTATATCAACCTTTAACTCCTCTAATAGTCTAGCAATAGAGAGTTTTTCTTCTTGATTCATAGAAGCTCCGGGAGACTGCTCTCCGTCTCTAAGAGTAGTATCAAAAATTAAAACTTTATCTGGCAATACTAAATATCCTTTACAAGTTTATTCGATGCTATCCATGGCATCATAGACCTTAATTTAGCTCCTACCTCTTCAATTTGGTGCTTTGCACCTTGGTCTCTCATTTGTTTAAACTTAATTTGCCCTGACTTATGTTCAGCCATCCATTCTTTTGTGAAAGTACCATCTTGTATTTCACTTAGAACTTTTTTCATTTCAGCTTTAGTAGCTTCGTTAGGAACTACTCTTGGGCCTCTGGTGTAATCACCATATTCAGCTGTATTAGATATTGAATACCTCATATTAGCCATGCCACCTTCATACATTAGATCAACAATTAATTTTACTTCATGTAAACATTCGAAATAGGCCATTTCAGGCGCATAACCAGCCTCAACAAGAGTTTCAAAACCATTTCTTACAAGAGACATTAACCCTCCACAAAGAACTGTTTGTTCACCAAATAAATCTGTCTCGCATTCCTCTTTAAATGTAGTTTCAATTATACCTGATTTACCTCCACCCAAAGCAGAAGCATACGCAAGACCAATTTCTTTTGCATTACCACTTACATTTTTGTCTACTGCGAGTAAACATGGCACTCCACCACCTTTAAGATACTCACCTCTAACAGTATGACCTGGGCCTTTTGGAGCGACCATAAAAACGTCTAAATCTTCTCTAGCTGTAATGAGTTGAAAATGAATATTTAAACCATGAGCAAATGCTAAAGCAGCACCGTTTTTTATATTGTCGTGGATTTGAGTTTGATAAATTTCTTGTTGATTTTCATCAGGAGCTAAGAACATTACAATATCTGCGTCCTTTACTGCGTCTGCAGGTGTTTGGGTTTTTAAGCCCACATTTTTTGCTTTTTCAATTGATGAAGAACCTTCTCTCAATCCCACAACTACATTAGAGGCCCCAGAGTCTTTTAGATTTAATGCATGAGCATGACCTTGCGATCCAAAACCTATTATTACAATTTTTTTGTCTTTAATTATGTTAAAATCAGCATCTTGTTCGTAATAAACCTTCATATTACCCCCTAAAAACGTTATATTCCGAGCCCTATAGGCCCACTTCGAACTAATTCGACTTTTATACCACCGATTGTGTCTAAGTCATCTAAAAATTTGTTTATTCGCTCGCTTGTGCCTGATATTTCATAAACAACAATATTTTGTCTTTTTTGAACAGTTCTTGAACGATAAATATCTGCAAAATTGAGTATTTTTTGATCTTGTTCCTCATTTTCAAATTCGATTTTAACTAGGCAAATTTCTGCCTCATAAGACTCACTTAAGTTTGCTAAATTAGTTGCACTATGAACGGGAACAAGTTTTTCTAGTTGTGCTATAATTTGACTAATTACTTTTTCTTCACCTAAAGTCTCTATAGTAATTCGAGAAAGATTTTTCTTAACGTCTACAACTGTTACATTTAATGCTTCAATATTATATCCTCTACCTGAAAATAAACCCACTATACGTGCAAGAATACCAGGTTCGTTATCAACAATAACAGAAAGAACGCTTCTCTTAGACTGTTTAAAAGCATTTATAGGTGTAGGATAAACTGAAGTAGAGGACATTATGAAAAAATTATTAAACTAGTACTTTTCCTTTTTCCTGATTTTCAGGATTTTCTTTATCGTATTTAGATAGTAACATTTCGTGATGCGCAGCTCCACTTGGTATCATAGGAAAACAATTTTCTTTTTTATCGACCCAAATATCGGCTATAACTGGCCTGTCAATTGAAATCATTTCATTAATTGTATCATCTAATTCAGAAATATTTTTTGCCCTAACTCCAACAGCATTGAAACTCTCTGCTAATTTTTTAAAATCAGGAAGGGCATCCACGTAACTCTCTGAATATCTACTACCATGTAATAGTTCCTGCCACTGTCTAACCATTCCCATATATTCATTATTTAGGATAAAAATTTTGATAGGTAACTTATATTGAACAGCTGTAGCTATTTCTTGAATGTTCATAAGAAAAGATGCCTCACCAGCTATATCTATAACTAGTGAGTCTGGATTTGCCATTTGTGCACCGACTGCGGCAGGCATACCGAAACCCATTGTGCCTAAACCACCTGATGTAATCCATCTGTTTGGTTTTGAAAACTTATAGTATTGAGCTGCCCACATTTGATGCTGACCAACTTCTGTAGTAACAAAAGTGTCTTTTTGTTTTGTTAATTC
>JAAXKA010000109.1 GCA_012269555.1 Alphaproteobacteria bacterium
GATGGATGTGTCCATCCCCTATTGGGAAGGGCCAGTGGGTATTTCGGGTAGTCATTCTGGGCGCGGTTATCTAGAAATGACAGGTTATGAATAAAAGAGGCTGAACTTGTAGCACTCAAAGATTAATGAATGTCAGCTTGGTGTAAGGAGTAATTTAGAGAGAATAGATTTAAGTGTGTTTAAGTTTTTTTGCTGTGAACCAACTTAAAAATGTCATTAGCCCAGCAACTGCTAGACAGCAGGCTAAACCTCCAAACTGATAACTTAAACCAGACAATAATGTCCCAATAAGTCGGCCTGCTGCATTAGCCATGTAATAAAAACCAACATCCCTTGTTATCCGGTCTGTATCTCCAAATGCTAAGATTAAATATGAATGAAGTGAGGAATTTATTGCAAAGATAAATCCAAAAATAAGAAGTCCAAATACTAAGGCTGACGTAAGCCAAGTGGAAGAACCGTCAGCAAACCAGACAGTTATTGAAAGAATGAACGGCAATGGCATGAGTAAAGCAGACCAAGAAATAGCCTTCCCAACTACCATAGATAAGCCTTGATTTTTTGAACCAATTAAACGAGGAGCTAGGCTCTGAACAAAGCCATAACCTATGATCCAAATAGCCATAAAACTACCAACCAAAAAGAAGGCTTCTCTATTGCCTTCAGGCGTTCCATCCGAAAATACGCTTTGAAAATAAATTGGGAGCCCGACGACAAACCAAACATCTCTGGCGCCAAATAAAAATAGGCGTGCAAGGCTTAAAATATTTATGCGAGCATCTTTAGATTGCCAATCTGTCAATTTTTCAGCTTTTTTGGATCGCCCTGGCAAACCAGGTGGCATATTGAAAAAGATAGCGATCAAAATAATTAAGAGACCAATCGCCATTATCCAAAGGGCTGCTTTGAAACCCACCAGGGCAAGAAGAGCCGCTCCTAGAAAAAAACCTAACCCTTTTATTGCATTTTTAGATCCCGTCAGAATGGCGACCCACCTAAACAAGGTTCCGTCTTCTGAGGGTGCAAGTAATTTAACAGCTGATTTTGAAGACATCTTGGTCAAGTCTTTTGCAATACCTGCTGCGCCCTGAACAGCCATAACAAAAGCAACAGAAGAAGTTATAGACCAAGTATTATCGAGGCCTATAAGTGCGGTTAGAGCTCCTATTTGTAATATCAATCCGCTGTAGAGTGTTGCTAGCAAACCAAAACGCGCAGCGAGCCAACCTGCACTAAGATTAGTTATTATTCCCGCTAACTCATATAAAAGAAATAACCAGGCCAATTGTAATGGAGAAAAGCCTAAGGCGTTAAAATGCAGAAGGACTAACATCCTGAGTGCGCCATCTGTTAGCATAAATGACCAGTATGATGCGGTCACAGTTGCGTAGGCACGCAATGGTTTTTCCAGTTTTATAGATTTGTTCAAAGTGAGCCTGCTACCATGCGGGTGATGTCGCCTAGTCTACATGAGTATCCCCACTCGTTATCATACCAAGCATAGACTTTTACTTGAGTTTTGTTAACGACCATTGTTGATAGGCCATCCACAATCGATGACCGCGGGTCGTTCGTATAGTCACTGGAAACTAGAGGACGTTTTTCGAAACCAAGAATACCTTTAAGAGACTTATTTGAAGCTTCTTCAAAAAGGGAGTTTACTTCCTGTTCTGAGGTTGCGCGTTCTACCTCAAAGACACAGTCAGTTAGTGATGCATTTAACAGGGGTACACGTACAGCATGCCCATTTAGTTTACCTTTTAACTCCGGATAGATCATCGTAATTGCTTTTGCGGATCCGGTTGTCGTTGGTATCAAATTATTGAGTGCTGATCTGGCTCTTCTCATGTCCTTGGACGGTCGGTCAACTATAGTTTGCGTGTTAGTGACATCATGAATGGTTGTTATTGATCCATGTTTGATACCTAAATTTTTATGAATAACTTTTACTATGGGTGCTAGACAATTTGTAGTGCACGAGGCAGCGGTAATTAGATTTTGAGAACCGTCATACAAATCATGATTTATTCCATATACTAAGTTCAATGCGTCTTTATCTTTGACTGGTGCGCTGATAATTACCTTTTTTGCGCCACCGCTAAAATATGGTGCTATTTTTGGGCCTGTTTTAAACTGGCCCGTGCAGTCAACTACTAGATCTATATCATTTTCCTTAAGTGCGAGCAGGTTGATATTTTTTTCATGGGTTACATTTATTTTTTGACCTTTTAGAGTTAATGACCCATCTGCCCAGAAAAAATCCCCTCCCCACCTGCCATGCACAGAGTCAAATTCAATTAATGTAGCAAGCTGTTCAGCATCTGCATTTGGCTCATTAATTAGAACTATATCACCGTTGGCTCCATGATCGATGAGATCCCTTAGAACCAGTTTGCCGATACGTCCTAATCCATTAATTGCAATGCGTGTCATAATCTAAAATTCCTCAGGAAATTTATCTGCCAAAAAATTAAAAAATATAGATTTTAATCCATAAATATGGATGGGATGTTATCAAAAGAATGTAATACTTTTGTGACAATATTTACGGTGATCTTTTATTTTTTAAAAATTAAAAAGTTAAAAAAGTGATCACTTTCAAATAAACGTGTAAAAGCCATATATGACCATAATGAGAAACGATTTGCCTGGATATTTAAATGAGCCCGTCGACTTCTAAAATAGAAAATTATCCAAACCTTATTGAATTCTTAGATGCAATACCTTTACCGGGCGTTATCATTGGGACTGATGAATTTGTTCATTATGCTAACAAAAAGGCGCGAGATTTATTTGGTGATCTGATACAGGATAGGCATTACATTACAGTAATGCGGGATCCCGAGGTTTCTGATG
>JAAXKA010000166.1 GCA_012269555.1 Alphaproteobacteria bacterium
CGCTAATACGCTTACTTAATACGAAAAACTGAAGAAAAACCCTAGTATTCACTCAATTTGAGAGTGGTATTATCAAAATGTAGGTTTTTTTTTGGCAGTTAAACAAAGGAGAAATAAATGTTAAGAGGATTATTGCTCACGATGGCAGGCTTCGCTCTTATTACGAGTGCGAATGCCGCGCCAGATAATTTGGCTACTCTCAAGCAGTTCAAGGTGGCTACGACTGATTTAAATATTCCCGTTGTTGCGCAAGAAGGAAAAAATGCTGACGCTATCAAGGAAAATTTAAAAAGAATAAATTTACCTCCGGGTTTCAGCATAGACTTGTTTGCGATCGTGCCTGATGCAAGACATATGGCGATTGCTCCTTCGACAAATATGCTTTTCGTTGGTACCAGAAAAACGACGGTATGGGCTGTTACTGATCGAAATGGTGACTACACAGCAGATGAAGTTAAGTCATTCGCTCCATCATTGAAATTTACCAACCCTAACGCGGTATGCTGGACGCCAGACGGATTTTTGGTAGTCGTTGAGCACAATAGAGTGTTAAACTTCCCAGCAGCAGAGTTCTTCTACGAAGGACCTGATGTAGCTGTAATAGAAGTTGTAGCTCAGGGCGGATTGATTCCTGTTGAGGAAGAGTCGTTCAACCACGGTGCTAGAACATGTGAGATTGGTCCAGACGGTATGTTATACGTAACAATTGGACAGCCATTCAACGTACAAGCTGCCGAAAAAATTGATCTTTACAATAAAGTCGGAATTGGCGGAATTGTCCGGATGAACGCTTTTGACGGAAGCAAGAGAGAGGTCTATGCCATGGGCGCAAGAAACCCTGTCGGACTTGGATTTAGCCCTGATGGAAAAAGCTTGTGGTGGACCGATAACCAGGTAGATGGACTCGGTAACGATATCCCACCAGGTGAATTAAACAAGTCAACCAAGTCTGGACAACATTTTGGCTTTCCTTATTGGAACGGTAAGTTTAAAGTAGCAGGCTCTCCAGCTGCCCCTGATTTAAAGGGAATGAAGGAGCCACGCGGAGCGATATTTCCACAGGTTAATTTCCCCGCTCACCAGGCACAGCTAGGAATGACTTTTGGCGCGAAGACAAATTTCCCCGACAAGTACAAAAATGGTATTTTTGTTGCTGCCCACGGTTCATGGAATCGTACAGAGGCAAGTGGAGCCGAAGTTCAGTTTGTTCCTGTTAAGAAAGGAAAGGCCGGTAAAATGGAAGTATTTGCTAGCGGTTTTCTCAACAAGAAAACAGGTACATACCACGGCAGACCAGTTGACGTAGCTGTAATGAAGGATGGTTCTATGTTGGTATCAGATGACTACGCTGGTGCTATTTATAGAATTTCTTACAACGGCGAACAGGTGGCAAGCAAGTAAATTCCATTTATTTACGATTAAATGCCGGGCTCAATTTGTAGTCCGGCATTTTATTATTGGACTTCGATATGAAACACTTTATCTTTTCCATTTTTCTCAGCTCCACCTTGATTTTCAATAGCCACTGCTTTTCTCAGGAGCCCCAGAAAATAATTAATGTCAAGTGTGCCACTTGCCACGGCTCTTACGGGATTTCTAAGGGAGCAGGGGTACCTCATCTAGCAGGCCAACCGGAAAGCTACCTTAAGGAGCAGTTGGAAAAATACAAGTCTGGCGAAAGACAACATCAGATTATGTCAATAATTGCGGGGCAACTTAGCGACGATGAGATAACTTTATTAGCGTCTTGGTACAGCAAAATAAAGATTAAGATTGTAGAGTAAGCGTTTAAATCATAAAATCTGCTTTAATTCCTCTAAGGATTTGCCTTCAAAATTTGGCTCATAACCCAACGGGTCTTTTGGTGAACCCATTCTATTTACCCAAAAAGTTTTAACCCCATTCCAGCCTGCACCGATAATATCCCAATAATTCGCTGAAACCAGCAAACACTCCTCTGGTTTACATGCAAAGAAATCACTGGCTAATTTGTAAACCCTGGAATCTATCTTAAATGATTTGACCGAACCTGCAGAAAGACTGGTATCAAATTTATCTTGAAGGCCAGAATTTCCGAGTACCTCTCTCAGCATTTCACTGTCCCCATTCGATAATACAGCCATCTTGTAATTTTTTGATTTTATATAATCGAGCACCTGAACAGCCTCTGGAAATGTATTCAAATTTTGATAACTGGACATGATATCAGTAACAGGTATGCTTTGATTATTCTTACCAAAAGTCATAACGGTGTACTCAACAGCAGATCGGGTAAGGCTCATAAAGTTTTCATAAGGTATTCCTGACGGGCGCAAGGCATAAAGCCTTGTATACTCGATTTGCTTGTCTCTTAGTAATTTTGAAGCTTCAATCCCCTTACCAGGGAAGTACTTTTCTAAAACTATCTGTATAGAGTGTACATCGAGCAGAGTCCCATAGACATCAAACAAAATTGCTTTAAACATGTATTCTTTCCGGAAAAGTTATTGGCATCGCTTTTGCTTAAATAACTATACTTTAATAATTTCGATCGTACTATGACTTTAGCAATTAATACAACAGATGCATTTGCTACCGGTACCATTGCAAATACCGGACTAGGAAACCGAGGCAATAAAAGCTTCTCAACTGGCTTTCAAGGTCAATTGATTCAAATATCCTCAAAAGAACGACAGGAGATAGATTCTAGAGAAGCAGAAGCAAAGCGAATTCTTTTATCGCAAGGTATAAAAGAGGATTTTGATGGCGGACCAGTCGGTTTTCCCAAAACTAAGGTAGACTTCCTGCGCGACAAAGAAGGGAATCTAATTTTACAAAACAACTTACCTGTAAGGAAG
>JAAXKA010000090.1 GCA_012269555.1 Alphaproteobacteria bacterium
ATTCAGATAATTGATCCAAACTCAAGGGATCAGCTATATGATTTTCCATTAATTCAATAACAGATAATGCTATTTTATTTGTAGTTCCTACCCTGTTTACCAAATTCGATCTTTGAGGCCCCCCAGAAGGTCTTATTTCATTATGCAAAAACCAATCACTTACTAAATGAGCAAATTTAGCACCTTGCTGTTTTGAAATTATAGCTAAAACCATATCTATTGGGGCAGTTCCACCCGCACAAGTTATTCTATTTCTATCAAAGATATATAAGCTTTTTTCTAGAATAATATCATGAGTTAATTCTAGCAAACTAGGCGAATGCTCCCAGTGTACAGTCATTCTGTAATCTTTCATCAAGCCAGATTTAACTAATATAATAGGTCCTCCTGAAACGCCTCCAATAGTTATTCCATTATGGGCTAATTTGTTTAACCATTGATATAAATTTTTATTATTATACTTAAATGGATCTCCACCTGCTACCACAAAAAACATATCTAAATCTGGAAAATCACTCAAAAAGTAATTACCTGATATTTTCAAGCCTGAAGAGGAAATAGAACCTTGTCTTGACATTGAGAAATTTATCACTTCATAGTAATTTACTTCAGAAAGTAAATTTGCTGCTCTAAATGGTTCTACTAAGGATGCATAAGACATCAATGCAAAACCATCTAATGGCAAAACCCCTACTTTGAACATACCATATACCTTTTTTATACCAAATTTGTCTACAATTTACAAATATGTGTCTTTTTTATAGATGCAATATACCAAAAATCATTTATTATGATATTTTGGTGTTTAATTATGAATTATTCTGGTTTTAAAATATTTTGGGAAGGCTTGACCGGCAATAAAGGCTGGAAAAAAGCTTGGAGAGATCCCAACCCAAAAAAAGAGTATGATGTAATAATTATAGGTGGTGGAGGACATGGATTATCTACTGCTTATTATTTAAGTAATAGATTTAATGTGAATAATGTAGCAGTTCTAGAAAAAGGTTGGCTAGGATCAGGAAATATAGGCAGAAACACAACTATTATTAGATCTAATTATTTACTTCCAGAAAATCAGCCTTTTTATGAATTGTCCCTTAAACTTTGGGAAAATTTAGAAAATGATACTAATTATAACTCAATGGTATCTCAAAGAGGTGTATTAAATCTTTTTCATAGTGATGGCCAAAGAGATGCATTTGTGAGGCGAGGGAATGCAATGATTCTTTCAGGAGCAGACGCAAACCTTCTTAATGAAAATGAACTTAAAAAAATGTGTCCATATTTAGATTACGAAAACGCACGTTTTCCTATCAAGGGAGCACTTTTGCAGAAAAGAGGAGGAACCGTAAGACATGATGCAGTTGCTTGGGGTTATGCACGAGGTGCAGATTTAAAAGGTGTTGATATAATTCAAAATTGTGAAGTTGAAGGTTTCATAATAAAAAATGGAAAATGCGTTGGTGTTGAGACTAATAAAGGAATAATTAAGGCAAAAAAAATTGCATCTTGCGTAGCTGGATCGTCTAGCAAATTAATGAGTAAAGCAGGAATTAGACTACCAATAGAAAGTCACGTCTTACAAGCATTTGTTTCCGAAGGCTTAAAACCAGTTTTAGATAATGTGATTACTTTTGGAGCTGGACATTTCTATGTCAGCCAGTCTGATAAAGGTGGTCTTGTTTTTGGAGGTGATATTGATGGATATAACAGTTATGCGCAAAGGGGTAATTTACCAGTAGTTGAGGATGTTTGTGAAGGTGGTATGGCAATTATGCCAATGATAGGTAGAGCTAGGTTGCTTCGCATGTGGGGAGGCATTATGGATATGTCAATGGATGGTTCACCGTTTATTGATAAAACTCATATCAATGGTTTATATTTTAATGGTGGTTGGTGTTATGGTGGTTTTAAAGCAACTCCAGCGAGTGGATATTGCTATGCTCATCTTTTAGCGAAAGACGAGCCCCATCCTGTAGCTAGAGATTTTAAATTAGATAGATTTATTAAAGGTAAAATCATAGATGAAAAGGGTCAAGGTGCTCAACCAAACTTACATTAAAAACGGGAATTTAGAGTAATGATTATCCAACACCCAGATTTAGGTCCAAGGGACTCTTCAGAATTTGTGTACAAAGGTGATGCTGAATTACTTTTTAGACCTAAAAGAACTGAAAATACTGACCAAAAGATATTTCATGATTATCTTTATTTAAGAAATAATCCTGCTGGAAAACATTGTGAACTTTGGTATCACGAATACGGAGATAGGTCCTGGTTAGTTGTGACCAGAGATACAACCAATCACGAAATATTAAAAGTAGAACATGTAGAAGATTACATAAAATCCTATAAGGCTAAGTAAATGTATAGAACAAAAACAGGAGGTTTAATTAACCGTAAAAAGGTACTTAACTTTTCATTTAATGGAAAAAATTTAAAAGGTTTTGAGGGTGATACTTTATCTTCTGCCCTTTTGGGAAATGGGATTCACTTAGTTGGTAGATCTTTTAAATATCATAGGCCTCGTGGAATTTTTACATCTGGATCTGAAGAACCATCAGCTTTAGTACAGCTTGATGAGAAAAAGTTCACTGAACCAAATATTAGAGCCACTACAGTAAAACTTTTTGATGGGTTAGTAGCTAATAGTCAAAATCATTTTGGATCACTTTCTTGGGATTTTATGAGAATAAATGATTATCTTTCAAATTTTCTATCTGCAGGTTTTTATTATAAAACTTTTATGTGGCCAAAAGCTTTTTGGGAAAAAGTTTATGAACAAA
>JAAXKA010000069.1 GCA_012269555.1 Alphaproteobacteria bacterium
TTCTAGATCTACCCAAAACAGAAGCGCAGAAACTTATCGATAAAGGCGACGCAAAACTTAATAAAAGCTAGAATAAACCATCAATGCCGAAAAACGGGTTTGAAGCTATATTTATTTTATGTGTAAAAATTACACCTATAAGATGGGATACCGCCAGCTCAAATTATAAATCTCCAGTGCCTGCCCTGAATTTTTGATAGGTAAGTATCCACTGTTGTTTTCTTGATATCGCGATGTATTTAAAAATAAAGAGGCTGGCCTAGGAGGGCTGTACAGTAACAGGCTCTTTAGTTCATCGAAACAAAGTGCCGGTAAATTTAAGTTTGCTGATGCAATAGGCCTTGTTTTTTCAAATTTTATCGTACCGATTGCACCCAAGTCTTGCTGCTTTTGTGAAATAATTAACTTACAATGTACTGACGGCACCTCAGAAATGTCGCATGAAATTGAAAGTTGCGAAGGTTCTCCAATACTAGTTTTTATAATATCGCTACTTTGGATAGTTAGGTGGAGCGAAAATTCACGGCTTGCTGCATTTGATTTCACATTATGCATTCACTTCACTCTCAATTATTTTACGGAGTTCTCTAATAGCCGCCGATTTTACTTGTGAAACTCTACCTGTTGAAACCGATAAGACTTCTGCAATTTCGTAAACGTTTAATTCCTCAACATAATATAGTTGAAGAACCAACAATTGTTGCTTGTTAAGACGACCTATATTAGCCCTTAAAATACTCTTCAATTCGCCATTTAAAATTTTCTCTTCTACAGATTGATCTCCAGAGAATAAAAAGTCTCCATACGCCTCCGTTGCCTCTTCTATACTTTGATGTTTGCTCGCAGCAAAATCATGTTTCCAGGACATAAGCTCCGAAATAGGTATATCTAATTCCTGCGCAACTTCTTCTGAGGTAGGTAGTCTTTTGTATTCTACCTCCAATTTTCTACTAGCCTTATCAAAGTCCTGCTTTCTTTTAATAGTCCCTCTACATAAATTTGATGACTTTCTCAAAAAATCAATAATTGCGCCTTTGACGCGAAGCCGAGCATAGTTTTCAAAAGATACTCCGTCATGCGGCTCATAATTATGGGCTGCTTCGATCAGACCGACCATGCCAATCTGCAAAAGATCTTCAATTTCCACAACTTGATGAACACGCCCTAAATAATAATAGGCAATCTTTTTTACGACGCTCATATTTTTATTTATGAGATCATTTTTATCATCAGATTTTTTAGTGTAACCATGCATTAAAATCGGATCCGAACTATTTGTCAAAAAACCTAATACCGTTTGACTTTATTCTGCTAGCATCAATAACTTTTTTTATTATTTCATCTATACGCATTTTAAGGTTACCATTCTCTTTCTTATTCAGTATGAAAGGTTTTCTGGCTACTATGGAATTACTTATTGTTTGACTATGAGGTAGCCATCCAACAAAAGTCAAATCTACTTCTAGGAAATGCGAAACTATTTTCTTAAAGCTTTCAAAACTATTAGTGGCATCTGATGCATTTTTTGCCATGTTGACGACTATTGATACACCACCTACGTTTTTCTCAATACTCAATGCTTTTATAAATGCGTAGGCATCCATAAAACTTGTTGGTTCGCCAACTAATACTATAATGATTTTATCACATGCAGCAGCAAACTCTATGCTGGAATCTGAAGCTCCAGCCGGCGTATCAACAAAGAGAAAGTCAATTTCATTTTCTAAATGGTCTAGGGATTTGATTACTTCCCAACGTTTTTTGCTATCAATATTCATGACCTCTAGCACACCAGAGCCACCCGGAATGAGTTTTAGTCCATTAGGCGTTACTTGAACTAAGTCCTCCATGCTGCTTGTTCCATCCAGCATGTCACTAATACTTACAGAAACTTTTTGGTTGAGCATTATATGGGCATTGGCCAAGCCAAAATCTGCATCTAAAAGACCAACACGCTTTGTCTGATTTGCGAGCTCGACCGCGCAATTCACCGCAAGAGATGTCTTTCCAACACCGCCTTTCCCACTCGCAATAGCAATTGTTTCAACCATAATTCACTCAATCTCTTCTTTTAATTTCTTAGATAAATATGACTCAACTTGGTCTAATTTAGCGAAATAAGCCCCGTCTTTTAATTTATCGATACCAGAGAAAAACATACACTTTTTTGAAAGTTCTAGAATGGCCGATATTTCAGGTATAGAAATGTCGCAAAGATCTAATTTAGTGAAAGCAAAATATTGTCTCTCTGATGTATTTAACCCTTTTGACTTGATTACCATTTCATAACTACTACCGACTTCTAGCGTGCTAATAATACTAATCTTTAAATCAGGACGCACTTTTTGAATTTCGGCTATCAGTAAGTCCAAATCCTCATTTTGCATCTTTGTATCAACAACAATAGCTTTTTGAGCAGTACCGTTTATGACATCTGTTTGTTGTTCCAAATTTTTAATTGAAGAAATCAACTTTCTTCTATTGCTATCATTTATGCTCGTAAAATCTCGATGCGAAAGTTGTTTTTCCAGAATTCGGCTTTCCTGTAATAAAATATAAGTTACTATCATCAAAATGGCGACACTTACCGTTGACAAAAGATTTTGCCAACTTGCGTAAAGCCACAGAAATGTCTGTTTCGTTTGTTATTTCAGTAAAATTTCGAAGTGTGGTTTTCCGAAAACCGAGGATCTGTAGTTTATCCAATGTCCCCAGCTTCTTTTCTTCTTTAAACTCAACGTTATTAACTAGTAACTTCAAATGTTCTAATTCACCATATAT
>JAAXKA010000003.1 GCA_012269555.1 Alphaproteobacteria bacterium
TCAGAAGCGCAGGACCAAAGATATCAATCTCGATTCGGGTTCAAGTCGTCTTACTTTGGAAGGCGCTTTGACAACCGCCTCTATAGGGCTGCTTATAGCCTTAGTACTCCAGCAAGAGGCTAAAGCCTCAATGGGTGGTGATGAAAGTATCAGAAATGTGCGGCCTAATTGGAACATCACTAGAGGCTTACCAAGCGATATTTCCTCACAGCCGATTACGACTGATGAAGTGGTTTTGAGTCCAGCGAATCAATTGCCTCCACTTCCTGATTTAGCCATTTCGTTTATCAGAGATGGTTCTGACGGTTTTTATTCATCTTTTCCTTCAACAGATTTTACGTCTGTTCCACGAGGTGTCTCTCCTGCAGCCTCATTCATACCTATTTCTGCGACTTTAGGATCTCCAGTTTCGACTTTTTCATCACAGTCTGGAACTGCTTCGAATTTGCAGCTTCTTGATGATGTCCAATCGGGTGAATTGACTGCTGGTGATATTAATAAATTGAATGTTGTTTCCCCAGGTTCACAAACCCCAATCCTATCGCCCAATCCAAGCCCAACTCCCACACCAAGCCCAACTCCCACACCAAGTCCAGCTCCCTCACCAAGCCCAACTCCCACACCAACGCCAACTCCCACACCAACGCCAACTCCCTCACCTTCTGCTGCACCAGTTAAAGGTACTGTTATTGAGGGTCCCTTAGATGGTGCAACTGTTTACATTGATTTTAATGATAATGGTTACTTTGACCCTTCTGATTGGTACACCTTTACCGATAACTCAGGTGATTTTGACTTTGACTTTGACTTCGAAGATCCATTTAGTATAAACAAGTGGCAAGACGGTGCCTCATTAATACGGTCGGATGGAGAGGTCTTTTCCCTTAATCCAGACTTTGAGCATACCGTTCATATTGTTGGTGGCACAGATACTGTATCTGGATCGTTGAATCGACATTCGATGATGGCATCTTTAGGATCAATCATAGGAATAGATGAAGATACAGATAATTTTATGATTAGTCCTATGACAACTCTCGTAGAGGGTCTTAAGCAAGGACTTGAAGCTCTCGGACAAGAAATAACATATGAACTTGCCGAAGAAAAAATTATGACTCTTTTGGGATTAGATGAAGATGTAATTGGTGATCTGTCTACATATAATCCCTTCTCAGAGATAGAATTGACAAATAATATTGATGCTGCCACTGATTACAAAGTCAAAGCAGCTCAAATATATAATCTTGGATATGTATCTGATGAGATTATTGAGGATGATAAGTTTTCTGGCTTGGGTTCTATTGCCACAAATCTTGTTAGTGCCGCTACATCTGCCGATGGACAACTAAATACTATTAACCTTGCTGAGACAGATGATCTTAGAAGTTTCTTCAAAATCTATCAGGATGAAGGATCAATAGCTGTGACTAATGCCGCTGTTGACTCTTTAATTAGTGTTGTCTCATCTGGTAATGAACAAATTTTTGATAATGGAGCATCTCAAGCTGTTTTGTCCGTTATTCATAGTGATCAGTCATTAGACGGTCTTACGACTTCGAGTGTAACCGATTCTGATTTTGACGGATATAGAAATCTACTGCATAAAAGACTTGCTGCAAACCTCAGCGCTGAAGAAGGTGGTAGTGCATCTGTTGTTTGGGATGAGCAAGGTATGGACATTACAAATTCCGAAATCACTCGATCCGTTGAGGAATATCTAGGAGTACCTAGTGATAATTTTAGTACATTACAAGCTTTAGATTTAAAGGCAATTCATAATGGAGAAACCAATGCGTATGCCGTTGATTCTGACGCAAAAGTATCAACCGATGAAAATGTCACTTTAATTCGTGACTCTATTATTGATTATGGAGCCATAGAAATAAATCAAAAGGGTGAACCAGCTCTTTTGATGGCTGAAAACTACCATGATGTAAATATATCCTCAGAAAATGCTTCAAGTGAGGTTGACATTTCACAACATACCCGTGTTTTCGATAGGTCAAAGTTAATTCTTGGTGATCAATCTGACACGCTTAAGGTGCATGCGGTTACGGAGGTAAATATTTCAATATTCGAGGCAGTAGACTTTGATATAGATGGTGATATTTCAAGTATTGCTATGGACTTCAGCTCCCTCGATATGGGAGGTGGAGATGATACTATCATTATAAGTAGCGATATCTCCACTAAATTAGATACTCCAGATACTCTTGAAGATCTGTTTGACCAAGTTGTATTTGATGATATTGCACTTAGCGACTCGATTTTAATGGGTGGAGATGGTAACGATGTAATAGTGGTCGAAGGTGCTCAGAGAAGCTCAATTTACGGAGGTAATGATGATGATGACTTGTACTTAATTGGAGATTCTCTCTTAACTTCATTATATGGTGAAGATGGCGATGATCGTTTATTCGGTACCTCTAATTCTGAATCACTTTTTGGTGGTAAGGGCAACGATTTGCTCTTGGCAAATGGAGGAGCTGATACATTAGAGGGTGGAGAAGGAAGTGATATTTTTGTGATTGATATTGATAATGCAATTACTCTGGGCGTATTTGATGAGCTTTCAGATTTCGAGAAAGGTTTAATTAGCGGTCAAACAATGCTTGATATCCCCCGCATTACTGATTTCAATATTATGGAGGGTGATGCTGTAGCGTTACGTGGTAAGAGTATTGGTTTAGTAGATCTTGGCTCAGTTGGTGTATCTGAACAGGATTTGTACTGCTATAAGGATTCTCAAGCCAGTATGGATCAGCAGATATTGCTGAATACATCATTTAATGAATTTTTCTTTTCTGGTAATACGCAGTATGACGAGGGATTTGCCCTTTTAGATGATACTAATATGTTGATGCATATTTCTAGCCAAGGTGATCTGAATCTGATTGGTTATATAGAGTCTATAGCTTCTCCAACTCACAAGTCATTTTTTACTGAAGATATTAACTTAATAGCTTGATATCATAAAATCCTGCTTATGAACCTTTCAGCACTTTGATTGTTTTAAAATTGCTCCACTTGAGGTTTATCAAATATTTTGGCAATCATAGAGATGAGAGGCTTTTCACCAGTTTTTATCATTGCAGTTACAGCCATTCCTGATCTAAGTGGTATTTGTTTCCCTGCAATTTTCACATAACGATCTTCAAGTGTAACTTTTCCAGGAAAGTATGAAGCTTGTGGTGAAAGCTTGTCCGGTGGCATCATGCTATTCCCTATCTCATATAGCCTTCCTTTTAAAGAGCCAAAATCAGAGAATGAGTATGCATCTAGACGCAGATCAACTGGCATTCCGGGCACGAGCATGCCTACATTTGCATCAGAGATTGTGAGTTTTGCTATATCCAAATCGTCAGGGATAACTTGAAATAGTTCTTCTCCAGTAGAAACTAATTGACCTGAGTTCTTGGTAAGCCTAAATACTTTCCCTGAAACATTAGCTTTGACAACGGTAAGTTTGATTCGATTACGAAGCTCTGATAATCGGTTAAAGGCTGATGCGCGCTGCTCTAGCGCGGAAGTTTCAAGTCTTTCAGAATCAAGTTCATTGCGTAAATCCGCATTGTCCGTAATTAATGATTGCATTTCAGCCCTATTCTTTGCCTTTTGCAATTCTATTGCCAAGCTCTTTACCGATGCTTCTAAATTATTAACCTTGTTTTCCTGTTCAAGAGCTTGTAGCTCTGAAATTGCCATTAGGTCTGCGAGCTGACGGTAGCGCTTGCTAATATCTTTTGCGTATAGAAGTTCTTTCTTCTTTCCCTCTAGGGATCTAGTTGCCTGGGCAACAAGATAATTGGCTTGCTCGAGATCTGATAGAGAATTCTTGCTCTTGAGCTTATCTTGGAGTTCTATAAAATCGGCTCTTTTCTGCAAGCCAAGTCTTACATCTGGGTCTTGCACTGAGAATGTTTCGAATTCATTTGGATTGAGAGTTTTATTATTGCGTAGTTGATAAGATGCTAATTCTATTTCTTTTTCTTGGAAAACTGTTTTTGCTTTTCTGGCTTGGCTTACCTCTTCGCTGTTTTCTAGTACCATTACAATCTGACCAGCCTCTACGAATTCGCCATTTTTTACATATATTTCTTTGATTACTTTAGTCAAGGGAGATACAACAGTTTCTGAGCCTTCAGAAGATTCAATAATACCTCGGACTTGAACTGTCTCGTCCATTTTCCCAACAAAACCTATAGTTAGAGCGATACTGGAGCCAGCTAACATTATCCATATAATGCTTCTAGAGAATTTAAGACTTTGCTTGCCAAGCCCAATTCTCTTGTTAGTTCTAAACCTTGGATCAGCTTTTCTGGGTTCTGGTTTGGTAAGTTTTGAGTCCACCTTAGGACTTCGTCTAATTTATTTTAGCAGCTTGTTGGGTGAACAAGCTATGATAAGCCCCTTTTTTCTCCAGAAGTTCATTATGTGTTCCCATTTCAACAACCTCCCCTGAACCCATAAGGATAATCATATCTGCATTTACTATTGACGATAGCCGGTGTGTTACATAGAGCACAGTCTTGCCCTTAAGCTTATTCATTAGGTTTTCACTTACACGTCTTTCAGTTTGATAATCAAGAGCTGATGTCGCCTCATCCATAATTAGAATACTGGGTTTCTGCAGAATTGTTCTTGCTATTGCCAATCGTTGCCTTTGTCCTCCTGATAAATTAGCACCTCGCTCCCCGACTTTAGTGTCGTACTTCGCTGGAAGATCTCTAATAAATTCGTCTGAACAACTTATTTGAATAGCTTCATCAATCTCTTCTTGGCTTGCGGATGGATTCGTTAGAGTTATATTTTCAATAATACTCCCATCAAATAATAAAGTGTCCTGGGGAACAATTCCAATCTGCTTGCGAAGCGAATAAAGCTCTAGTTTTGAAATATCCATATTGTCTACCAGGATTTTACCTTTTTCTGGTTCGTACAGTCTTGGAAGAAGTTTCGTAGCAGTGCTTTTGCCAGAACCGCTAAGGCCTACAACTGCTACGAAGGTCCCTGACGGTATACTCAAGTTTAATCCTTTTAATAAGAATGGTCCAGATGGGTTATACCTGAACCATATATCTTTGTATTCTATATCACCATCTAGATTAGGGACAACAGGCTTTTTGAGTTCGTCTGCTCCCGTTTCTTGTGGGTGGTTCAGTATGTCACCTAGCCTTTCCATTGATAAGTTGATTTCTTGAAAGTTTTGCCATATTTGTGAAAGTCTGAGCACTGGGCTTGTAACAAAGCCGGCAATCATTCGGAATGCAATCATTCCACCCATTGTCATTTTTCCTTCAACAACTAGGGCTGCCCCCATCCATACAACCATTAGGCTTGATGTTTTGTTAATGAGGGTACTAATTGAACTATTTGCGGTACTAATTACTGTATTTCCAAATCCGTCGGCTACATAATCAACATAAAGATCTTGCCACTTCCATCTTGTTCTTAGTTCAACACCTTGAGACTTGACTGTTTGAATTCCTGACAATACTTCTACTAGATGTGATTGAGTTTTTGCAGCAGCAACTGACTTTGCTTGTATTTGCTTCCTAACTTTTGGAGAAAAGTAGTATGTAACGCCTATTAACGCTGGAATCACCGCAACTGTCACCAGCGTTAATTGCCAACTATAAATGATCATGACAAAAACATATAGCAGTGCAAATACAGCGTCAATTACGGCCGTTAATGCAGTTCCTGTTAGAAATTTTCTGATATTTTCTAGTTCTCCGATCCTATTTGACAATTCTCCTACTGGCCTTTTGTCAAAAAACTTTAAGGGTAGTTTCAACATGTGATCTATTACTTTACTTCCTAGCGCAACGTCAATTCTATTAGTTGTATCTACAAATAAAAAGGTCCTTACACTTTGGAGACCTACTTCAATGATTGCAAATAGTATTAACAGTGTTCCGAGTGTTGCCAGTGTTCCCGGAGCGTTATTGATAATCACTTTATCAATAATCTGCTGTATAAGAAGTGGGTTGGCTAAGCCAAAAAGTTGTACAAATAGAGAGGATAACAGTACCTCACCTAGAACGATTCTATATTTTCTGAGTGATGGTAAAAACCACTTAAGGCTGAAATTGTCTTCAGGAGTTTGGTCGGTCTTTGCTATTAGCAGCAGTTGCACTCTTTCATTTTCGGAGAACAAGTCTTCCGTATCTATATCTGCTATTCCTTTACTCGGTACAGCTATCTGACAGCTTGTATTTTTAGATGAAGCTATCATAATAAGCTCCTCTTCTCTCAACATTAAGGCAGGTAATTCTATTTTATGGAGTTCGCTTTGTTTGCAACTTGTGATCTGTGTCCGCAAACCAAGTGTTTCGCAGATTGCTCCTGCCAATGGAAGTGTTATACCTCCATATCGTTCCGTTTGATCTTTCAATATACGTAATATCATTTCCCGCTTCATTGGTAATCCTATTGTCTCGCAGAGCATTCTTAAGCATGCAGCTGAACCTTCCACCGGACCTTTCCCTTTACGGTAAATTATTTCTAACTCTTCGCTATCATCTTCAACATATTCTGGTTCCAAGTCATCTTCCAAAATTTCTAAATCCTTTTCTTCAAGCCTCCTGACTTCGTCAAAAAGCACTGCATTTGACTCCCTTCTTAAATCTTCATCAGTCGTCTCAGTTAATTGTTTTTTTAGCTCTAATCTATTTATGCCGACCAACCGATAAGTAGCTTTCTCTTTCAAGAAATCAGCAAGATCTGCATCAATTAGCCTGCCATGTTGTTTCCCGCCACTTATATACCATAAATAATCTAACTCTTTCAATTCTTCGACATTATTCTGGCTTCCTAGGCAAACTTTGTATGATTGAAGAAGATTTTCAACTATTTCCATCGTATTGATTTTAGAGTCTGGGTGTCTCTTCAATGCTGTTGAAGTTGCTTCAAATAACTCTGCTTTTGCAGCATGATTACTCCAGTATTTTCTTGCGATTATAGATCGTGTGAACACCTGCGATATTATCTTTTTCTCTATACGAAGGGCGATTATCGATGATGAACATAATGCTGTTTCACAGCTTCGTCCCCTGAGCACTCCTACCCAACCTATTGACTGGCCTGGACCACATAATTCAATCGTTTCAATATCATCGGTTCTTTGGTCTTTCCCCACTACTCTCACTCTGCCTTCTACAATTAAGTAAACATAATTCGATGATTCTTCAGACCTTAGCAGTGTTTGTCCTGTTTTACCCTTTACTAATGTGGAGTTCTGCGATAAAAATTCTTTTTCCTTGTCTCCTAATTCTTTATATGGCTGAAAATAGTCAATTAGCTTAAGTATTCTTGATATATTGGTATTATTTTGATTTTCTTGTGTCATATTATTGGGAACCTGTGATTACATTCACTGTTTTTTGTAGTTCAATGTTGAAAAGTTCTTCTAGAAGCTTCTGTTCCATTTCTTGTGTTAGGGTCGCTTCTATAATGTGTTCTACAATTGAAATAATAATTGTATTTTGAACTACAATTGGTTTATTTAGTTTACCTATATTTTCCTTGTTTGATATCGCTCTAATTTGTTCGTTAGCTTTACTCAGCGGCATTGGTCCCACAATTCCTTTGGTATACTTTTCTGGACCGAGAGAGTATTTATGCGCTAATTCACTAATGCTTGACTCGTCATTCTTGAGGCGTAGGTATAATTCTTCGGCAAGTCCGATATCACTTAGCCTCAACATTGAATAAACAACTTGATCTAGATCTCTTTTTCGCTTGTAAAAATAATCTTTTATTTGAGGTTTTAGCCATTCTTCTTTTATAAATTCTTTCCTTAAGTCTTCGGATCTGTCTGGGTCATCTTCTTTGCCTCCTTTATCTTCTTTATAATTAAGATATTGTATATTATTTTTATCTATTTCTGATAGAAGTTTTTCCTGGCCTATATTATATATAATTGATCTCCAGTTTCCTGTGTTGGTCAAGTGTTGAAGAATCCATTCATCCTTTTTCCCGTATTCGTTTAATATTCTTTCTAGTTGTGCAAGATCCATTAAATTACCTCATTCATGTCGACTTCCTCAAATTCTTCAAATGTATCTTCTGCCATTGAAATCTGTGTATCTGGATTGCCATCCTCCCACCTAACAGAAAACCCTTGTTCTTCTGCAATACTTTCTAAAACTTCTACACGTATTTCTAATCCTGAATCTTCGCCCCGAATCGTGTCTTCCAAATTCATAAATCTACCAACTAACTCATTCCAGTCTTTAGGAGGAACAATATTAACATCGTTATGATCAGTTTCGGATATAGATTTATTTCCCATGAATTCTACTCTGGTTCTCTCGCTGTTTGTGCTCATTTCTGCAATCATTTCTTCTAATGAAGCTAGTCTTAGATCTATCAAACTTTTACTACCTTCTACCTGCATTAATGTTGAATTTGCTCTCTGTTCAATCTCTTCTAATTTGTCCGATAACAAATCACTCTGGTCTGTTATTCCTATCTGGACACCTAGAATGTTTGCTATTTCTTGCGGTTCGCATTGATCTTTTAGTGCGAGTGTTATAGCAAGTTGTATACTTCCTTTACAGCTTATATATGCTTCGGCAAGTGACTCCAATACCTTTGTGTATTGTTTACTTTGTTCTTTGCAAACTTGTTTGAATGAGTCTAATGTAGTTACCTTAAACCTTGCGCTAAATGCTTTTAATTCTTCTAGATCATTTTCTTTTATTGTGCTTATATCCGGATTGACCATAGAAAACTTTCTCGTATACACGAGAGCTACCCTCATCATAACGTCTTACAGCCGGATGTCACCCTTACATGAACTCTTTCTCTTCAAAAATGTAGCGAATACGTCCAAATTCTATGTTACTAGTACATACTAAGTACCTCATTCCCTCTCTTAGGGAATAATGATTCTCATTCTCTTGGGTTAAGTGCTCCTTTGAATGTCTTTTTTGTATATACAAACTTTGTCAGTAATTCGTGTTTTTGTATTGTTCGTTGCTGAACTTCTTGTTTTATTTGTTATGATTATTACAAATAAAATTAGACTTGTCTTACCCATCTCTAACCACTTTCTCTAGGTCGGAACTTGACATATTAATGCTGCTTAATTTTAATCCTGGATCTTCTTCTGCTTTTTTAGAAGAGTCTCTTTCTCTTGACCAGCCTTTTGTATCTAGAGTTCTTAAAAAATTGCTTTTAAAAGATTGTATTCGAAGGCTAAAATGTAAGAGTAAAGGTCAACGTTTTTCATATCTTTACTATATCAAGCCTGGTCTTGGGATATCATCCCTTTTGTCATCAATTGATTTTGAAATTGACTCAACATTATCCTCTAATTTGAGTAGGCATTCTAATTTGTTTAGACTATTGGCGGCTCTTTATGATCTTGATGCAGAGAGTCTTGGTAAGATTTTGACTCTTACTCAGGAAATATATTCATCAAAAACTAATTCAAGTTCTACTTTCCCCCAGTTCTCTGGTTCAGTTTCTAGTTTTGAGTCTGAAGGTAATGATCACAAATTAAAAAGGAGAAATAGATTGTCGGCATATTGTTGGCGCTATTTTACGCGTCGTTTATCCTAAGCTATGAATACTTATATTTTTCTGTTGCTAGGTGTTTTGGGTTACTTCTTGGCTGAAAAAATTAGGCCAGGTGAGCCGTGGATTTTAAGATTCTCTTGGTTATTTACTATTAGCGTTTTGGCTTTTGGTATCACTAGCGGAACAAAGTCCGATTTATATCAGTGGCTTGTCGGATCAACACAAGGTGCCTTCATTTCAATTCTCGTTTGTGAAATTAGATTATTTTTGATTAAACGGGGTTCTCCTTCCGGCAAGTGATTCTAGCTTTCAAATGCCCTCTTCCGTTCGCATTCTTTTTTAATAAGGTAAAGCGTTGATTGATTTGAAAACTCATACGAGTAGGCTTCTTTCTCAAGTTTCTTAATCTGCTTAGAGCTTTTTTCGTAGATTTTTGACGCAATTTGTTTTCTATAGATTTCGGATGGCGACAGTTTCAGCCCCAGTGGGATGGGTTTGTAGTTTATACCCCCATTTTTACAACTCTGAGCGACGTGTATCCCTTCATGATTTAAGACTCTTAGGACTGCCTGTGAGCCCTCCTCCATCTTTTGCCTTGATATTTTGATTGTTTGAATTTTTGGACTCCATACGGCAGCTGCTCCCGCTTTTCCAGGGTTTCCAATTGCAACAGTTACGCCAACGTCTCTTAGCATTTTCAATAAATTCTTTGTCCTTCTTCGGCTTGTTCTAATTTTCTTCTCAATTTCCTCTGCTTCCCTCTCGACTTGTTTTCTTGTCTTCGATCCTTCCCCTTTCGTTGCAATGTATCTATATCTTTTGGAGCCCAGTTCATCAATTATGACTTGAGGTCTTAGCTTGTTGTCTCCCCTGTCCATAAGCAATGATGCAGTTTTGAATCCATAATTTGTTGCCATATTTACTTCTTCTATACTAAGTCTTTCTGCTTCTTCAACCAACTTGAAGGAGTTTTTGGTCTTTCCTATTTGCGGTATTGGAATCTTATGGTTTATTATGTTCTTAGAAAAGAATATTGAGCTCGTAAACAATATAAAAAAAATGAGAATGAATTTTTTATTTGATTTTAAAATTAACGATGATATCTTTTTTATTTGTATGTCATCTTTTCCTAATCCTCGCATGGGGCAACTTCTGTCAATTTTCTTTTTAGTTGTGAGGCTAGGACCTGTCTTCCGACTGCCACAACCCTTAACTGGTCTTGAGCATGTTTGAGTTGCGATTCCGCTGTTTGTAATCCGCGAACCAGCCTTTTGAGTTCGTCAGACATATCATTTAAGTTATAACGCTTGCCTTCAAAGTTCAGAACAGCCCTTCGATCTTTGCTGGGTGTGGGGCTCATCGCTAAAATGCAATATCGCACATTCTATTTATAGCAGTCCTTTTTCCCTTGTCAACCCTGTGTCTTTCCCTTTTTTCCGCGATTTCGGGTCTTCATTTGTGCGGTATGGTGGGTTATAGCTTTTAAACTTCTTTTCGCCTTTGTCTCCACTTCGGGTTTGCTGTGTAATGCCTCAATAGCCCCCGTAGTTATCTGTGCCTGCTTTCGAAGAAAACCTTGTATGTATGCAAGCGCTCCTTTTCGTAGTTTTTGTTTTTGCGCTCCTGCAGCCACTGCATTGTAGATAATTAGCCTGGCGTTCTTGTCGGTTTCCTCCCAGCCCTGGGCCATGAAAGTAAGTATAACTAAGCTTTTCGTTTTTGTATTTTATGCTTTTGCTGTAAATATTCTCAATTTTAACGCTTAGGGATAATAACTGCAAGTGCCCCTCGCATCTTGTTATCGGATTTTGCTTTCTTCTAGTTGGTATCGCAGCTACCATTAGCTTCTTGAGCATCTTGTAGTAATTTTTCTGTTTAGGTGGTTTTTGGAATTGTCTTCTATTTCACTGCATTGCCATTTTGAAATCTCAGTCGAGTTACACTCCATCTTGCCTTTTGCGTTGTCTGCCATTGCTATGT
>JAAXKA010000043.1 GCA_012269555.1 Alphaproteobacteria bacterium
CAAGTACAGCAGGCTATTAAGTTACTGCACATGACAAATATGGAGATACAGGAATTTGTTTCAGACCAGTTCCAGGATAACCCCTTCATTGAGACAAACCCTCAATCTGAAGAAATTCATAGCACTTCCAGTCAGATGGCTGATAAAAAAGACTTAGATAAGAGTTTAAGCGACAATCCCTATAATGAAGCAGCCAATTCGAATAACCTTTCACAGGAAAATCAATTCGAAACAGGGGAAAGTTACATACCCAAATCAACAGTATCAAAGGCAGCTTTAGATTTTGATACAATAAGTTTGGTCGCCGAAGAGAGTAAATCCCTTTATGCTCATTGTTTGGATTTTATAAATAATTTACGTCTTTCAAATTTTGAGTTCATAATTGCACAAAGAATACTCGAAGAATTAGAACCCACTGGATGGCTGACTGAGGACTTATGTGCTATTGCGAAAGAACTAAACTGCAAACCTGAGCAGATAGAGCATATTTTATCAAAACTGCAAGAAATCGAACCAGCAGGTTTATTTGCCCGTAATTTGAAAGAGTGTCTCATTCTTCAAGCTAAAGATAGTGAGGCATATTGTAAAAATTTATCAATTGTTTTGGATAACTTACATCTCATGGCTAGCGGTAAGTTTGACTTGCTAAAGCGCAGAAGTGGTTGTTCTGATGAAGAAATTGCCGCTGTATTCAAAAAAATAAAATCATTTGACCCTAAGCCAGGTTTAAAATTTGAGCATTTTGGCGCACCAATTCGAGAGCCAGACCTTCGCGTATTCGAAAAAGAAGACGGCTGGTCCATTGAATTGAATAACTCCACCCTTCCCGATGTGAAAATCGAAAAAGAATATGCACAAGACCTCAGAAAGAAGGTTAGAGACAAAAATGATCGCGATTTCATAAGAGATAAAGTGACTGAGGCAAAATGGCTAGCCAAAGCAATAGAAAAAAGAAACGAGACCATGCTCAAAGTAGGAAGTGAAATTATAAAGCGACAGACTGCGTTTCTTGAGAAGGGCGCACAGTACATTCAGCCTATGGTTTTAAAAGACATCGCAGATGCTGTCGCAATGCATGAAAGTACCATCAGTAGGGTCACTACAGGCTCTTTAATCCAAACTCCTCGGGGAACAATGGAGCTCAAAGCGTTTTTCAGCGTTGGTATTCAACAAGATGGCCAAACCGAAACGACTTCGGCCACTTCCATTAAATTCAAAATCAAGAAACTGATTGAGAAAGAAGATCCCCATGCACCAATAAGTGACGACCTGATTGTCTCTACGCTGGCAAAGGATGGTATTGCAGTGGCGCGAAGAACCGTTGCAAAGTATAGAAAGCTCGAAAATATTCCATCCTCATTTGCGCGCAAAAGAAGAAATGTTTTATCAGGTGCTTTTGCTTAAAACTTTATTCGACTAGTTTTCTTTCAAAATAACTTTGTGTACAACTTTGGGCGCCTTGATTGCATGGCGCTCAAACCTTATTTTATTCTTTGGATCTATTTTCTTAACGAGTGCACTCACATCCCGTTCGTTAGATGACGCTATAGTCATGTAGTGGTTCTTACTCTCAAATAGAGTAAAGGACCGCATGATATTGTTTTGTGATAAGTAAACGAACCTGGATAAAACAATATAGGTTATCAGAAACAAAAATATGTTTACAAAAATCGTTATGCCATAGCTAACGAGCAAAACAAATAATGGCGGATAAAGGCGATATTTCATACACCAAAAAACTGGAAACATAAACGCCATAGGATCTTTTTCCATGCTTAGAATATCGCAAACACCACGGCCATCGCGGTACACTTCATAATTTTGATAACTATCAAAATCTGTAAATACGTGTTCCTCGAACTGCTCCAGAGCCCACTGTGTCTCTTGCTCTGTGGCAAGCCCAAATTGGCTTTGGATCGGAGACGTGATTAAGATATCAAATATTTGTCCATCACGCCAGAAAGATAGCAACCATTTCGCTTCTGTTCCGGCCTTGCTTTCAAATATTTCTCTTAGTTTTGCGGGTCCATCTCGATAAATTTTTCCATCTACTGCGACCAGTATATCACTTTCTTGCAAACGCTTAACGTAATCTTGAACAGTAATACCATTCACAGCGATTTTTAATAGCATGCCGTTCTGATCAAAATCTTCAACTACGGGTATTTCCTGATCCGCAGCATTATCTAATGAGCCATCTGGGCCAAGATTACCTGCTAAATTTAAATTACTGTCTTCTTCGCTCATGGGAATTTCAGTGGGTTTGGCTTAGGTTTTGGCTGCGGCTTTGGAGCTGTAACCTTCTTTTTTGCTTGAGCTTTTCTCACTCTGTTCAACTCCAAAACGTTAGTAGCAATTTCTTTTTGAAGCATTATAAGCTCATCAACCTTTTTCTCCAAGGCCTGAAATTGTTTCACAGTCACTAAAGTATCCTCAGGCCCAACGCCAGTCTCTTCACCGTCTTCTTGCTCTGGCTTAGGTGCAAAAAATTTCTGGATTTCCAGTATTTGTTCTGACAACGCCATCTGAGAAGCATCTGATTGAGATTTTAAATCAGTTAGTGTATTCTCTGCGAATTCCTGAATTAATCTTTCAGTATCCTGCACACTCATTTTAATTGCCTGATTATAACGCTTATCGGCATTTGTAATATCTGCACTGGCCTTCTCCGCAGCCCCACGCAACTCAGCCAAAGTTTCCTTGATTACTTCTTGGTTTTGAGTATTAGTTTCAACGGTTTTTATGGACTCATCTAATGA
>JAAXKA010000060.1 GCA_012269555.1 Alphaproteobacteria bacterium
GGATTACGTAAGTTTATTAAACAATATGATAAAACATCTTACAAGAAAATTTCTGATTCAGTTGTAACTAAAAAAGAAATAAATGCTGCATATTCATCTGTATCAAAAAAAACTCTGTCAAGTCTTAAGCAGGCTATGCGCAATATTAAAAAATTCTCTTATAATCAAAAATTAAGAAGCTGGCATTTCAATATTAAGGGTTCCAAAATAGGTGAAAAAGTAGTACCTATTGAGAACGTGGGTATCTATGTGCCTGGCGGCAAAGCAAGTTATCCCTCTACAGTTCTAATGAATGCCATTCCAGCAAAGATTGCTGGCGTAAAAAATATTGTTATGACATGCCCTCCTATTAATGGAAAATTAAATCCGCTAGTTTTAGTTGCAGCAGATTTATGTGGAGTTGATAAGATTTTCAAATTTGGTGGAGCACATGCTATTGCCGCGCTTGCTTTTGGCACAAAGACTGTTAAAGCAGTCGATAAAATCGTTGGACCTGGCAACATCTATGTTGCGACTGCTAAAAAGAAAGTTTTTGGTAAAGTTGGCATTGATAGTTTCGCTGGTCCATCAGAGGTACTCATAATCGCAGATAAAAACACTAATCCAGAGCTTATTGCTACTGATATGTTTGCTCAAGCCGAGCATGATGAACTTGCTCAAGCAATTCTTTTGTCAACTAGTGATAAGTTAATCAGTGATGTTAATAAACAGATTGACAAGTTATTAAATCATCAAACAAGAAAAGACATAATAAAAAAATCTCTTACCTCTAGAGGCCTTTTTATAAAAGCAAATACTATTAAGAGTATAGTTGAGATAGCTGATAATATTGCCCCTGAGCATCTAGAAATATTTGGATATGATCAATATAAATTAGAGGATAAAATAAGGAATGCAGGTGCAATCTTTATAGGGGAAAATAGCCCTGAAGTATTTGGAGATTATTGCGCAGGCCCGAACCATGTATTGCCTACGAACGGTTCTGCAAGGTATGCTTCACCCTTAGGTGTTTATGATTTTCTAAAACGCACAAGTATGATGAGGATATCAAAATCTCATTCTAAAGAATTAGCTGAAATAGCATCACAACTGGCAGACTGCGAAGGATTGAATTCACATTCAAATTCAGCAAAATTAAGAAAGTAACTATCTATTTATAGTTTTATGAGATTCAGGCATTTGGGCAACGTTTATTGTTGTTTCTAAAATGCTATCGTTCCTCAAGTGTTTAACGGTAATTTTCTGATTTACTTCAAGTGATGCAACAATTTTAACTACCTGTTTAATGTTTTTAATTTTCATATCATTAATACCAAGTATTATATCTCTTGGCTTTAGTCCAGCCAGATCTGCTGGTCCATTTTTTAGAACTTTTGTAATCATGACGCCATTTGAAGTATCGTAAGCCGATAAGCCAACATATCCTCGGACAACTTGACCATATTCAATTATCTGCTCTATGATATTTTTCACTAAATTTGATGGGACAGCTAGACCAATTCCATCACTACCTCCACCTAAAGATAGATTCATTGTATTTATTCCTATTAATTTTCCTGATGTGTTCACCATAGCGCCACCTGAATTACCCGGGTTAATAGCCGCATCAGATTGAAGAAACTCATCAAGGGGATTTTCAGTAATATGACCACTATTTGTTCTAGAGATTATGCCTTGAGTTAGTGTTTGGCCTACACCAAAGGGATTTCCTATTGCTAAAACGATATCACCTATTTTTGCTTTCGATGAGTCTGAGAATATTATTGGTTCACCAATGTAATTGCTTTTTAGTAATGCAATGTCTGTTATGGCATCTGTGCCAACAATGGTAGCAGGAAAAGGTACATTATCAGATGTTATGACCTGAATCTGCCTAGCACCTCTAATAACATGTTCATTTGTTACAACATGACCTTGATCCGTAACAATAACACCTGATCCACGTCCAATATTTGTTTTGATTGTAACTACAGAATCTTTAACAGACGAGTAAATCTGATTGAAGGAGTCTTTAGATATACTGGCAACACTTGTTCCTGATTCAGTCACTTTAATTGACACGGGTTTCTTTATTGTGAATGAGTATGCTATAAAACCAGCAAGTATTCCTATCACCACATATTTAGTAAGTTCTTTAAGCATTATTCAAATTAGTATAGTTAAAGTATATATTAGAGAATGATTATATGATATATTACCCCCAAAATTGTACTTCAAAAACATGGACGAAAATAAAGGTAATAAATCTCCAAACAGAAGAAAATTTCTCACAAATCTCACTAAGGTGATGGGCGGAGTAGGAGCAGTGTTTGCTGCTATTCCATTCTTATCTACAATGTCTCCTAGTGAAAAAACTAAAATGGCTGGTGCACCAGTAGAAATAGATTTAACTGGAATAAAACCAGGCGCTTTCAAGATTGTAGAGTGGAGGGGTAAACCTGTTTGGGTAGTTCATCGTACACCAGAGATGCTAGCTAAAATTGAAAACCAAGTTGACTATTTAGCTGACTCTGAATCAACAGGTGAACATCAACCTCAATATGCACAAAACAAATTTAGATCTATAAAACCTGAGTATTTAGTTTTACTCGGTGTATGCACACACTTGGGGTGTTCTCCACTTTACAAACCAGGAGAAAATAAAGATCTAGGTCTAGAATGGAAGGGAGGTTTCTTCTGTCCATGTCATGGCTCAAAGTTTGATTTGTCAGGGCGTGTACATAAAGGTATGCCTGCACCATACAAT
>JAAXKA010000161.1 GCA_012269555.1 Alphaproteobacteria bacterium
ATCAAAACATTGCTCTCCATTGCCATTGCTTTTATGGGCGTCGTTATAATGATTTGGGGTGATTTTGGTGGCGGTGATTGGAAAGGAAACTTATCCGCTGTTATTTCAGCCATAGGCTTTTCTTTTTTTACTATGAATCTAAGACTAAACAAACATATGCAAATGTTGCCTTCTGTTTTCGCTTCTGGGATCATCGCATCCTCTGTTGCTTTCTTAATTATATTGTTTTCAAATTATAGTTTTCAGCTTATCAGCAAAGACTTCTTCATTATTTTCATTTTAGGTGTCTTTCAGGTAGGTGGTGGCCTTGTTTTATATACTCTAGGCTCAAAATTTGTGCCTGCAACGCAACTAACCATACTAATGCTTGGAGAGGTATTTTTGGGACCGGTTTGGGTATGGATCTTTATTGGGGAAGAGGTTTTACTCAATACCATTCTAGGAGGATCTTTAATTTGCTTTGCTGTAGTATATAATGCACTGTATTCTAACACCGACAAATTAATAAAATAATAATTTAAAGCTATTTTGTGGTACGGAGTTTTATTATGAAAGAACGAGGTGTTTTTGCTGAGAAATCCAACTGGAATATTTTGAAGTTGTTAAAGATCAGAGCGTCTGAATATGGGGATAAAGAATTCATTAGATTTGACTGCGGCACTTCTCTCTCGTTTAAATTGCTTGATGAGCAGTCAGACAAATTTGCTTATAAACTTTTAGATATCGGACTTAAAGAAGATGAAAATGTCTTTTGTTTTCTAAAAAATAGTCCAGAATTTCTTATTTCTCTATTTGCTGTAATGAAGATTGGAGCTATTTTTGTTCCGATAAATACAGAATTAAGAGGGCAATTCTTAGAGCACCAGTTTCTTAATTGCGAGCCAAAAATATCTATAATAGACAATACCTTATTAGAGGTTTTTAAAAATATAAAGTCACAAAAAAACCGACTGAAAGGTACTATAGTAACTAAATCTTTTGATAAAAAATCATTGCCAACGGCTCTTCATGCCGAAGAGATTTTAAACTTTCAATCGTGCTTAGATAATATCATTAATGATAGCGAAATAAGTTTACTGGAAACTGCTTCAATTCATAAAATTTGTGCGATAATGTATACGTCTGGAACCACTGGTCCGTCTAAAGGTGTCTTGTTGCCTCATGGACACTTCTTTTCTTACGCAATTATAAGTGCTGAGGTTGCTGAGTTTTCTGATAGAGACACACAGTATATCTGCATGCCGTTATTCCATATTAACGCACTAAGTATTCAGTGCTTCGCAGCTCTATATGCGGGCATGAGTGTTTATTGCGTAGAAAGATTTAGCCCCAATCGATGGTTAAGTGACGTTCAAATCTCAAAAGCAACAACAACACATCTACTTGGTGTCATGCCTGAGTTTGTTTATAGCACGGAGGAGAGCAAGGAAGATAAAAATCATTCATTAAGATTAGTTAGTGCCGTTCCTATCGGTGAATGGGGAAAAGATTTTGAAAAACGTTTTAATATTAAGTTTTTGCAAGGTTTCGGAATGACTGAGAGCGGCATGAGTTTTTGGGCTTCACTTAATGAAGAGACTTGTGTCCCAGGGCGTGCTGGTTACCCAGTAAATGAATTATATGAGGTCAGAATTGCTAATCCTGAGAATGATGAAGCTCTGCCTGTAAATAAAGTTGGTGAGTTACTAATTAGGCCTAAACACCCGGGAATTTTTTCAGCAGGTTACTATAAAATGCCAGAGAAAACCGTAGAGGCTTGGCGAAATTTATGGTTTCATACTGGCGATGCATGCCATTTTGATGAAAAGGGAAGGATGCATTATTTTGATAGGATAAAGGACTGCATTAGGCGTAGAGGTGAGAACATTTCTGCTTTTGAGTTGGAACAAGTTATTAATTCATATCCGCAAGTAGATGAAAGTGCAGCAATAGGGGTAAAAACAGAAAAATCAGGCGGTGAAGATGAAGTCCTCGTTTGTATTGTTAAAAATAAAGAAGACAAAATAGATAACGATAAATTTCTGCTATTTTGTCAAGAAAAGTTACCTCGGTTTGCTGTTCCAAAGTATATCAGGTTTGTAGATAGTATCAGAAAAACTGGGTCTGGGAAGTTAAGTAAGGTAGATGTCAGAAAGGAAGGCCTAACAGATGACGTTATAATGCTGACTCCTGATCGTTAAGTGTAAATTAGGCTTAAAAGACAAAGAAAATCAAAGCAGTGTTTCTGTCTTAGATTTATTTTCAAGAGCTTTGTATTGGTCATTTTGTAAAGCGTTTTCGCTTAAAATTACGGCTTTTTTTATCGGTGACCCCTCAATACTCACGCGAAAATGCTTTATCTCATTTACAAAGATTTCCTTTTCCAAGAAGAGGGCATTGCGTTTTGTTCTTGAATATAGCCTCTGACCTACATTATAAACAGGTTTTTTACTGTTAAGCTTGGATAATATTAAGTTGAACAAAGCCACTACAGCCTCCGTAAACATTTAAGGCCTTTTTTTATAGAGGGCTAGCGACCGACCTCATTAACTACATTACAACAAACCGGCGTTTTTTCAAGCATTTTTAAAGGACTAGTTCAATAATTGAATGAAAATGGGGCCTCAATTGTAAAGCTCGCTACAAAAAAGGTTGTTGCTATTGACAAGGGCTTAATGAAACGGGTAGCCTTGTTATAAACAAATCTTGGTCTTTAACGTATGACCTAAAATGGAAGGAAAGAGATATGTAT
>JAAXKA010000033.1 GCA_012269555.1 Alphaproteobacteria bacterium
GGGTTATATCATCGGACGAACAGTTGGTGGGCCAAAAGTTTTTCCTCGTATAAGTCCTAAAAAGACTTGGTCGGGTGTTTTAGCTGGTTGGTTGGCGGTTGCAATATTTTCTTGGTGTTTTGTAGAAAATGTTGCTCCCCAAAACCTATTTTTTACTTTCGTTTCTGTTAGTATTTTATTGTCTGTTGCTGCTCAAATAGGCGATATGATACAAAGCCACCTTAAGAGAAAAAGTGATGTAAAAGACAGCTCAAATTTGCTTCCTGGACATGGTGGTTTTATGGATCGTTTTGATGGATTTATTGGAGCTACTGTAATGACTGGTCTTGTCTTTGTGTGGGTCTATTAATGAAAAAAATAAGTATTTTGGGAGCAACCGGCTCAATTGGCCAAAATACATTAGACTTGATTTCATTTGAAAAAGATAAATTCAAGGTCGTTGGTTTGACTGGTGCTCGCAATATTGAGCTTTTGGCTCGTAATGCTATCGAATTCAATGCTGATGTTGTGGCAATTGCTGATGAAAGTAAGTTTTATGATTTAAAAAACATGCTTTTTGGGCATAAAACCGAAGTTTGTGCTGGGGATAGTGGGATCTTGGAGGTTTCAGGACGGCAAACTGATTGGGTAATGTCTGCAATTGTTGGTTCGGCGGGTTTATTGCCCGGGCTAAATGCACTTAAGTCTGGTGCTAATTTGGCTTTGGCAAACAAAGAAAGTATGGTCGCAGCAGGACCGATTATGAAGCAAATATCTTCTTTAAATGGTGTTAAGCTTATACCTGTCGACAGCGAACATTCAGCTATTGCTCAAGTGTTAAGAGGGGAAGAAAGAGAAACTCTTGCAAAAATAATAATTACCGCATCTGGTGGTGCTTTTAGAAGCTTTTCTAAGTCAGAGTTAGAAAACGTGACGCCCGATCAGGCTTCTACTCATCCTAATTGGGCTATGGGACAAAGAATAACAATAGATAGCGCATCTCTATTTAATAAAGCTTTAGAAGTTATTGAAGCAAAAGAATTTTTTAATTTAAGTGCTTCGGAAATAGAGGTCGTTATACACCCCGAATCTTTGGTTCATGCTATTGCGTGTTTTCATGATGGTGGGATGAAAGCCCATCTCGGTCCCGCTGATATGAAGCACTCTATCGCTTACGCATTGCATGAAGAAAAGAGGTTGAAATTACCTTTAGATGAAATCAATTTGGCCGAATTGGGAACGCTAAATTTTGGAAAGCCAGATTTGGTAAAATACCCTGCTCTTAAGCTAGGTTATGAAGTTGTTGAGCATGGAGGTTTGGCTGGAGCAGCATTTAATGCTGCAAAGGAAGAAGCTTTGGATAACTTTATAAGCTGTAAGTTAAGTTTTCTCGGAATGGCAGATGTTGTAAGAGCTACTATGGATGAGTTATATTCGGCAAATGAACTTAATAATGATTTAGAGATAGAAGCCATATTAGAACTTGATCGGTTGGCGAGGTCTGTAGCAAAGACATTCGTCGAAAAATTTTGAGGAAAGTTCATGGAGTATACTCTTCTTATACCTCAGTTTGGAAATTTAGTGATAACGTTATTAGCTTTTATTTTATGCCTCTCTATTATCGTTTTTGTCCATGAGTTTGGACATTATTTTATTGGGAAAATAAGTGGAATACACCCTGAGGTTTTTTCGATAGGTTTTGGGCCTGTTCTGTTATCTTTGATAGACAACAATGGTACAAAATGGCAGGTTGCAGCTTTTCCTTTCGGTGGCTTTGTTAAATTTTTAGGGGACAAGAATTTGGCAAGCGCCCCAGAATTAAAGTTTAACCAAGACGCAAATAGTGCTATTTCAAACTCTGCATCAATGCAAGGAGCTCCTTTATGGGCTCGATTTGTAACAGTTGCTGCCGGACCGTTTTTTAATTTTATGTTTTCAGGCATTATCTTTTTTCTAATTTACCTCAACCAAGGAGTAACCAAATTACCATTAACCGTCGAAAAAGTTTTTGACTCCCCTTATCAGATAAAGTTTGAGAGGGGAGATATTGTTAGGTCAATAAATGGTGTTAGAATAACTGATAATCTCGATACTATTGGTAATTTATTGGAAGAAAATCTTAATGATGATGGATTTACGTATGTAGTAGAAAGAAATGATCAATTAGTGACCCTTCAAAACATTATCCATAACCCACCTAGAATTGCTCAAGTTTTGCCTAAATCGGCTGCAATATCAGCTGGTTTAAAAAAGGGAGACTTAATATTGTCTCTTAACTCCCAAAAAATAAACACTTTTAAACAAATTAAGAATGCTGTGGAGACATCTAAAGGCGAGCGTATCAAGGTGGAATATTGGCGTAATCGAGAAGTTGGCATAACATGGTTAACTCCACTGATAATTGATGTGCCGGTTGAGTCAGGCGGATTTGAGCGTATCTATCGGATAGGAATTGTAAGTGATTACTTTCCTTTTGAACCTGCAACAAAAAATCAATCTATTTTTTCCGCTATCATTAACTCTATTGAAAGCATTTATTTAATTATGGAAGGTTCAGTGACTGGTTTGTATCATATCTTGTTTGGAAACATCAGTAGTTGTAATTTATCTGGCCCAATAAGTATTGCGGAAACATCTGGACAAATGGTTAAACAAGGAGGATTGAATTATCTCTGGTTTATCGCAGTTTTATCAACAGCAATTGGAATGATAAATTTATTTCCAATACCAGTTTTAGATGGTGGACATCTGC
>JAAXKA010000179.1 GCA_012269555.1 Alphaproteobacteria bacterium
AAGGACCAAAATTCAAAGCAATGCTATTTGGTGATTTTTGTAATAAAGAAATTTAGTGTAGTAAGGAAAAATCTGGATCATTAAAAAAAGTTGCAAAAAATTTTTTTACATTATTAACTTCTCTCGAAGAAAGATTACCAAATTTCAAGTTATTAAAAAATTTTTCTTCAACTTCTTTTTCATCTAGGGGAAATAATTTTCCTCCTCGTAAACCAGGTTGGGTCTCTTGAATAACTTGAGAATTTTTAAGAATAATATTAATTTCACCACTATAATTTTTTGGATATTCATTTTGTGGGTCAATTTCATAAGAAATTTTTGAACAAATATTTAAAATTTCACGATTTTTTATTTGCTCTTCTGTAAATTCTAAGAGTCCTGCTTTACCAAAATAAAGGCCTACAGCAATACAGAAAGGTACTGAGAATTTTGCACTATATGGGGTCGTAGGTTTCCTTTTTTCTGATAAAGGCTCCCATAATCTATGAACGGTTCCTTCTCCTACTTTACATATAATTGATTTAATTTCGTTTAAATCATTTATTTTTTCTCTAGCCTTGATTGCACAGTCAATAAATGGTTGTGTCATTGTTCCACATGCAAAAGGTTTTATGGCAAGATTATTTGTATGCCAAAACGATCCTAAATCATCAGTTAATTTTTTAAAGTCAGGAATTATCTTGCTATCAGCAAAAGAATTAAAAATACCGTTTTTCCCGTCCAAAACAGTTCTAGGACCTTTAAAATTATTTTTTCCCAGGTGAGCAGATTTCCAACCTGAAGCGCCAGCCCAACCAGGGTGTAATCTTTTGGTCCAGGTGCCTTCAGCTAGATATTCAATAATACCTGAAGCCATGCTACCAACTATTCCTAGGGATGAGGTTGTTTGTAATACACTATTTTTTAATATTTTTGAAATGCCAATAGATGCTCCAAATGCACCAAGTATTGCAGTTGGATGGAATCCTTGTTTATGTATTGCCATAGGTGATACCAAAGCAAGTCTACACATTAATTCAGAACCTACTGCTAAACCTTTCAAAATTTCTTTTGGTTTTAATTTATAGTATTCTGCTGCAGTTAATAATGAAGAACACATTACCGAACCTACATGAACAGGTGTTCCTTCAAAAGTATCATCAAAATCTTCTCCATGTATTGCAGTACCATTTAACACGATAGCATCTGATGGACATAATTTTTCTAAATGTCCAGGAACAGTGCAATTACCACTATCAGTAAAAGATTTTTTTATTGCTTTGATGTAATCTTCATTTCTGCTTGCAAAGATTAAACCTAAGCTATCCATAAATATTAATTTTATTTTATCAATAACTTCATTTGGGATGTCTTTATATTCTAAATTAAAACACCATGTAGAAAAATTTTCTGCAATTCCAAGATCATCAAATTTATTGGACATTTAATTTTTCTTAAAAACTTTTGTCCAAAGAGGAGTTGTTAAACTTAAGAAAGTTAGTATGAAAAAGAAAACTACTATTGGCTTGTCTAGCAATGCAAAGAAATTATTATCATGAATTATCATTGATTGAGAAAAACTTTCTTCAACTAATTTTCCAAGAATTAAACCCATTACTAATGGAGCAGCAGAAAACCCGTGTCTACTCATAAAATATCCAATCACGCCAAATGTTAACATTACCCAAACATCAAACATTGAAGAACTAAATGAATAAGAACCAATCATGGCAAATATAAAAACAGCTGGCCATAAAAGCTTTTTAGGTATAAATGCTACAAGTGAAAAAAACTTAGCTCCAATTAAACCAATAATAAGGAAACCAAAATTTGCAATTAACATTGCACCAAAAATAGCATAAACGAATTCAGGAGTTTCATTTATCAAATAAGGCCCAGGGCGAAATCCATGCATTATTAGAGCTGCAAGAATTAGAGCTGTAGACCCACTTCCAGGAATTCCTAAGGCCAATGTTGGTACCATTGCGCCACCAGCAGCAGAATTATTCGCGGCTTCTGGCCCAACAATACCTTCAGGCGAACCTTTTCCAAATTGGTCTTTATTTTTGGACCATCTTCTAGCTTCATTATAACCCATAATTGCAGCTACTGTTGATCCTTCTGCAGGAAGTATCCCGATAAATGTTCCTATACCTGAGGATCTTAAAATTGTATATTTCAATTTTTTTAATTCTGCGATTGTTGGCAATCTTAAGGCCTTAGCATGAATTCTATCAACAACAGAGTTTAAAGTTTCAGATTGTTTAAACAATTCGCTTACTGCAAATAAACCAATTAAAACAGGAACAAAACTTATACCTTCTTCTAACTCTGGCACATCAAAAGTAAATCTTTCTACTCCAGTTGTTAAATGAATACCAATTGTACCAATTAATACCCCTACACAACCTGAGATTAGGTTTCTTATTGAAGATTTACCGCTCATTGTTGCAAGCATAGACAATGCAAAAATAGCTAAACCAAAGTATTCTTGGGGACCAAATTCAAGTGCTACTTGCGCTAGCAATGGTGCAGCAAAAATAAATACTATCAAACTAAATATACCACCTAAGACACTAGAAACAGCAGCAAGTCCTAGTGCTCTTCCAGGCTCTCCATTTTTTGCCATTGGATACCCATCAAGAGCTGTAGCAACTGCAGGTGGCGCACCAGGTGCATTAATTAATATAGCGGTAATTGATCCACCAAAAGTACCTGCACAATATAAAGCAGCCATCATTGCAATAGC
>JAAXKA010000047.1 GCA_012269555.1 Alphaproteobacteria bacterium
CCCAACCAGTTGCTGGCCAACCTTTTGTTCCACAGTCTTTCCAGTTGTTTGCTTCTGTAAACGTATCAGGATCACAAACTTTGTGTTCTGGAAGTTGAACTCCAACCATGTCATACTGACCAAAAAACCAATGTGGTGACCATAGATATAACAAGAAAGGTTCTTTTCTCATATAAGCAGCTTTTGCTTCTGCAATAGCAGCCGCTTCTGTTCCAAGTTCATCTGCTTGGAAATCAATCCCTAAAAGATCAAGTCTTTTTTGATCATGACAGTTCCAACCAGCCACAGGACAACCGATCAATCTACCTCTGTCTCCAGTTTCGATAGTTGCAAATTTAGCTTTATGTTTGTTTAAATCTTTCCAAGTTTTAATCCCCAGTTCATCAGCAGCATATTTTGGTATCCAGTAGTCTGACATACCAATTATTCCTGCTGTACCTAGTAAATCTACGGATCCATCTCCACTGTAAGATCCAACAACTTTACCTTCGTAAATAAGATCTTCATTTAACATAACCGAATCTGCCTCAGCATAACTTGGCCAGCTCTCGCATGCAAAATCAAGTTCTCCAGCTGCAATAGCTTCCCATAAACCTGTTCCCGATGGAAATACTGTTTGTTTAATTTTATATCCATATTCTCTTTCAAGAATTGCCACAGCTACCTCACAGGTAATTATACCACCTGTCCAGTCAGCAATAGCAGCGTGTAGTCTTTTAGCAGCATTTGCTTGCCCCAAACTACCCACTAGTAGCACTAAAGATAAAATTAGCGCCGATATTGTTTTAGTTAGTTTCATTAAGCTTCCTCCCTTAAATTTAAAAAGATATTGTAATTCAAAAGTTATGTCGATGTAAACCGCACAAAAAATGGCTTAATTTATAAGTAAATTGCTTTTACTTTAAAGACCTAGCGCTTGTCTTTGTTTTTTTGTCCATGCAAGAGTAATTCTATCTATAATTATTGCAAGAAGCACAATACCAATACCAGCAGCTAGACCTCTTCCAGTATCAGATCGAGCCAAACCATTAAATACTTCTAATCCAAGGCCCTTACCTCCAATAAGCGGGGTTACAATTTGCATTGCAAAAGCCATTATAACAGTTTGGTTAAATCCAATTACTAAACTTGGAACTGCTAATGGAAATTTAACTTTACCCAAGGTTTGAATAAGTGTGCCTCCAAATGATCTTGACACTTCTGAATAGGTGCCTGATACTTGTGTTAAACCAAGTGATGTAAGTCTTATTATTGGTGGTATAGAATAAATTACAGTTGCTAAAACAGCAGACACAATACCTCCTCCAAAAAACATAAGCACAGGAATTAAGTAACAAAAATAAGGTAGTGTTTGCATTGCATCTAGTACAACATTTTGAATATTTCTAAATCTTTCATTGTAAGAGGCTATTATTCCTAGAGGAACACCAATAACAAAACATAAAGCAACCGAAACTAAAACTGATGATAAGGTTATCATTGATTGAGACCAAATCCCACAAGCTCCAATAAAAAGTAAAAGTAATGCAGTTATAATTGCAAATCTTATACCAACAGTGATATATCCCAATGCTACAAAGACAGCCATAGTATACCACCAAGGTATATGTGTTAAGAAAACATCTAACGGACGTAGTAAATTAAGATATACAAATGCTCTTAAACTTTTCGTAAAACCTATAAAACCTGGATTAACAGTAAGACTTTCCACAGCATTTGTGATTGGTTGCCTAATAGAAAGTCTCCATTCTTCAGGAAATGAACCAATTTTAAAAAAGTATGCATCAACTACGATTATTACGAAAAAAATCATAAATGAGGGAATTATGTAATATCTTTTACTTATAAACTCTCCGATGTCGTCAGCGGACACTTTGTTAAATATTGATATTAATGATTTAAACAAGTAGGCAATTAGGTTTGTTATAAATACACAAATATATTTCATTAGATAATGCATTATACTTAATGGTTTTTCTAAAAGCCTTGCAATTTTGTACTTCGCCCAATTCTGAGGAAGTAAATAAAATTTTTGTACGTCTGATGGTAGGCTTACTTTATTTTTACTAAATGCCATACTAAATCTATCAAACATTATAGCCATAAATAAAATACAAAGTCCTCCTTCCATTGCCCAACCAACATCTAATCTTCTGATAGCCTGCCATACTTGGCCGCCGATGCCTTCAGCTCCTATAAAACAGGCAAGAACTACGAGCGCGAGAGCCATCATTATAACCTGATTTATACCCATCATTATACTAGGTAATGATAACGGTATTTTTATTTTAAACAAAAGTTGCAATTTATTTGAACCAAAAGATGTTGCACTCTCAATAGTTTGAGCCGGTACCTGTCTGATACCAGTATTTGTTAATCTAATAATTGGTGGCATTGCATAAATCATTGTAGCAAGAATAGCTGGAGCACCTCCAATACCAAAAAAAAATAACGCTGGGAACAAATAGACAAAAGCTGGCATAACTTGCATCGTGTCTAGAACTGGTTTCATAAAATTTTCAAACCGATCGCTTTGTGAACAGAAAACCCCTAAGATGAATCCAAAAAAGACACAAAGTAAAACTGAAAGACCCATTAGAGCTACTGTTTGAAGAGATGGTTCCCACATTCCGGTCGCACCCCAAAAATAAACAACAAATAACGAGTAAAGACCTAACCTTAGACCTCCTGCAATCATACATGGTAGAACAATAATTGCAG
>JAAXKA010000197.1 GCA_012269555.1 Alphaproteobacteria bacterium
ACAACTAAATAATTATTTTTCTTATGATCTCGTAGATAGAGGTTTTTAATATGTCCACCTCCCTCATTCTTTGTAAGCATATTATGTCTATATAATTTTGAGTCACTAACTGTTTTTAAAGCAGGATGTTTGAACTGCTCTATCGTTATTTTCAAACTTTTCAGCTGAGAAATAACAGTATCAGGGTGAATTGGAAGACTCTCCTGGAACAAAGATGATGCATCTGGTATAAAGTCTTCTATCATTCCAAATCCAAAAAAATTGAAAAACAGTTTTTATCACTATAGATATATGTATAATCATGCATAAGATTTCCAGTACAAAATAAGAACTTTTCTTTTATAAATCACTATATCACAGTGATGGTTACAAAAAGCAACGATTGACCCATATCGTTGCTTTAGCTATGAGCAAATTAAAATTTTTTTTAACTATACTCACTTAATTTGAGGCCGAAGGTTTGAAAGTTAATATTGCTGTAATAGGGTGCGGTATCTGGGGTGAAAATATTGCACGAAACGCGTCAGAATTAGGCGTTTTGGCGTGCGTTTGTGATTCACATCAAGACCGCTCTATGTCTTTCTCACAAAAATTTTCCTGTCCAGCTTTTTCTTTCGATCAAATTCTAAATGATAATACCTTGAATGGTGTAATTATCGCAACTAATGCCAATACACACGAAAAACTTGCTTGTGAAGCACTCAATGCACGAAAGCATGTTTATGTTGAAAAACCATTGGCACTATCTATGAGTTCTGCTCTTTCAATAAAACAATGTGCTATTAACACAAACAAACAAGTTATGGTGGGACATTTACTACAATATCATCCTGCCTACGTAGAATTAAAAAATTTTGTTAATGATGGATTTATAGGTGAATTACAGCATATTCAAGCAACTCGTCTTGCTATGGGTCGTATAAAAAAATCTGAATCTGCGCTCTTTGATTTATGCCCCCATGATATATCTCAAATTCTTGGTATAGTGAGAGAAGTTCCGACATCTATTAACTGCCGAAACGCAACTCATGTGGAACATTCTGATGGAGATATTATTTTTACAAGTTTAAAGTTTCCTAACGGTGTGACAGCAATTATGCATTCCAGTTGGTATTCTCCTTACAAAGAACATAGGCTAGTTGTAACGGGAAGTTTAGGTTCAATTATGTTTGACGACACAAAACCTTCACAGCAAAAATTAACTTTTTTTAAAGACTCAATAATTATTGAGGGGGATACTATCAAGGTAGACAGAGCTGAGCCAGAATACCTCCCTTATTGCAATGGTGAGCCATTAAAAAATGAAATAAATGCATTCATTGAAGTTTGTAAAAATGGCAAGCCAGCGATAACGGACATAGAGGAAGGTATAAAAGTGCAGCAAATTTTATCAGAGATGAAGTCACAAATAGATAGTGAGATATTATGAATATTCCCTTTATTGATCTGACATCTCAACAGCAAAAAATACGTTCTGAAATTGATACCAGGATCAAAAATGTTCTCGAACATGGTAAATATATTATGGGCCCAGAGATTGAAGAGCTTGAATCTGTTCTTTCTAAGCGTATTGACGCCAAGTACGTTATAAGTTGCGGTTCAGGCACTGATGCTTTGTTGTTGGCGTTAATGGGACTTCAACTCAAACCTGGACAAGGTGTTATAGTACCTAGCTTTACATTTACTGCGAGCGCTGAAGTAATGCCACTTCTTGGTGCAATTCCAATATTTGCAGAAGTAGATGAAGAGACGTTCACACTTAACCCAGCAAGGCTGCAAGATGCATTAGATAGTGCGATTAAGTCAGCTATTGAAGTTGTGGGCATAATGTCTGTTGGGTTATTTGGACAACCAGCTCAAATGGATAAAATAAATTCTTTTGCCGAGGCAAATGGATTATGGGTTTTAGATGATGCAGCACAAAGCTTTGGAACAGAATTTCAAGGAGCCAAAACCGGTACCTTAGCAAAGGCAACATGTACTAGTTTTTTTCCTGCCAAGCCTCTTGGCTGTTATGGAGATGGGGGTGCTTTATTCACGAATGATTTTAAAATTGCTGAGATTGCCCGTTCATGCCGTGTTCATGGACAAGGTACAAGTAAATATCAAACAGTGCGCCTTGGCATGACTGCCAGATTAGATACAATACAAGCTGCAATTCTTTTAGCAAAATTAGATGTTTTTGATAAAGAACTTCAACAACGTAATGCTGTAGCTAACTATTATCATGAGCTTCTAAGAAGCTGGGTTGAAACCCCTATTTGTTATCCTGAAATGACAAGTAGTTGGGCTGTCTATACGATAAAGTTACCAAAGATAGTTGATAGAGTGTTTTTCCAAGATTCACTTAGTCAAAAAGGTATTCCTACGGCAATTTATTATCCAATTCCAATGCACTTACAAAAACCCTATGAACATTACCCCCGAGCAAATTATGGGCTTGAAGTAAGTGAAAACCTTGCACAATCTGTAATATCAATTCCAATGCACCCGTATCTTACACAGGAGGCACAAAATACAATTAGCGAAGCAATTATTGAGGTTATAAAAAACAGCAATAAGAGATAAAATATTACGGCCTAAATTTATCTTGTAAGTTTATAAATCCCGATCTATACAGTTGAAATGTCGCGGGCGTAGCTCAGTGGTAGAGCACAACCTTGCCAAGGTTGGGGTCGAGGGTTCGAATCCCTTCGCCCGCTCCATTTTCCAAGTA
>JAAXKA010000121.1:0-6133 GCA_012269555.1 Alphaproteobacteria bacterium
GTCAAAATCAATAGAGGTTCTATGGAAAGACCTCCTATGCCTGAAATTAGTGCGGTGACATCTAGCGAAGACACATCCGCAGTCAATCGAGAGTCCGATGAAGAATTGATGCAGAGGTTAATTGCTGTAGGACTTCAAGGTGATATGGAAGAAATTAATGCTCTTGACAATAGGGCTATGCGAGGGAAAATAAAAGCAGCAATAGTCAAGGAAAAGAGGAAGGCTAAATAGATGGACGATTCACCCAAAAATATTGTAACGAAGACACAAGTTATATCCATGGTTGTGTGTACTATTCTCCTCCTTATCTATATAACTCTAGTTACTTGGGTATTCTAAGTTAGAATTTATGGACTGGTTCACCCTTGAATGGTTAATGAAAAATTTAGAATGGGCTGTTGGGTTACTGGCAGTAGGCTGTTTGGTACTTTTTCTTTTCCCTGTTTTTCTTGGTTACGATTTAAAGAAAAAAGCCGAAAATCAAGATGTGAAATAATTGGATGTCATACCATACATATCAATACTTGTCATAATAATATCTATGATTATGATTAGTGAGGTGATGAAGTTGAAACGACAAATTCGTTTTCTTACTAAACAAGTAAAGAACATTAAGAATAAATTAAAATATCAAGAAAAATAAAGTAAAAATTAATTTGTACTTTTTGTTAAATAGTTTTGCTAACTGAAAGCATATTTAAATAAATTCTCATCCATTTAATTGGCCTTATGGATAACGAAACAACAAATACTCAAAAAAACGAGTCAAGTAGAATATATTCCCTCTACTACTCATTTTTTCTTATACCTTTTATGATTGCAATTTTTGGAGGAGTTTTCTTTCTATTGTTTAATTTCATAACCTATGAGACAAAAGACCCTGCAGAATTACTCAATCAAGTGAAGATAGGATCTGCGACAAAAAGATGGCAATCAGCGTTTGAGTTATCAAAAGTTTTAAATGACCCTTCTCGAGTTCCGGAAGACATAAGTTTTAAAAATCAGATGATTTCGGCGTATCAATATTCAATAAATGATGATCCGCTAGTCCGATCATATTTAGCCATAGCAATGGGTGTTAGTAGAGACGTATTCTATGAAAATGAATTGCTTAAAGGATTAGAGGACGAAAATAGGGAATCTCGACTCGCTGCTATTCAGTCAATTGGCATGGTTGGATCAAATAAATCACTATCTAAACTTGAAAAAATAATTAAAAATTCCGATTACCAAGATGAAAGACTTGCTGCAACTATGTCCTTGGGATTTATTGGTGATTCAAATTCAATACCTGTACTTACTGATCTCCTCAATGATAATGAACCAAATATTCGTTGGGATGCAGCAATAGGTCTTGCTAAAATGGGCAGTGAAACATGCATCCCTGTACTTAGTAACCTTCTTGATAGAAAATACCTGATGACATTTCCAGAGCTAAATTTTGATAAAATTAATCAGGTTATGATGGTAGCAATAGAGGCTAGCTCTAATTTTGACGATCCCATTTTCGAATCGAAATTAAAAGCTCTATCCCAAACAGATGAAAATCTAAAAATACGGAATGCAGCAATAAAAATTTTAGAAAAAACATACGACCAGGTAATATAAAATGGCTGAAGAAAAATTTGTCCCTAATGCATCAGTAGGCTCTTCCAAAGAAGCTGCCTTCAAGAAACCTGAAACTACTCGCCGCAGCTTTTTAAGTTGGCTTTCATTAGGTTGGGTTGCTTACATAGGTGTGACAGGTGGTTTTTTTACAATGATTGTCCGTTTTTTATTTCCTAATGTTTTATTTGAGCCTCCTCAAACTTTTAAAATTGGTTTTCCTGATGATTTTTCAAAAAACTCTGTAGATATTAAGTTCAAAAAGCAGTACAATGCCTGGATAGTAAGAGATGATGAATCAATTTTTGCACTGTCTACTGTTTGTACACATTTAGGTTGTACTCCCAACTGGCTTCCTGTTGAATCAAAATTTAAATGCCCTTGTCATGGAAGCGGTTTTAGAATGACTGGCATTCACTTTGAAGGTCCTGCCCCCAGACCATTAGAGCGATTTAAGGTAAGTCTTGCAAATGACGGGCAAATTTTGGTGGATAAAACAAAGAGCTACAAGTGGGAAAAAGGTGAGTGGGAAAACCCCGAATCCTTTTTGAAAGTATAACAAAAAATTATTTAAACTTGCATATTAACAATGGCTGGAAAACAAAATAAAAAATCCCTTTTAGAAACGCTTGGAGAGTCCCAAGTTTGGAAATCAATTATCCGATCTGGAGTACCCAGGACCCGAAGGCAACGAATGCATGCAGTACTTGGAAGTGTATTTTTACATCTTCATCCTGCCAGACTGCCCAAACATGCAGTTAAGGTAGGGTATACCTGGTGCATGGGGGGTTTGTCCTTTTTCTTATTTGTAAATCTTACCATCACAGGTATTTTGCTGATGTTTTACTATCGACCTACTGTAGAGTATGCATACACTGATATTATCGATCTTACAGAGCAGGTTCCGTTAGGAATAATGAGAGAATTACACAGGTGGGCTGCACACGCGATGGTTTTAGTTGTTTGGTTGCACATGTTGCGAGTTTTCATGACCGGATCCTATAAGCCGCCAAGAGAATTTAATTGGGGAGTTGGTGTTTTACTGATGACATTAACCATGTTCATGTCCTTTACAGGTTATTTACTTCCTTGGGATCAGTTAGCGATTTGGGCTGTTACTGTTGGATCAAATATGGCTAGAGCTCACCCATTTATTGGTCATGAAGGTCCTGGAGCAAGCCTTCTCGCAATTGGTGACATAAATCTTGTCCACATTGGATCAGATGTTCGTTTTGCTCTTATAGGTGGAAGATTTGTAGGCGAGGCTACCTTGTTACGATTCTATGTCATACACTGTATAGCAGTTCCATTTATAATGATGATATTTATGGCAGTACACTTCTGGCGCATTCGTAAAGATGGAGGTATTTCAGGGCCCCTGTAATAAATATATTATGTTAGACTCTTTTAAACTCACGGTTGATTACTTATCTTCCCCGACAATCAGTTTTTCAATTTTAACTGTTCTCACACCAATAGTTTTTCCACCGACAGATTGGTTTGACAAACTAAACAGAAAATTAGGCTTCCATTTGTTGTGGACAAATATGGGGCTTGTAGTTGCTATGTTAGTCATCACTGCCTTTTTTATCATTGGTTACCTTGACGCTAATTTCAACATTATATTAACCAAGGCAGATAATTTTCCCATTGTCTTAATGGTGTATTCAATTTACTATTTTACTTGGCTTGCTATGCGGAAAGCGTATATAAATGATGAGCGACTTGAAAAAGGATTGAAACCCTCGGAATATAATGACCCTGATGATAAAGTGCTTGTATGGCCCGATTTGGTATACATTGAATTTATTGCTCTTATCTTATTTACAGTTTTTTTAACCGTTTGGTCTATTGTAGTAGCAGCCCCTCTTGAAGAGCCTGCTAATCCTGCTGCAACTCCCAATCCATCCAAAGCACCTTGGTACTTTCTTGGCCTCCAAGAAATGTTGGTTTACTATGATCCTTGGATAGCAGGTATTGTTTTACCAATATTCTGTGTTGTAGGACTGATGGCTATACCTTACATGGATATTAACAAAAAAGGAGATGGCTATTATTCATTTAAAGAAAGAAGGGTTGGTATTTTTATTTTTATGTATGGTTGGATTGTCTTATGGCTGTTTTTAATTGTTTTAGGTACATTTTTCCGTGGTCCTAATTGGAATTTCTACGGCCCATTTGAATATTGGGATGCCCACAAAATTGTGGCCTTAAATAGTGTTAGTCTGTCAGAATATTTTTGGGTAAAACTACTTGGGCAAGGATTGCCAGACAATATACTTCTTCGAGAATTCTTAGGATTTCTTACTGTAGGTGGGTATCTATTCGTTCTGCCAATTCTTTTAGCTAAAACAGTTTTGAAAGATATGGTAGAAGCTTATGGCCCAACTAGATTTGTTTCCCTTATGATATTTGGACTAGTAATGTTATCCTTACCTCTAAAAATGTATTTACGGTGGATGTTTAATTTGAGTTACTTTATTTCAATTCCAGAATATTTCTTTAACATTTGAATATTATATATGTTTAATAACGACGAAAGATATTGGGACATCGGCCTACTAAATAAATGGTTTGCGATATCATCTATTATATTCCTAGCGGTTACCATTTGGGTCTTTGTAGATGACAACGACGATGAGTTTAAAGATTATCAGCGCGAATTTCGGAAGATGGAAGTTGAAATTGCTAAAAAAAAGTTACTAGATAGAGCAGCTGAGATAGAAGTTGAAAAAACAGGTTATGAAGAAGATCTCGCTCGCGCTCAAAAAGAATTTGATTCTCGAAAAGAAGAATTAGCATTACTTGATGATAAATTAAATGATTTAAAAGATTTACACTATGACCAGAACATGCTTTACCAAAGTCACAAAGCTGAAGTTGAAGCGTTAAAATATCTTGTAGAGACCGATAATGTAAGCGGCGGTGGACCTAGTTACAGAGATGAATACTACTCAGCTTTAGATAAATTAGATAAACTAAGGTTAAACAAAGAAAAATCTGAAATAGAAATATCAGCAATTGAATCCGAGATAAAATCGATAAAACTAGATGTAAAACAGAAAAAAGACGCGCTGGCTAGATTCACCAAAGACTACAATCTAGCAAAGAACAAATTAAATAAACTTGATAGAGATCAAATGACTCTTGCAAATAAGCTTGGTGACATTGTTCGGGATCTCCCCATATTAGACTTTTTAGACCCTTATTATAAAGTAAATCAGATTGTTGTGGCCGATATTAAATATGATGTGAATTTTGCATCCGTTCCAGTGGTTGACAGATGTACTAGTTGTCACCTTGGAATCGATAATCCAGATTATGTTGATGCACCGCAACCATACACTACTCATCCTAATCTTGATTTGTATCTAACCTCCAGTTCGCCTCATCCCATTAATAATTTTGGCTGTACCAGCTGCCACTCTGGTAGAAGTCGAGGAACTTCTTTTGTCTCATCTTCCCACACACCAAATACACCAGAAGACAAAGAACGTTGGATGGAGGAACATGATTGGAAAGTGAATCATCATTGGCTCACTCCTATGCTCCCCACTCGCTACACGGAGGCAAGCTGTTTCAACTGTCATTCCAATACTAGCGATCTCGTTGGAGGAGAAAAAATAAATCTCGGCCTATCTCTTATCGACAAAGCTGGATGTAATGGTTGTCACCACAATGAAAATTGGCCTAGCTTGGAAAAAGCAGGTCCAAACTTAAAGCATATTAACGAAAAGTTAACCGAAGATTGGGTTGCTAAATGGGTAAAAAATCCACGTCATTTCCGATACAATACTAGGATGCCCGCAATATTTGAACAACCAAATCAAGAAAGTCCAGAAGTTTCAGACTACAATGATGTTGAGATCGCTGGTATCACAAAATATCTTTTTGATGGCAAGAATAAAGATATTGGTAACGATAGTAAAAGATACATAGGCGACCCAGAGAATGGTGAAAAACTCTTTAGTGCAGTAGGTTGCATGGGTTGCCATATTTCTGAGAGTAATCCTGAAGAAGCTCCTCATATTAATAATTACAAAAATTTAACAAAAGTTCAAGGTCCAAATTTAGTTGGCCTTGGTTCTAAGGTTTCTGCAGAATGGTTATATGAATGGCTCATGGATCCTCTAGCCTATAACCCAGAAACTAAAATGCCCAATCTCCGCTTGGACCCAGAACAGGCTAAAGATATTACTGCATACTTATTGCAAAACAAGAATGAAGAATTTGATGCAATTCCCGCACATGCCTACAAGGATAGTGTTCTTGAAAAGCTGACTGTTAATTGGTTAAAAAAATCAAATCCAGAATCATTTGCTTTAGCGAAAGCAGAGCAAATGAGTACAGATGAAAAGTTAAATTTTATTGGGGAAAAGAGCATACGTCACTATGGATGTTTTGGATGTCACAGCATTGATGGTTTTGATGATGCAAAACCAATTGGTGTAGAGATTACTGAGGAAGGATCAAAACCGGTTGGTAAATTTGATTTTGGGTTATTTCACGATATCGAACATTCCGTACC
>JAAXKA010000121.1:6233-11208 GCA_012269555.1 Alphaproteobacteria bacterium
CACCTAATCGAGAATCGAGGTGGACAACTTGTTGAGCAGATGGGACAACCTGAGTATGCTCCACCTAATTTGAATTCCGAAGGTCGTAAAGCTAATCCAGATTGGTTACTTTCATTCTTTAATAATCCTTCTATTATTAGACCAAATTTGCAAGTGAAAATGCCTAGCTTTCATCAAATATCAGATAAAGAATGGGATGCGATTATAGCCTATTTTAAGCATGCTGATGGCGAGACTGTAAATTATCGTTCAGCTCATCAATTTGATATTGCAGGTAACAAATTTGAAGCGGGTGAAAAAATCCATGAATTAGGACAATGCAATAGTTGCCACTTTTACGGGAAAGTTTTTCCTACTGGAGATGCTCCCACATGGGCTCCAAACTTAGCTCTAACAAAAGAACGTTTGAACCCAGAATGGGTTACCGAGTGGTTGAAAAACCCACAAGCAATCATGCCTGGCACAAAAATGCCTGCGCCTTACATACCTGATAGTGAAATATTATCTATGGAAGGTGCTGAGGATGATTGGGGGTCAGCGCTAGTAGCTTTGGATGGTGACACCACTGATATGTTAAATGGTTTACGAGATTACTTGTGGAATATTAAAGGTGATGTAAATATAGATGCTCTAATCAAAAATTATTTCTTAGAAAATGGTTATGATTTTGATAACATTGGTTCCGATGATGAATATGACGATGAAGAAGATGATTGGGGTGACGATGAAGAAGATGATTGGGGTGACGATGAAGAAGATGATTGGAAATAATATTTTTATCTTTATTTTGTAAGCAATTTTAGAGCATTACCTACTTCACTCACCTCCCAATTTTCGCCTTTCCAGACACCTAGCATTTCTCTATTTTTTCCAATTAGCACAGAACTCAATATATGTCCAATTTTTTCTTGCTCTATACCCCAAAAATTTCCTCCAGACTGCCTAACTAACCTATACACATCTTCTATAAATCCAGTACTAGACCAAGCATCCCAGTTCTTATAACTATTAACAGAAGAACCGTATGATCTATTAAGCACTGTTGGAGTGTCATGCTTATAATCAAAACTGATCATAATAAAATTAATTTCAGGAAATTGATTAACTAAAGCTGCATTTTTTAGCACAATTGCTGGGCACAAATTGGGCATCGGACAGCGAGAAAATACATACGATATGAATCTATATTCTCCGTCTGTTTGTGATAAGTTTACCCTAATACTATCCAAATTTAAAAATGAAGCATCGTCTAATACAGATCCGATATTCTTTTCTGAAAATTCATCGCTAAAGAATTCATCATCCTGAGGAATAAATCCTTTGCCTAAAATAGTAAAATTTCTAGCGTAAGGCTTTATCTCTTCCCATACTAACTCAAAATGTACACTGTCACCTATTTGAATTTTTGTTAAATCTTTTTTGTTTTGAATATAAAAAGGCATTGTCATTGGCATCATTAAGTTTGGAATTGTATCATGAGCAATCATTGCCTTTTGCTTATTTATATCAATGGAATACACAGTCCCTGAAACTTTATATACCTTATCATTATCTTCACAAGAGATTGCAATGATTAATAATAAAAAAAGAAAAGGATTCATTTAATTAAAAAGAAAAAAAAAGGCGGAAAATCCGCCTTTTTTCTGTAAGAAAATTCAATTCTATTTTTTCTTAGGTCTAGAAAAAACAAAGTCTTTATTTGTATCTCCTTCCCCAATAGTTACTTTAGATGTAAGTGCTCGCTTACTACCAAATTTTTCCTGCCAACAGACAACTTCATAGGTTCCAGGAGGAATATTCTCTATTGAAAAATTTCCGCTTTTATCAGTAACAGCATAATAAGGATGATCTGAGACTAAAACCCAAGTTTTCATCCAAGGGTGAACGTCACATTTAATATAAAAAGGATCTGGTTCAGATTTAGCAAAACTGGCCTTCTTTTTCTTTACTACTTTCGGCATTGCAAAATTGAATTCTTTATTCACTTTAGGCATTGAATGAATATTATGAAGTGTCGCATCACTATTTTTAATCAATAGCTCTTGCCCTGCCATCATTCCAAAAACATGAGGGACATAAATACATCCTTGTTGATCTAACACTGCAGGCTCGGAAGGAATACCTCCACTATATTTAACATTCTTAAGATAAACTAAGACATCCTCCATAGAACCATCTTTGGCCATCTTAAAGTTTTCGCTTTTTACAGGACCTGAATGAGAAGACCCACATACCGGGTCTGCGTCCATTCTAAGGCGCTTAGGTTTTGGCGCTTTGCCATCATACTTTACGTGACCTTTTAAAGTTCCTGCATCTAATGCTGCAAAAGTAAAAGTCATGATTAGAAAAATTCTTAATGTCATATTGTCTCCAAAATAATTTTTTTGATACTCTAAATTAATTAAAAATCATAGTATTTTATAAACCAAATGTTTAAATATATGTGTTTATGAATTAAGACAATTATTACTGTAAATTTTAATATTCAAATACAGCTACTTGTATATTATGTACCTATTTATGATTATATGTTATTTCCTCATGTTGATAAATTTAATCAACTTAATTATAGTGGGGACGAGTGGATTTTGGGGTCACTCCGTATTTGGAACCAGCCACACACGATTCGCTTTGTTCATGATCTTGATTTTCACTATTACTGAAACTGTTGTGATGTATTTTTTTATTTCTACTGGAAAAGCAATTAAAACAGCAATTTCTTCAGGCCTAGGCACGCAATCTTTATGGGGCAGAGAAAGAAAATTAAAAATGACTCTTTTCCCACAACTAATGCTTACAATATTATTAGTTGGAGGATGGTTTATTCATATAGGCGCTGTAGAAAATAACCTTGCTACTAAATGGTTACACTGGCCACTATTCTTTTTAGCATTTATTCATCATTTATGGTCCTTAAAGATCAAAAATAGTTCCTTTAGGGAACAACTTTCTATAATATCAGAACTAGAACCTGAACCTACTTAACATGTACTACATGGCAAAAGGCTTAGAATTATTAGGTATGTTCGTCATTGCAGTTGGATTTATTATTAAATATCCTAAACTTATGGATCCCAAACTATTACTTGCAGGTATCATATGTTTTGGTTCAGGGTGGATTATTGAAAAATATATTTTGTAAAGCTGATTATACTCTTTTTTTAGAAAATATTTAGTTAAATTTGATGCTGAGAAAAACAGTACATAATTTAGATAATGGCATATAATTATTTTAAAGGAATTCCCGAGTTACCGGAATACGCTAGGGAAAAACAAAAACGTCCAAAACTAATTGCAGTAGTGGACGAGGATAACTGTACAGGCTGTCAAGCTTGTGTTCCTTTTTGTCCTGTCGACTGTATCGAACCAGTCTCAAATGAAAAATATGAGTTTCCTATTATCCCTCCTGTTCAAGTTCGTCACAATGAATGTACAGGCTGCCAGGTTTGTGCTCGTGTTTGCACTAAAATGACATGGGATGCAATCCGGATGCTTGGGACAGAGACCTTTGAAGATAATTATACTATGAAAATTGATTAATTTTATTTGTAAATAGCATGAGCGATAATCACCATCACGAAGAAACCTTTTTTCAAAAATATATATGGTCCGTTGATCACAAAGTAATTGGTATACAATACGGAGTAACATCTCTCCTATTCTTATTGTTCGGATTTGGTTTAATGGCAGTTATGAGATATCAATTAGCATATCCAGAAACTGTAATTCCAATTATAGGACAATGGCTTTTTGCAGAAAGCGGTGGCATCATGCTTCCAGAAAATTATAATACCTTTGGAGCTATGCATGGTACAATTATGATTTTTCTAGGGGTAGTCCCACTTGCCGTAGGTGCATTTGGAAACTACCTTGTACCTTTGCAAATAGGTGCACCTGATATGGCGTTTCCTAAACTAAATGCAGCTAGTTATTGGACTTACTTTGTAGGTGGCGTTGTAATGATGGCTAGTTTCTTTACTCCTGAAGGTGCCGCAAGGTCAGGATGGACATCTTATCCCCCTCTGTCAATTTTTGAATCTGGACAAACCATGTGGCTACTTTCGATGGTCTTCTTAATCACTTCCTCCTTACTGGGATCCATGAATATTATTGTTACTATTGTTCAGCTACGTGCACCTGGATTAACATGGTTTAAGCTACCTTTTTTCATCTGGACTCAGCTTGTTACATCGTTTCTACTAGTCTTAGCTTTCCCTCCATTAGAGGCTGCTGCAGTGTTGCAGCTTATGGACAGGATAGCTGGTACTAGTTTTTTCTTGCCAAGTGGACTTGTATATGCTGGAGAAGCCGTTGCAGCCTACGGAAATGGTTCCCCTCTTCTTTGGCAGCATTTATTTTGGTTTCTCGCTCATCCTGAAGTGTACGTGCTCATTCTACCTGCGATCGGTATAGTCGGAGAAATTTTAGCAAATAATACCCGAAAACCTTTGTGGGGTTATAAGTCACTTGTATATGCAATTTCTTTTCTAGGTTTTATGTCTTTTATTGTTTGGGCCCATCATATGTTTTTAACAGGAATGGGGCAGACAATGAGTGCCTTCTTTCAGCTAACTACTATGATTATTTCGATACCATCCGTTGTTGTGCTAACCGCTTTTTTTATTTCTTTATGGGGGGGGTCCATTCGATTTAATACCCCTATGCTCTTTGCATTATCTTTTCTTCCAATGTTTGGAATTGGAGGATTAACTGGACTTCCTCTTGGTGTTGCTGCCTCAGATATTTATCTCCACGATACTTATTATGTTATTGGTCACTTTCATTATGTTGTAGCTCCAGGAACCTTATTCGCACTTTTTGCGGGGATTTATTACTGGTTTCCTAAGATTACAGGAAGAAAATTACACGAAGGTATGGGCAAGCTTCATTTTTTCCCTTCTTTTCTAGCCATGAATGGAATTTTTATGCCAATGTTTATACAAGGTTTAGCAGGGCTATCAAGAAGAATGTATGA
>JAAXKA010000129.1 GCA_012269555.1 Alphaproteobacteria bacterium
GAAGAAGATTCCATTCATAGCATCCCTATAAAACATTGAAGCCACTAAAAACCAACCTAAAGAAGGTTGATTTCTTAAGTTAACAATATTTAAAAATAGGTGTTTAATCGCTTTTTTTACATTTAGTTGAGTTGGTGTTGTCATCTTTATGTCGGGTACGAACACAAAAAATGGAATCATGAATAAAACATACCAAAAGGCTGTCAATGGCCCTACAACTCTGGTACCCTCTCTGTCAGCAGCGTCTAATCCCAGTGCTGGATTGCTACCTAGTAATGTAAACCCATTTTCTTGTTCAACGAATAGGCCCAACATTATGACAAGAGATACTAATCCACCTAAGTAACCTAGTCCCCATCCCGCTCCTGATAGCTTGCCAAGCTTATCTGGTTTCTCAAGACTTGGCATCATAGCATTGGTGAAAACTGTCGAAAAATCGGCTGCAATAAAACCAACAGTATATGCAAATAAAACCCAGAATGTATTCTTGAGGTTCGGCTCGGCAAACCACAAAGAAAAAGTGGAAACTACAAAAAACACAGAAAATAATAGGATCCACGGCTTTCTTTTCTGAGTTTGATCCGCTAGCGCCCCTAAAATCGGCGAAAAGATAGCAACAACTATTCCAGAAACTGTCACGGCCATTCCAATTAATGCTTGGCCCTCAACAGGGTTTTCTGCCACCGCCTGCACAAAATACGGACCAAATATAAAAGTGGCAATCAAAGTATGTATAGGTTGGCAAGCCCAATCGTACAGCATCCATGAGTATACCTTTAGCTTATTTTTCATTTATGGCCTGCAATTCGTTTATATTTTTGTGCTTTTATTTTATAAATTATTAACTATCTTTACAATGTAATACAATTTTTATGGGAGTTTATTTTTGGTATCATTACTTCAAATTGTTCACATGTTACTCGATGTCTTGAAGTACATCATAATAGCTCAAATTGTTTTAAGTTGGCTCATAAACTTCAATATTCTTAACATTCATCAGCCACTTATTAATCAGATTTGGCGTGGCATAAACCAAGTGTTAGAGCCGTTGTATGGTCCGATAAGACGTCGCATGCCCTACACTGGTGCCATCGACTTTGCTCCTTTGATTGTTTTTATAGCCATTTTGGCACTACAAATAATTATAAGAAATAACATTGGAAACTTCTATTAGTCTTTTTTATTCCTTCGCGCCAGTTCGCGTAGGCGAAGTGCTTTAAGCTTTATGAATCCTTCTGCATCACCTTGATTATAGTAACCTTCGTCGTCCTCAAAAGTTACTAATTGTTTGGAGTATAAACTCTTTGATGATGATCTGCTTACAACGTGAGCGCTTCCCTTGTACAATTTCATTTTTACAGTTCCTTCAACACTATCCTGGCTTTTATCAATTAGGGTCTGTAAGAGATCTCTTTCGGGGGTAAACCAAAGACCATTATAAATTAACTCAGCGTATCTTGGCATTATGTCGTCTTTCAGATGTGCAGACCCACCATCTAGCGTTAGGCTTTCAATCGCTCTGTGAGCTTGCAGGAGTATAGTTCCTCCTGGTGTTTCATAAACACCTCGCGATTTCATTCCCACAAATCTATTCTCTACTAAATCGAGCCTTCCTATTCCATGCAGTCTACCAAGATCATTAAGTCTCCTAAGTAAGTTTGCAGGTGAGTATTCTTTGTCATCAATTTTTATTGGATCTCCATTCTTAAAGCTGATTCTTATGTAATCGGGTTTATCAGGTGCTTTTTCTGGATCATTTGTCCTCTGATATACATACTCTGGAGCCTCATCTTCTGGATTTTCCAAAATTAAACCTTCTGAAGATGTATGTAATAAATTAGCATCTACTGAAAAAGGGGGTTCCCCTACTTTATTTGCAGCAATAGGAATTTGGTGCTTTTCGGCAAAATCGATTAATTTTGTCCTGCTACTGAGGTCCCATTGTCTCCAGGGTGCAATAATTTTTATATCTGGATTAAGAGAGTATGCTGCTAATTCAAATCGTACCTGATCATTTCCTTTTCCTGTAGCACCGTGACTTATTGTTTCTGCACCGACAATATCAGCAATCTCTATCAACCTCTTTGAAATGAGCGGCCTTGCAATTGATGTTCCTAGCAAGTATTGACCTTCGTAAACTGTATTGCATCTAAACATCGGGAAAACATAATCTTTAACGAACTCCTCAGTGAGATCTTCAATAAAAATATGTTCTGGTTTAATTCCGAGTAAGAGAGCTTTATCTCGCGCAGCCTCTAGTTCCTCACCTTGCCCAAGATCAGCGGTAAAACAAACTACCTCATAGTCTAACTCAGTTTGTAGCCACTTCAATATAACTGAGGTGTCAAGCCCGCCAGAGAAAGCAAGAACTACTCTTTTCTTTTGTGCCATGTATGGCGTCCTTTCCTTACAACAATTTCTGTGATTGACAGTGTTTGTCTATCTATCCAAACTTAGAACACAGTTTTTAAATTGTGTAAAATATTATAAACAAGATTAGAAAGGTTTACCATGATTGAAGAAATTAACTCATTTAATTTTAATACCACGCCTAGAATTATTTACGGTCCTAACGTGGCAAAAGACGCGGATCCATTTTCTAAATTAATGGGTAATAAAATTC
>JAAXKA010000153.1 GCA_012269555.1 Alphaproteobacteria bacterium
GCCATAATATCAAATGATTCTGTAACTTCTAAGGCACCTAAGTACACAGCAAAATAAAGCGATCCAGCTATACCTATATAAAAAGAACTAATGGCAAAAGCTGATAATTTAGTCTTTAAAGGAGGAACGCCAATAATTTCTGCGGCTATGTCCATATCTCTAATAGCCATCCAAGACCTGCCAATTTTACTTCTAATCATATTTTTTGCAGCAAATCCTAATACAACAACTAATATCAAACAAAAAAGATACGTTGCGTAAGGTGGAGCATTTGCACCAGTTACTGCAACTCCAAACATTGTTCTTTCTGAAACTGTAATCTGTCCAGTATCAGAATAATTATAAAACCAAGGAACTTTATTAAATAACCAAATTATAAAAAATTGAGATGCCAATGTAGCTACTGCTAGATAAAATCCTTTGATTCTTAAAGAAGGTAAGCCAAATAAAATTCCGACAAAGGCTGTGATTACTCCAGATAACAATACAATAATCATTATGTTTAAATCTGGAAAAAAAGTCATTATTTTATATGTAGCAAAGGCTCCAACAGCCATGAAACCACCTGTTCCTAATGAAACCTGGCCACAATATCCTGTAAGAATATTTAAACCAATTGCTGCCATAGAATAGATTAGAAAAGGAATTAAAATTGCTTTTTCCCAATAGCTGTCTATAAAAAAGGGCACTACTAAAAAAGCTACTAACATAAGTATATTGAAAGCTATTTTATCTTGAATCAAAGGAAAAATGGAATGGTCTGATTCGTAAGTAGATTTAAATTGTCCTGTTTCTTTGTAAATCATTACACTCTCTCTATAATCTTATCACCAAATAAACCCTGTGGCCTGAAAAGTAAAAATACTAATGCCATGAAGTAAGCAAACCAGTTTTCGATTGCTCCAATGTCTAATAAACCACCAATGTATATTTCAGCTAGTTTTTCACCAAGACCAATTAAAAGACCTCCAATGATTGCACCTGGTATAGATGTAAACCCACCTAATATTAATACTGGTAGTGCTTTTAAAGCAATTAAAGAAAGTGAAAATTGTACACCAGATTCTGTTCCCCACATTATGCCTGCAACCATAGCGATGAAGCCTGAAATTGCCCAAACTAATACCCAAATACTTCTGAGTGAAATACCTACTGATAAAGCAGCTTGGTGGTCGTCAGCAACTGCTCTTAAAGCTCTTCCAGTTTTTGTATATTGAGAAAATAAAGCTAATGCAGTAACAAGTATGACGGCAATTATTGTAGCCCATACATTCAACACATCAATATACATTCCATAATATTCACTTCCCTCAGATGCCCAACCTATTGTAGTTTTTTCTAACCATTCAGAACCACCACTCGGTATTCCGACATCTAAGACTTTAACATCTGACCCCCACATTAAATCACCAACACCTTCCAGCACGAATGCTAACCCAATTGTAGCCATAAATAATATTATTGGTTCTTGGTTAACTAGGTGTTTTAAAACTAGTTTTTCTATAAGCCAAGCGAGAACTATCATTGTAATTATAGTTAGAATTATTGCAAAGAAACTATGCAATGATGGATACCAGTTGTGAAAGTTTGTTCCAAACAATTCGTTAATTAAATGCGAAAATGGTACTTGACCAGTTTGAAATCCAACTAATGTTAATGCAGCGAATAATGCAAAAACTCCTTGAGCAAAATTAAAAACACCTGAAGCTTTAAAAATAAGAACAAAACCTAATGCAACTAAAGAGTACATTATCCCAGACATTAATCCGTTGATCACAGTTTCAATAAAATTTAATAATTCAACACTCATATATCCCTCTAATCTGCAACACCTAAATAAGCATCAATAACAGCTTTATTTTTTAAAATTTCTGAAGGTTTTCCTTCTCCAATTTTTTTCCCATAATCTAAAACTACAATTCTGTCAGAAATATCCATGACAACACTCATATCATGTTCAATTAGCACTATTGTAGTTTTAAACTCATCATTTGCTGTTAAAACAAATCTACTCATATCTTGTTTTTCTTCTACATTCATTCCTGCCATGGGCTCATCAAGTAACAATATTTCTGGCTCCATGGCAAGAGCTCTACCAAGTTCAACTCTTTTTTGAAGTCCATAAGGTAAAGACCCAACAGGAGTTCTTCTAATTGCTTGTAAATCTAAAAAATCAATAACTCTTTCAACTTTATCTCTATGATAAGCTTCTTCTTTTTGAACAGGTCCAAAATATAATGCTTGCATTAAAAAATTTTGTTTTTGTTTCAATAGACGTCCTGTCATCAAGTTATCTAATGTGCTCATTCCTTTGAATAGAGCAATATTTTGGAATGTTCTGGCTATACCACTCTTGGCAGCGAATTCTGGTATCATCTCCTTTCGATCTTCTCCAGCAAAATTAATTTGACCAGAAGTAGGTTTATAAAAACCATTTATAACATTAAGCATGGATGATTTTCCTGCTCCATTTGGTCCGATTATGGCAAACACTTCACCTTTTTTTACTTCAAAAGAAACGTTCGTTAGTGCTTTTACGCCTACAAATTCAAGACTAATATTTTTGATTTTAATTACTTCTTTTCCTTAAGCAATGCATTGAATTTTATCTAACA
>JAAXKA010000224.1 GCA_012269555.1 Alphaproteobacteria bacterium
ATTGGAAGCTGTATCATTCTTTTTTTTGGTGTTTTAGCAATATTTGTTCCTCCATTTATCCAATCTCCCACAGATTTTTTAAGCACCCCGCTTTCACCTCCATCTTTTGACTATTTTTTTGGAACAAATGGTCAAGGGCAAGATGTCTTTGCTCAAACAATATGTGGAGCAAGGCAGACACTTTTTATAGGTTTTAGTGCAGGTATACTTGTTGTAATTATTGGTGCTTTGATTGGGGGGACCGCAGGCTATTATGGTGGGCGCATAGATGATGTTCTATCTTTGTTAATAAATATTTTTTTAGTTATGCCAGGGCTCCCTCTTATGGTAATCCTTGCTAGCTGGCTCCCCCCCTCTCCAGCAACTTTATTAGGAGTTTTAGTGCTTACAGGGTGGGCATGGAATGCGCGTGTTATAAGGTCTCAAATGATGACTTTTAGAAATCGTGATTTCGTTTCTGCAGCTGTTATAAGTGGCGAATCAAATATTAGAATAATTGTTATCGAAATAATGCCTAGAATGCTATCCTTACTTGCCTCATCATTCATAGGTGCATCAATTTATGCAATAGGAGCTCAGGTAGGACTAGAGTTTTTAGGCCTTGGTGATGTGAGTACCGTTACATGGGGAACCAATCTATATTGGGCCAGTAATGATCTTGCATTACTTACCGAGTCATGGTGGACATTTGTACCTACGGGATTTTGTATTGCTATGATCAGTTTTGCTCTTACTTTAATTAATTTTGGGATTGACGAGGTATCTAACCCTCGCCTCATCTCAGAAAGATTATGGCGAAATAAAGTCCCAAAAAACAAAATTACTCATGGCATAACACCAGTATCAAATAGCAATGAATAAACCCGTTATAAATATAAAAAATCTAAATGTTGATTACATCACAGATAAGAATCCAATAAACGCAGTACGTGATGTAACGTTTGAAATATTTTCGGGAGAAATTTTTGGACTTGTAGGCGAATCTGGAAGTGGAAAAAGTACAGTAGTACAAGCAATGATGCGCATACTCCCGCCACCTGCTATTATAAGTAAAGGCGAAGTAATTATTAATAATGAAGATATTCTGGCTTCATCAAGCTTAGATGTTGTTGGAATGCGATGGAAAAAAATATCTATTGTAATGCAGAGTGCTCTTAATGCGCTTAACCCAGTTTTGTCTATAAGAGAGCAGATTCACGATGTCCTAAAAACACATAAGAACCTAATTGGTCTAGATGCAGATGAGCGAGCGAAAGAATTACTTTCTCTTGTAGAAATAGATCACGACAGGTTAGACAGTTTTCCTCACCAGTTATCAGGAGGTATGAAACAAAGAATAGTAATTGCAATTGCACTTGCAATTATGCCTCCAATTATCATTATGGATGAGCCAACTACAGCTCTTGATGTGATCGTAGAAAGAGAAATTATTGCAAAAATTATCGACCTTAGAAAAAAACTAGGATTTACAATTTTATTTATAACTCATGATTTAAATTTACTTTTAGAATTTGCTGATCGACTAGCAATCATGAAAAATGGGGAGATCGTCGAACTGGATAAAGTTGAAAACATTAATGCCGGCGGAAAACACCCTTATACAAAAAAGTTAATAGGATCAATTCCTTCAGCTTCGGGGAAACGACAAAAAGGTTTGTTGTCAAAACCCAAATCATTAAATCTGTCTAAAAATCCTATACTAGAAGTACAAAACCTAAAAAAGGTTTTTCAATCTCCCGGCTTTTTTAATAAAAATAAATTAATAGCTGTAAATGATGTTTCTTTTAAAATTCATAAAGGAGAGATAGTCGGACTAGTTGGAGAGTCAGGAAGCGGAAAAAGTACAGTAGCAAAATTGATAACACGGTTAATTCGACCATCTGAGGGATCTATTTATTTAAATGGTGAAAATAAAAAAGTTACTGAATCTAGAAATGTCCCCCTTCAATATAGAAAAGATGTTCAGATGGTATTTCAAGATCCATTTGGGTCTCTAAATTCTATTCATACAGTATATCACCACCTTTCCAGACCTCTGTATAGGCATAGATTAAAAGATGAGGTAACAATGTTACCATATATAATAGATTTATTGGAAAAAGTCGGGTTATCCCCTGGTGAAAAATTTGCAGAAAAATTCCCTCATGAAATGTCAGGTGGAGAAAGACAGCGGGTGGCAATAGCCAGAGCATTAAGCTTAGAACCAAAAATTGTAGTTGCAGATGAGCCAACCTCAATGCTCGATGTATCAATAAGAATGGAGGTGCTTGAAATATTTGCAAAAATGCGAATTGAAAATAATTTAACGGTGTTATTCATTACTCATGATTTGGCCTCTGCTAGATATTTAGCTGATAGAATTATAGTTTTAAAAAATGGAAAAATAATTGAAGAGAATAATTCCGAAAATTTGATACAAAACCCAAAGGAAGACTACACGAAACAACTAGTCAATGCAGCTTCTCCTGGTTGGCTAAATCAAATAACAAAATGAACTGGAACACCATAGTGAAAGAGATTAAAAAAGAAAAAACATTTAACTGGGGAGTCGCGACCTCAAGTTATCAAATTGAAGGAGCACATGATATTGATGGAAGAGGGCCATCAG
>JAAXKA010000163.1 GCA_012269555.1 Alphaproteobacteria bacterium
ACAAATACATGCGCCTGTAACGAATGTCGCTTCATGAAAATGAATACGATTGAGAAATTACGAGACTGTTTAAAAAATCTCAGTCCGCAAATTGAGATTCCTGAAACCACTCGTAAGCTAGCCTATAAACCTTTGAAACGCATGCTTGAATGGAGCCAATAAACTGTGTCTCAACTGATTCAGAAAACACACACTAGAGACAGTATTCGTTCTTTCCTTTACGGCATATTGGAAGCTGGTTGGCAAACCTTTGCCTTTGTCGTTGCCATCCGATATTTTAATTCTGATGTAAACTTCAAAGCCTCTATTGCTGCAGCAGGTCCGATTGGGTTTTTGCTCACCCCGCTTTCTCTATATTTTTTCGCCCATCAAAAATTCTCAGCATCATTTGCTTGTGCCTTAGTTTATTTTTCGACTGCACTTTTCTTATTTGGTTCTATCTCAGTTAATAGTATCACTGTTTTTGGTGCCTGTATCATCATAAGCCAAATCATTAATGTTCAAAAAGGGCCGGTTCTCTTACAAATCTACACCACAAATTATCCACCTGAAAATCGGGGGCATTATATGAAGCTTCCCCATATCCTTTCTGCTATAAGTGCAGTTGTATTTGGCTTCATTGGAGGAAAAATTTTAGACCATAATATCGAAAACTATACCCTTCTCTTTCTATTGATGGGAATAATTGCCTTAATAACCAGTCGGATTAGCTTTAAAATTCCTAGTCAAAAACTAACCCGAGAACACGTAGGCAACCCCTGGCAAAGTATCTCGCTGATTTGGAAAGATAAACTCTTTGGATCGATGCTCGGAGCATGGATGTTACTTGGGATAGGAAACCTTATTTGTTTACCCATTCGTTATGAGTACCTAGCCAATCCAACGTATGGCATCAATGCGGACAATACACAAATTGGGATTATCATGATAGCTGTACCTGCTGTCGCCAAAATTTTAAGCACCACCATTTGGGCCAATCTATTTGATCAATTAAAACTGATCACCACCCGAAATATCAACAATGCCTTTTTTGCCCTCAGTATTATACTCTTTTTTATTTCCAATAATATTTTATTAATCACTATCGCATCAGCTTGTTATGGAATTGCCTTGGGCGGAGGCAAAATTTTCTGGAATCTTTGGGTGACCAAAATCACTAGCCAAGAAAAAGTTTCCTCATACATGAGTGTACATATGGCCTTAACAGGTTTAAGGGGTAGTATTGCCCCCTTCATCGGTTATTGGATACTTATTCAAACAAGCCCACAAATGGTCGCTTATTTAGGCACCTTTTTAATTGTGGTTTCTATTATCCTATTTGAGTTAAAGAAAAATCATCCCCGTTTGCTAGACGCACATACAAGTAAAGAAAATGCACATTGATCCTGTAAATCGATCATTACAAATCAGCGTTGGCGAACTCTCACGATTTCAAAATACCAGCTATGAAAGTTTTGACGGCACACAACCTTGGCGTGCTGAATTAGGACGCAAATGGCACGAAAAAATCCAAGCGGATACTGGTGAAACATTTCCTAACTCAAAGTTTGAAGTCATTATCAAAGAAACGCTCTGTTATAAAAATTGGACCTTTCAAATCCAAGGGCGTATCGACCAAATTATTGATAACGGGAATGGCACTCTTGAAATCAATGAAATCAAAACCGTACGCTATCCAATTCCGGAAGACTCTAGTATCCTTAAAGAAAAATACGCACACTATTTCACTCAATGTGCTATTTATTTTCGTCTACTTAAACAGAATAGCGATTACGCAAACATCCCGTTCATCGCCAGTTTAACCTTTATTGATATTGAAACAGGGCTATCACAAACCATTGAAATCGATGATGATGACAAAGCGACAGTCCAACAACAGCTCGATGCATTGCTCCCTTTCCTCAACGACCGAAGTAATGCCTTAACTAGACTTCAATCCATTCAAACCAAAGCCCCTTTTTCTAAACTTCGAGAAGGACAAAGCGAACTCATACAAGCCCTAGAAAAAGCAACACTCCAATGCCCTCATATTCTTGTACAAGCACCCACTGGATTTGGCAAAACAGGCATTGTCCTTCATCATGCCATAAACCATATGAAAAATGGTTTCTTTGAACGACTTATTTACCTTACGGCCAAATCGACAGGACAGCTCCAAACACTTAAACAACTCAAAACTCTCGGTGCCTTAAGATATGTGCAAATGCGAAATCGGGAAGAACTCCGTATTAATTCAAACAATCACCGATGTACAGGCGACACTCAATGCGATGTTCAATTTAATTTAAGGCTTAAGCAGATTGGACTTGGCCCCGAAAATGTTTTCAAAGGCAATACCTTCACTATTGAAGCCATAAAGTCCATTGGTTCTGAATTAGGACTCTGTCCTTATGCTCTAAGTAAATGGTCGCTGCCATATGCAGAAATCTGGATAGGAGATACTAATTACATATTTAATCCAAGCAGTCGAAATGTTTTTTTCGATACCCATGGATTTAACCCAAAGAAAACTCTATTAATTATTGATGAAGCTCATAATTTACCCAGCCGTACTGCCGACGCGCTCTCCATTCATCTATCAGCG
>JAAXKA010000064.1 GCA_012269555.1 Alphaproteobacteria bacterium
TTAGCACCTTGGTTGAGGGAACTCAAGTCGGAACAGGTGTTTTAGACCCTCTCGGGGCTTCAATTGAAAATGGTCCAGATTTATATTTCAAACTGATAAGAAATATGGCCTCTTCTCTGAAGAATTGTTTAACGAAATCGTAAAATTGTAATCAAACATAATAAGTTAAAAAAAGTGCTGCATATCTATTGTCTCTCCGGTTGCAGCGCTTTTTTGCGCTGCAAGAGCTATTTTAACTGCAGCATATCCGTCTTTTAAGCTAACTTCGGGTTGAGATTGTTCTTTGAGCATCTTTGCAAAATTTGCATGTTGGAAATAAGTTGCTCCGTTATGGTCTCCAACATTCAATAAAACAGTATCTACTGGGGTATCAATGAATTGAACTGGTTTTCCTTCGCGAGGTGATATAACAACTTGCGGTGTTGGTTGAGGATGAGTTTTGTGCTGCCAAAAACGCCCTGGACCAGGTACTAAAGCCTCTATTTTTCCAGATTTTCCTACAACAGAAATCTCTTCTTGATATCGAGAACCCTCAGCAAACATACACAACTCAAGCATACCTTTTATTCCGTTCTCGAATTCTATTAAAACATATCCATGGTCATCTATATCAGGGGTTATGCCGTCATATTTTTCATCTTTATGATTAACGGCTTGACCGCTAAGAGCCATTACTTTTTTTGCTTCGCTTTTTGTGATAAGCCGCATTAAATCAAAAAAATGGCAGCATTTTTCAACAAATGTTCCGCCAGAATTTCTGTTAAATCTGTTCCAATTATTCACCTTAGTTAAGAACGGAAACCGATGTTCCTTAATAGATACCATAGAGACACCATCCGTGACTTGCTCTATTTTCTCTAAAAGACACGCAATGGGGGGCATGTATCGATATTCCATAGCAACCCACACTGGTTTAGGATAGCTTGATATAAGGTTGGAGATGCGTTTATCATCTGCGGAATTTGTGAATAGTGGCTTTTCAATCATCACGGGTATTGGATGAGTTGCAGCTATTTCTTCAAACTGTTCTAAGTGTAAGTTGTTTGGTGATGCAATTACCACACAATCTAAGGATTTTATTCCTAATAATTCCTGAATGGATTCGACGTGCGACGCGTTTGGAGCGATAATAGAGGCTTTTTCTCTCATTTTCTTATCTGGTTCAAAGATGCCGGCAACATTAGACCCTTTAATTAGATTAATATTTTTAATGTGTTCCTGGCCCATCATACCGCAACCGACAAACCCATAATTCAATTTTTTAGCCACTAAAAAGTACCTTTACAGTTGTGAGTTTATTTGCAATTAAATTAATCAATTTAAAAATTTTTTTGAAATATAATAGAGTTTAAAACAGATCCTAAGCGTTTCTCATAGGCTTTTTTATTTTCGAAGTCATAATTATAATGAGACATAAAACTTTTGGAGAAAAAATGACTGTAGTTCAAGTTACTTCACAGGAATCAAATGCGGTAGAGGTGTCATGGTTTTCAGCATTATGTTCAGATGATTATGCCTATCTCGGAGTGCCTGATACCTCTCTGAAGTCATCTTGGCAGCACTGTTCTGAGATTGTAAAAACTGCAGAGCAACAGGGGTTTCGAAATATACTGTGTCCGTCCTCTTATCAAGTTGGCCAGGATACTTTAACGTTTGTTGCCGGCTGTGCACCTATAACTTCAAAAATAAATTTACTTGCTGCAGTGAGATGTGGAGAGATGCAACCAATTATGTTAGCAAGAACGCTTGCCACATTGGACCATATGCTTGAGGGGCGCTTAACAGTAAATATCATCTCTTCTGATTTTCCTGGTCAAGTAGAGGATAGCGCTTACCGATATCAGCGTTCTCGAGAAGTTGTACAAATTTTAAAGCAAGCTTGGACTCAAGATAAAATTAATTTTAAGGGTAAAATTTATCAATTTGAAAATATAACTACGGATCCAGCAAAACCATATCAGCAAAACGGTGGACCATTATTATACTTCGGAGGTTATTCTCCATCTGCTTTAGCTTTATGTGCTGAGTATTGTGACGTATATCTTATGTGGCCTGAAACAAAGGAGATACTAGCACATAGAATGAAGACAGTATCAAATTTGGCAGAAGAGCATAACAGGACTTTAGACTATGGATTGCGCGTTCATGTGATAGTAAGAGACACAGAAAAAGAAGCGAGGGAATACGCAGAGGGCCTTGTCTCAAAACTTGATGATGGAAAAGGAAGTGAAATAAGAGGACGTGCATTAGATAGCACTTCTTTGGGAGTAGCTAATCAGACAAAAAATCGTGAGAATGCAGACCGTTATGGGTATATAGAACCGAATTTATGGACTGGGGTTGGTAGAGCCCGCTCTGGATGTGGGGCAGCTCTTGTTGGATCAACTGACCAAGTGCTATCCGAACTCGAATCATATCAAAAAATGGGCATTAGAGCATTTATTCTATCTGGTTATCCCCATATAGATGAGTGCAAAAATTTTGGATCAAAAGTAATTAGTAATTTGAATACTTGCTCATTACCCCATCTTTATGGAAGGGTGCCTGATTCCCCACCGTTAACACCGCTGGCAGCTGGAGACCGATACTAAAATGGAACGAATAAAAGTAAGCGAAAATGTTTCCTTATCTCGAATTATTTATGGAATGTGGCGATTAACAGATGATATGGATACAAGCTCGTCGCACATAACAAAAAAATTAGAGGCTTGTCTTGAACAGCAAATTACAACTATAGACCAGGCTGATATATACGGAGGGTATGAAGCAGAGGAATTATTAGGAGTATCCTTAAAAGAATCCGGTTATAGAGATAAGCTCGAAATCGTAACTAAATGTGGAATTATTGCTCCGGTTGGTAGATTTAAGCAATCCCCAGTTAAATATTATGATACGTCGAAAGAACATATTTACCAGTCAGTTGAGCACTCTTTGAAACTGATGAATATAGATTATATCGACCTACTTTTACTACACCGTCCGGATCCCTTTATGAATCCAGAAGAAACTGGGTTTACATTAGATAGTTTGGTTGAGCAGGGAAAAGTTAGAGAAGTAGGGGTTTCAAATTTCAAACCCTATGATTTTTCTTTGTTGCAATCATTTATGCACAAAAAACTTGTAACAAATCAGATTGAAATAAGTATAATATCAAATGATTGTTTTACAAATGGTGATCTAGCATTCATGCAAGAAAAACGATTGCCAATAATGGCTTGGTCTCCATTGGCCGGTGGAAAACTCTTTGATAGCGATAATAAATTCTTAATCGATCTCCTTAAAGAGATTTCAAATATTTACAACACCACACCGGCAGCTATCGCAATTGCCTGGTTGCTCGCTCACCCAGCCAATATTATGCCAGTCATGGGAACCAATTCACTAACACGAATCAGGGCTCTTTCTAAGGCATGTGATATAAATCTAGACAAACAAAGCTGGTTTAGAATTTATGAAACCGCTATGGGTCACGAGGTGCCTTAATTTTTCATTTAAAATTTACTTTTATATATATAAAAATACTAAACTCTCTATTTATTAAATATCTGTTTTCCATAAATTTTTTGAAAACATTTTAATTATTAAGTTGATTGTTTGTTGAGAAATTAAATCAGGTAATTTTAAAATACATATTAGCTACTTGTGTATTTAAATAAAATATGTGTAAGGTCGTGGTCATTAAGGGGATTGGTATTTCAAATTTTGATCCTTTAATGGGTCAAAGATTATTAGGAGGAAATAAATGAAATATACTCGTAATATGATTGGTGCAGCCACTTTTGCATCATTCTTGTTAGCAGGGTCTGCCTACGCAGATGTTTGCGATACACCATCTAAATTGGGTGACTTAGGAAGTTTTCCTGGTGAGGTTATCACTATGCAGGGTTCCATGTTGGGTACCGACCAAGAAATGCTTGAAGCAACATTTAGTTGTTTTGAGAAAGCAACTGGTGCTACTATTCAATATTCGGGTTCTCGAGATTTTGCAGCGTTGGTTGTTGCGGATTTACGTTCTAACAACGCCCCAAACATCGCTATTTTCCCGCAGCCAGGTCTCGCAGCGGATATGGCAAAAGAAGGACATTTAGTTCCTCTTGGTGATGACATGGCTGATTGGATGGCTAAAAATTATGGGGCTGGCTCTTCTTGGGTTGACCTAGGAACTTATGCTGATGCAAACGGCAAAGAGAATTTTTATGGTTTTGCCTATAAAATGGACCTTAAGTCTTTAGTTTGGTATTCGCCAGAACAATTCGAAGATAATGGCTATGAAATTCCAAAAACAATGGAAGAGTTAATTGAGCTATCCGACCAGATGGTCGCTGATGGAAACACACCTTGGTGTATCGGCATCGAGTCTGGTAACGCGACTGGTTGGACTGCGACAGATTGGATGGAAGATCTGATGCTCAGAACAGCTTCACCTGCAAAATATGACCAATGGGTTTCAAACGAATTACCATTTAATAGTCCAGAGGTTATAAACGCGATGGAAGTTTTCGGAAAATTTTCGAGAAATGACGATTATGTTGCGGGTGGTGCATCTTCAGTTGCGACAACATCATTTGGTGATGCGCCGAAAGGTCTATTTACATCTCCACCAAGCTGTATGATGCATCGTCAAGCATCCTTTATTTCTGGGTTCTTCCCGAAAAAAGGACAAGAAGTTGCAGATGGTGAGGCAGATGCATTTTACTTTCCACCTTATGCGTCTAAAAATTTAGGCAATCCTGTTCTTGGTGCAGGAACTCTTTACACAATGACTAAAGATTCGCCAGCTACACGTGCTTTTTTCAAGTTTCTAACTGAAGCCTCAGCCCATGAAGCTTGGATGCAGCAAGGGGTGCTTTTAACTGCGCATAAAGGGGCAAGTCTAGATGCCTATGCAACTCCGTTACTTCGTAAACAGGGCGAAATTTTGGTGAATGCTACAACTTTTCGTTTTGATGCTTCAGACTTAATGCCAGGCGCAATCGGAGCTGGAGCATTTTGGAGTGAAATGACTGCATTTGCAAATGGCCAAGACGCTCAAACAACTGCTGATAATATTCAAGCAGCTTGGGATGCTATTAAGTAATTTCATCCAGTTTTGTTAAGCATTGGAGCACGGGTTTATTCCTGTGCTCCAATCATTTTAAAATCAAGGTAATTAAGACATGCGACCAATTATGAAAATAGTTGCCAGCAACGGATTGGCTATTTTGTTGACGATTATCTGTGTATTGCCTATTACAGCCATCTTCGCATACTCTCTTACTGCACCCCTTGATAATCTTTTTTCCAATTTGGGATTATGGTTGCGCGAAAGTCGAGATTGGTCATTAGCAGCGATAGATGTAGAATTAAGATTTGCTAAAATTAGTTTTGCAGTCCGCTCAGTGGTAATTGCCGTTGGCATTTCGTGTTTATATTTTTGGATTACTAATTGGCTAAATAGTGGTTTAGCCAGAGCACAAGAGCAAAAGTCAATTGGCCGCCAATCTGCAATCATAGAGGCCATTCAGCCCTGGATTTTTGTTGGGCCAGCGCTTGTTCTGCTCACCTTATTCCTTGTCGTTCCCGCTTTTATAACACTCGGAATTTCATTTCAGGAAGCCAATGGAGATTTTACAACCAATAATTATTCATTCATATGGGATCCAAAAGCATTAGGGTACATCCAATTTAGATTTGCAATGAGAAATAGTTTAATGTGGCTAATTCTTGTGCCAACATTTTGCATTATTTTTGGGCTTGCAGTCGCTGTATTGGCTGATTCATTGAAGTGGGGTGTTGTTGCAAAAACATTTATTTTTGTTCCCATGGCTATATCTTTTGTTGGTGCTGCTGTCATATGGAGAAATATTTTTGCTGGCGGTGGCATCGAAGCTCAACAAGTTATGAATGGTTTTACTCCCTCTTATCAAACTGGATTATTAAAATCTTTGCTCGGGCACCCTCCCTCATACAATGAACCACTTTATAATTTGAAATTTTGGGGTAATTTCTTTTTGATGTGGATTATGGTTTGGATTAAAACTGGTTTTGCTATGGTCATTTTTTCTGCAGCACTAAGAGGAGTTCCAAAGGAAACGGTAGAGGCTGCAATTATAGATGGAGCAAATCCATGGCAACTTTTTTTTAAAATCAAACTACCACAAATTTATTCTACAGTAGTTGTCGTTTGGACATATATGGTGACAGAGGTCCTCAAAGTCTTTGATATCCCATATGCATTATCTGCAAATGACGATGATAAATTATTGCTTGCGACAATGATGGAGGCAGCCAAAAATACCTGGTCAATTGGCGGTGATGCAGTAGATAATCTATTTGCTTCAATAGCTATTATGTTAATGATAACCGTTATACCTCACATGATATTCAACGCTTGGCGGCTCAGAAAAGAGCAAAAAGAATTAGGTAATTGAGGATATTGACACCATGATAAACCGAACTTTGAGTAATATTGTGTTAGGCTTGATAGTGGTAATTTGGGTTGTTCCTTTTATAGCGCTTGTAGCCACCTCGCTTCGTTCTGAGATGGCTACAAAAACCTCTGGTTTTTGGACCTCATTTACACCAACCATATTAGGGCATCGTTTTAGCACTCATGACAAGAATGAAGTGTTAAAATCAAACCAATTAACCGGAAATATATTTAAAAGAATAAATAAAGAGCAAGCGTGGTTTCCAGTTTCCGGTAGCGTTGAGTCCATAATGTTTAAAGGCCGTGTGCCAGATCCTAACAATCCTGGAAAAACTGTTTTACAGAAAAAACTCGTACCTGTTGGGGAAGTTATGAAAGTAAGGGGTGGTGATTTTATTTTTCAGACAAATGGGGATTTTATATGGACTTTTCCTCAGGGCTCCGAGCTAAAACCAAAAAAATTAGATGTGTTTATTAATCAGGACCCCGTATTTGCGCCAGAGGCTTACGTAGAGGTTCTCATTGATAATGAAAATGTGCCTAATGCCCTTATCTCATCATTTATAGTAACAATACCCGCTACTATTATTCCTATTACAATAGCTGCATTTGCTGCATATGCATTTGCATGGATGAAATTTCCAGGAAGAGACTGGATATTTATCGCAGTTGTGACATTGATGATCGTCCCAACCCAATTAGCTTTCTTACCGATTTTGCAAGGATTTAATGGAATAGCTACTTGGATGATGGCGCTCCAGGAGTTGCTTACAGATTGTGAGATAACGGATAGTTGCTCTGTTCCCTCAAAGTCTTTTGCAAGTCTTTGGATTACTCATACTGCATTTGGGCAACCTCTTGCTATTTATCTTTTGCGAAATTATATAGTCGGGCTTCCTAAAGAGCTGCTTGAGAGTGCAAGGATAGATGGTGCTTCTCACATGCAAATTTTTCTCAAGATTATAGTACCTCTATCTGTTCCTGCACTAGCATCTTTTGCAATTTTTCAATTTTTATGGATATGGAATGACCTTCTAGTAGCTCTTTATATTGGTCCCAGTAACTCAGATGAACGTGTCTTCCCAATTTTATTAGAGCAGCAGTTAGGTACTTTTGGTGATCAGCTTCATCTTTTGAATGCGTCAGCTGTTATTTCAATGATAATTCCCGTGATAGTATTTCTTGCTATGCAGCGATATTTTATTCGTGGGTTGCTTGCTGGTTCGGTAAAAGGAGGCTGATAAATGTCTCAGCTTAAATGGTGGGAAACAGCGGTAATTTATCAAATTTATCCCCGCTCTTTTCAAGACTCTAATTCAGATGGCATTGGAGATCTTAATGGCATTACATCTCGTCTTGATTATATCGCAAATTTGGGCGTTGATGCCATTTGGATAAGTCCATTTTTTAAATCACCACAAAAAGATTTTGGATACGATGTCTCAGATTATTGTGATATTGCTCCGGAATATGGAACCCTAAATGATTTTGAAAGGCTTTTATCGACGGCACATTCTTTAGGTCTCAAATTAATGATTGATATCGTAGCAGCACATTCTTCTGACCAGCACCCCTATTTTCAGGAGAGCAGGCAATCAAAAAGGAATTCAAAATCAGACTGGTATCATTGGGTAGATCCTATGCCAGATGGAACACCACCAACGAATTGGCTTTCATTTTTTGGAGGCAGCGCTTGGAGTTGGGAGCCTCGACGTCAGCAATATTACTTACATAATTTCCTACCTTCTCAACCTAATTTTAATTTTAGCAATCCAAAAGTTTTAGATTATTTTGAAGAAATTGCGCGCTTTTGGTTTGATATAGGAGTAGATGGTTTCAGATTAGATGCTGTTCATACCATAAATGCGGATAAGCCTCCTTACAAAAATAATACCCCAAATCCAAATTTTGTTTTGGGGCCTCTTCCTCTTGATCAACAACCCTTTTTCCGTCAATTACACGATTTTGCCCAGCTTAATCAGCCGGGCATACAAGAATTCAGTGCTCGCATGAGGGTGGTCTCCGATAGTTATGATGATCGATTTCTAATGGGTGAAGTTGATGGTGATAACGAAGATGCTATGAAAGTTAGTAAATCTTTTACGGAAGATGGAAGATTACACGCGACCTATAATTTTGATTTACTAGAGTGGAATGGTCTTACTGTCGACGGAGTAAAGCAAGTAATCAATAAAGCTGTTGAAATTTTTAATAATACGGGGAAACTGTGCTTTGCATTTTCTAACCATGACGTTCCTCGTTCTCTGTCGCGGCAACTTGCCCCATTAAATATAAAAAACGAGCACGGAGAGGCGTTACAGTTATTATTGCTTAAGCTTGAGAGTTGCCTTATTGGTTCCACATGCATATTTCAAGGTGAAGAACTTGCTTATGAAGATGTAGAAGATATACCTGTAGAGGCAATGAAAGATCCCTGGGGAATAGAGTTTGCTCCAATTTTCCCTGGTCGAGATACCTGTCGCACACCAATGGTTTGGGATGCCAATTTACCAAATGGGGGGTTTTCAGATGCCAATAAAACATGGTTACCAATTAGTAAAAAGCATTTAAAAAAAGCTGCTCTTGAGAAAGTAAAGAATGACGGTTCAACATACAATAAGTTTGCTCAATTTCTTTCATGGAGGAAAAAACAGCCTGCATTTATGCAGGCAAACAAAATTACACAGCTATCAGGAAGTGAAAGGCAAATTATTTTTGATCGAATTTCAGATCAACAAACTTTACGTTGCTGTTTTGATTTTGATAGTTTGACAGCTTCATTTGAGGAGATTTGAATGGCGCAAGTTGAGTTAAGGAATGTTAATAAATCGTTTGGGAAAACGGAAGTTATTCATAATGTTGATTTAGAGATTGAAAAAGGAGAATTTGTTGTTTTTGTTGGCCCTTCAGGATGTGGTAAATCAACTCTTCTTCGTTTGATCGCTGGCCTCGAAACACTGTCAAGTGGAGAAATTATCATTGCAGATATGCCCGTAAAAGATTTGCCACCATCAAAACGCGGTATTGCCATGGTATTTCAGTCATACGCATTGTACCCGCATATGACTGTTTTCAACAATATGGCCTTTTCACTTAATTTACAGGGAATGACGAAAAATGAAATAAAAGACAGAGTTGACTCTGCAGCAAAAATTTTACAAATGGAGCATCTTTTGGAAAGAAGACCTGCTGCTTTGTCAGGTGGTCAGCGTCAACGAGTTGCAATAGGAAGAGCAATTGTTCGCAACCCAGAAGTGTTTTTATTTGATGAACCATTATCCAATTTAGATGCTGCATTAAGACATGACACCAGAGTAGAAATAGCTAAATTACATAATCAATTGGGTGCGACTACTATTTATGTAACGCACGACCAGGTAGAAGCTATGACTTTAGCAGATAAGATAGTGGTTCTGAAAGACGGGGAGGTTATGCAGGTTGGCTCACCGATGGATTTATTCAATTATCCAGCTAATGAGTTTGTAGCTAGTTTCCTTGGGTCCCCAAAAATGAATTTTTTTGATGGAATTATTGTTGCAAAAAATGGAAGCGCAGGTACAGCTGATTTTAAAGGGGAAGGTATTGAGATAAAAAATATTAAACTTGTATCTCAAAAAAAAGAAAAATCAGAAACTGTAAGGCTTGGAGTCAGGCCTCAACATCTGAAAATTGATCCAAAAGGCATTATAAATGGCAAAATCATGCTCATAGAAAAATTAGGCGTTGAAACAATAGTAGAACTTATCACAAAAACAGAAAAAACTCCTTTTCGTTTTGCCACTCAAGAGATGCTTGATTTAACAATTGGACAGGAAGTTACCTTCAGTTTTGACTCATCCAAAGTGAAACTTTTTTAAATTAAGTATCGAATGTTATCATCACTTGAGACACACGTTAAAAGATTGCCAGATGACTTTTTGTTTGGAGTTGCAACATCTTCTTATCAAATAGAGGGATCTAATTTTGGCGGTTGTGGTTTATCTCATTGGCATGAATTCGCAAAAAAATCAGGACGTGTATTTAATCAAGACGATGGCACTATCGCCTGTAATCATTATCATCTATGGGAAACAGATTTGAACCTAGTTCGCGATGCTGGCTTTAAATCGTATCGATTTTCATTTTCATGGCCACGTTTGTTACCAGAAAATTCGAAAAAAATTAATCCAGAGGGCATTAGTTTTTACGATAAATTAATTGATGGTATGCTAGATCGAGGCATTAAACCTTTTGCTACCTTATATCATTGGGATTTACCTGTTAGGCATGCCAAAAAAGGCGGCTGGCAGATGCGAGATACTGCAAATTATTTCGCAGACTACACAGATTTAATAATGCGTAGTTTTGGTGATAGACTTTTTTCTGTTGCGCCAATTAATGAGCCATGGTGCGTGGCTTGGCTAAGTCATTATTGGGGCCATCATGCACCAGGAGTTGAATCATTGTCCTCTGCTGCTAAAGCAATGCACTTTGTTCAACTAGCGCATGGTCTTTCGATACAAGTGATGAGGTCGTATGGTCATAGATATTTAGGGTGTGTATTGAACAAAGAATATGCAGTACCTTTCGATGATACAGACGAGACAGTTCGTTTGACGGATTTGTTTGATGCTATTTATAATAAATGGTTTGACCAGTCTATTTTTGCAGGTTCCTATCCAAGGGAAGCATTAGCTTTGTTTGAGGAACATATGCCTAATAACTACATTGATGACTTGTCTATCATTTCTCAGCCTCTGGATTGGGTTGGAACAAATTATTACACACGGTCAATTATCAAACCTGATAAATTAGAAACAGGTATTGGATTTAGATGTATCAGGGGTGATTTACCAAAAACAGATATGGGATGGGAGATAGCACCAGAGGGATTAGCTCATTTCATAAAAAGAACTGCTGAGAATTATGCACCTCAATTGCCACATTATATTACAGAAAATGGAATGGCTTCGACTGATATAATTCAACAGGGCAAAATCAACGACATTGATAGGGTTGATTACTTTGATCGGCATCTTCAGATAATTACAGATCTAAAATTACAAGGTGTAAATCTTGCTGGATATTTTGCTTGGTCTTTACTTGATAATTACGAATGGGCTTATGGATATGCGAAACGGTTTGGAATCGTTCACGTTGATTATAAAACTCAGAAAAGGATGCCTAAATTAAGTTATAGAGCTTGGCAAAAGGCTCTAACACGATAGTTTGATCAATTAATGTTTAAATTGCAATTTCTCAAAGATTGGCTAATGGTTGCTAGTGCTTTTATATTGGCAGGAAGCACTTTTGGCATTTGGGCATCCAGAATACCGGTATTCGTAATTCGTTTTGATTTAAGTCCAAAAGAATTGGGAGTATTACTGTTTTTATTAGCATTTGGTGCTATTCTTTCTTTCGCCTGTTCTGGCTTTCTCTCTGATAGATATGGAGCAGTGCGCATATCAAAAATACTAGCTTGTTTATGTCTTATTGCTTTTATTTGTTTACCATTAGCTAGAGATTTATTGAGTTTTGGTTTTTTTTTATTTTTGTTTGGAATGTTCAATGGTGGACTAGATATCTCAATGAATGTTTGGGCGAGTGAGATTCAAAGACGGTATGAAAAACAGGTCTTATCTTCGTTCCACGCCATGTTTAGTTTTGGGGCAGGCATAGGTGCATTTTTAGGGTTTAGCGCAGCGTCTAATGAAATGTCTATTGAAGCAAATTTTTTTATAGGGGCATTTTGTTTAATACCAGTTTTAGTGCTTATTTTAAGCAGTAGTTGGCAATCAGAGAGAAAAAAGTTAGATAGATTTTTTAAACAGGTTGCATTACCAAAAAAATCGATAATTGGTTTAGGTGTTATAGCATTTTGCTCTTCTCTCGGAGAGGGGGGCGTTGCAGATTGGAGCGCTTTATTTCTCGTTCTTGTAACTCAAGTCAGCCAAGCAGATGCAGCACTTGGATTTGGTGTTTTTTCATTTAGCATGGTTGTTTTTAGACTTATGGGAGATAAAATTATTATAAAGTTAGGAAAAGAATTAACGGGGCGAATATCTGCGCTAACTGCTTTTTTAGGTTCTGTTCTTGTAATTCTTTCTGGTCATTATCTTGTTATTCTTTTAGGACTTATTTTTATGGGCGCAGGGTATGCTATATTAATTCCGGTTTGTTTTAGCAGAGCGGCAGAGGATACAACTGTTACACCTGGAGCTGCAATAGCTAGTGTATCTACATTTGGATATAGTGGTTTTTTACTTGGCCCACCCATATTGGGATTAATTGCTGACTATACATCTATCAGGGTCATTTTCGTAATATTAATGCTTCTTACAGGGGTTATTTTTGCTATGTCAAAGCAATTAAGAGCTCATTAATTAAATATACAAGACCTTTCTATTAATAAAATATTATGTTGAGATGATACCCAGAGTTACATAATTGAAAATCTAGTTTTCGTGACGGCTTCACTCCAATTTTCAGTTAAAATTCGTCGATTAGAGGGCGTCATATTAGGAGTGAATTTTTTTTCAAGGCGCCAGGAAGATGCAGTATTTTCAATAGAACTGAATACACCGTCTGCCAGACCAGCTAGCATTGCTGAGCCAAGAGCAGTTGTTTCTAATTGTGAAGGACGTTCTACTGTAATATCAACTATATCAGATAAAAATTGCATGAGCCAGTTGTTGGCTGCCATTCCGCCATCAACCTTTATATTTGTTGGTCTCATGCCATCTTGCGCCATTGCTGATATTAAATCATTTGTCTGATAAGCAACAGCTTCAAGAGCTGCTCTTATAAAATCTTCTGGGCTAGTGTCTCTTGTAATTCCAAAAATTGCCCCACGAGCATCAGCTGACCAATAAGGCGCACCAAGCCCAGTAAATGCAGGAACCATGTAAACCCCATTGTTACTTGCAAGCTCAGAAGCAATTTTCTCTGACTGTTTCGCATCTTTAAGCAAACCAATACCATCTCGAAGCCATTGAATAACTGCACCCGCAACGAATATTGATCCCTCCATTGCATAAGTCTGTTTTTGATTAAGTTGCAATCCAATGGTTGTAAGCAATCTATTTGAAGACTTTAAGATTTTGCCTCCAGTATTTAATATAACAAAGCATCCGGTTCCAAAGGTTGCTTTTACAGATCCTGGATGAAAGCACGCTTGACCAACGCTGGCACTTTGCTGGTCTCCGATGGCAGATAATATTGGTAGTTGTTTTGATAGTCCTTTATAAGCATTTCCTAGGTTTCCAGCACAATCAACAATTTCTGGTAGTAGGGGCATTGGCACATTAAATAGTTCACATAATCGTTTATCCCATTTAGCAGTTTTTATATTAAGAAGAGACGTTCTGGATGCATTAGTTGCATCACTTATATGTTTATTTCCATTTGTAAGACGCCAAATTAGAAAGGTTTCAATTGTACCAAATGCAAGCTCACCATTTTCGGCACGAATTCGAGCCCCTTTTACATTATCGAGAATCCATGCGATCTTTGAGGCGCTAAAATATGGGTCTATAACAAGACCAGCTTTATCTGCAATTTCATCTTCAAGTCCATTAGATATAAGTTCCTGACATCGTTTAGATGTCCGCCTGTCCTGCCAGACTATAGCTCTGTGAATAGGCTTGCCTGTTTTGCGATCCCAAATAAGAGTGGTTTCTCGCTGGTTAGTTATACCAATGCCAACAACATTTACCCCTGCTTTTTCAGACTGAAGAAGCGCTTCATTTGCAACATTGCAAACAGATTGCCAAATTTCTTCGCCATCATGCTCAACCCATCCAGATTGCGGGAAAAATTGGGTAAACTCTTTTTGAGCTTGAGCGATAACCCCTCCAGTTTCCAAGTCGAATACAATGGCCCTGCTGCTAGTGGTTCCCTGATCAATCGACAAATAAAACCTGTTCATAATTTCAATTCTCCTGAATTATAGGTGCTCTTTTGCTAGGTTGAATAAAAAGAATGGTTTTTTGTTTATATTTTATAGTACGATAGATACCATTCTACAAAATTTTCTACGCCTTGCATAACTGAGGTCCCTGGTTTGAGTCCAGTCCAATTTTCTAAGCTTTGTGTATCTGAAAATGTTTCTAAAACCTCTCCTTTCTGCATGGGCAAAAAGTTTTTTTTGGCCTCTTTTCCTAGCGCTTTTTCAATCGCTGAAATATAATCCATGAGATGAGTTGGTTTCCCGTTGCCTATATTAAAAATACGCCACGGACTATTGCTTGTACTAGCATCTGGCTTTTGCGTATTATAATTAGTGCTTGTTGTTGCGGGTATATTAACTAGTTTTGTTACCGCGTGGACGACGTCGTCAATATAAGTAAAATCTCGAACCATATTACCATGATTGTAAATATCGACTGGCTTGTTTTCTAGAATGGCTTTCGTAAATTTGAAAAGAGCCATGTCTGGCCGTCCCCATGGACCATAGACAGTGAAAAAGCGAAGCCCAGTAGTAGGTATTTTAAATAAATGACTATAGCTATGCGCCATTATTTCATTCGCTTTTTTGGTTGCACCATATAAGGATATAGGATGATCAGTATTGTGGGTTTCTTTAAAAGGTTTTTCTTCATTTGAACCATATATAGATGAAGAACTCGCGTAGATAAGATGCGATACTTTATAGTTTCTGCATGCCTCTAAAATATTAAGAAACCCAACAAGGTTACTTGAACCATAGGTATCAGGGTCAATTAGACTATACCTTACACCAGCCTGCGCAGCTAGATTAATGACACATTCTGCATTTGCCTCTAAAAATATCTCCATAATTGTGTCTTTATCTGCAATATCTTGCTTATAAAATATGAAATTCTTATAACCTGAAAGAGAATTAAGTCTATTCTGCTTTAAAGTTTGGTCATAATAAGTGTTCAGATTATCTATTCCTGTGACATTATGTCCGTCATCGAGTAATTTCTTGCTAACATGCATCCCGATGAAACCAGCTGCACCTGTGACAATAATATTCATATCTATTCCACTTTAGTATAGTTTGATTCTTTTCTACAATAATAGGTCTTTAATTCCTATTTTAATCTTTTCTTCCAGGTTAATCATAAGGTATTTTTTTAGATTAGAAGCAACGTTTTATTTTAATGAGATCATCACTTGTTTTTTGTTAGATATTTAGTTTTATCATTGAAATAAGGTTAAAATAATGACAACTTTCTCTAATTAATTGAACAAATTATAGATTACAATCGAGAATGGTTATGATTCATGTAATTGGCGATGTTATCCTTGACCGTTATATAAATGGAACTGTTGACAGGATATCGCCTGAAGCACCAGTGCCGGTTGTGAATATGTATTCGCAAGAAAATAAGCTTGGAGGAGCAGGCAATGTTGCTAGCATGTTGTCAGATTTTAGGGCGCCGTTAAAAGTTTGGACGAGTTTTGCTTCTGATAATGCTGGTGAGTTAGTTAAAAATTTATTTATAAGCCGAAAGATTGACTTTCATAATTTCCAAAAATCAGAGGTCTCTACGTGTAAAACGCGTATTCTGGCAGGTGGGCAACAGATAGTTAGATTTGATGAAGAAAAACAATCGTTGCCTATCAGCGAGGGTGAACTTGAGTTTATGGAATCCCAAATTAAATCTGAAGACCTAGTCATTATAAGTGATTACGATAAAGGCCTACTGCCAGCACTTGGTAATTTTTTATATGCTTTAAAGAAAAAAAACGTTGAAACATACATCGATCCAAAAAGCACTGATTTTGGTAAATATAAAAATTGTTTTTTGATAAAACCAAACCTAAAAGAGCTTGGTCTCGCGACATCAGAAAATAAGGCATTAGACACAGACTCAAAGGTTAAATATCTGATGCAAAAATCTGAGGCTGATGTCTGCCTCTTAACAAAATCAGCTGAAGGAATGTCTTTATATCATTCGGAAGGAAGACAGGATTTTGAGATTATTCCTAGTGAAGTCTATGATGTCACAGGTGCTGGAGATACTGTAATCTCTGCTTTTGCTTTTGCGCGGTTTAAACAACTTAGTATTTCTAACTCTGCTTTATTTTCCAATTATTGTGCTGCGTATGCCGTTACGAAAATTGGATGTGCAGAAATGAATATATCCGATTTGTCCATTATTATGTCAAATCATAAGTCGTTTATTGATATTCTTCCGGTTCTTCAGGAATAACTTAATGGAATGTGCTCCAATTATCAATTTTTTACAGGTTGATAAAACCGAGAAATTATTATCGTTGATTCGAAATTGCGAGCAGCCAGTTGTATTTACAAGTGGCGTTTTCGACCTATTGCATGTAGGCCACCTCGAGTACTTGCGGGAGGCAAAACGGTATGGCAAGTCACTTATTGTAGGTGTAAATACTGATAATTCTGCTAAGAAACTTGAAAAAGGACCTTCACGTCCTTTTAATAATGAAAATGACAGAGCGAGTCTCATTGCAAGTTTAAGATATGTTGATGGTGTGATTTTATTTAATGAAGACACACCTAACGCCCTTATTAAATTAATTAAACCTAGCTTCTTTGTAAAAGGTGGCGATTACTCAGAGACTTACCTAAGGGCCACAGATCTTTTTGGGTTAGAGAACACTGAGCTTAAAATTATCCCGCTTAAAACCAATTACTCCTCGACGCGTTTAATCAAAAAAATTATTAAAGCTCATCAATAAAAACTTTCCTAGCAAAACCCGTAAATTTATTTTAATCCAGCAGCCCTCTATTAGATAATTCCTCCATTGCTTCAGGAGAGAATTCAGCTCGCGGTGCATTTCCGCCTATTATAACCATCAAAATGTGCTCGGTATTTGGTTCATCAAAGGTTATGTTTTCAAACCGCCTTTGCACTCCAGCCGGAAATGAAACAACGTCTAATGGTCCAACCTCATAATATTCTACTGCATTATCCACTTCCCAAGAGCATCTCCATTTGCCCGTCATTGGTATAAATGTCTCATTTGTATCATGATTGTGCATCATTGGGCCCTTTCCGGGCTTTGCTTTGCAATATCCAAGGTTAAATCCTTCTGATATTTTAATAGCTGCTGCCTCTGCTGCTTGCGATCCAACTGGAGAAGTTGCAGCAGGATCGTCATTTTCTGGAGGCTGAAAACCAATTACATTAAATAATGTGCGAATACTGTCTGGGTGTTTACTATCGGGCAACCCCCCGTCAAACCCTTGTAATTGGTCGAATCTAGCAACTCTTGAATTCATTTCTTCTTTGGTAAAGCGAATAGTTTTTAAGGCCATATTAATCTCCTTTTATTCTATTTCTATTCCATAACAAAACAGACCTAATCTTTATCTACGATAGAATTTGATAACAATTTCTCTGTCTTCTCAGATGAATAACCAAGCAGTTCTTTTAGAACATACTCCGTATCTTCGCCTAAGTTCGGAGCTGAATTTTTTGGTAATTCAGGTGCTTTTGAAAGATGAATTGGCGTGCGTGCGAAAACTGTGTCACCAACATCTTTATCTCTGATCGGCATAAGCATTCCTCGGGCTTTTACGTGTTTATCACTAAAAACCTCTTCAGCATTATATACAGGTCCAGTAGGAACACCGGCTGAGTTTAGTTTGTCAACAACTTCGTCTCTATCAAAATTTGCAAGCCATTCTTCTATAATTGGTTGCAGTGTATCAGCATTGGCTGCTCTTTCGGTTCCAGTTCGTGTTTCAGGTGTATCCGCTAGTTCAGGACGCTCCATTACCTCACATAAACGTGTCCAAATACGGTTGTCAGGCACGTTAAGTGCAATGTACCCGTTTTTAGTTTTATAGGCACCTCTTGGAAATACATTTTTTAAAATTCCTCGTTCTCCAATTTGCCCAGCGGAAGCATAAGAGGTAATCATAGCCTCATTTAAAGAAAGCATATTGTCAAACATGGCGGAGTCGACGAACTGACCTTCCCCAGTTTGGGTCCTCATAAATAGAGCTTGCATAATACCATACGCTGTCGTTAATCCGCTATATACATCTGCCATTCCATAAATAGTCCATGAAGGTGGTTTATCCTTAAACCCAACAAGATTCATGATGCCGCTCATTGCTTCAGCAACAATATCAAATGTAGGACGCTTTGCGTAGGGGCCTAAATAGCCATCTAATTGTCCAAATCCAGAAATAATTGCCCAGATCAATTGAGGGTTATCTGCTTTTAAATCTTCATAGGATAGGCCCAGTTTTTTCATAGAGCCAGGTCTTAGATTTTCAACAACGACGTCAGCCTTTTTTGCTAGGTCTTTAAATATTTCCTGCCCTTCACTAGTTGAAACATCAAGTGCAAGGCTTTTTTTATTTCGGTTATAGCCAAGAAAACCGGCTGCCTTTTTAACACCATCTTTTTCGATGAAAGGTGGCATAGAACGTCTAGGATCTCCTATTTTAGGGCGTTCAATTTTTATAACCTCGGCACCAGCATCAGCGAGTAACATAGTACAGTACGGACCAGCCATATATTGTTCTAGTCCTATTACCCTAATTCCCTCTAACGGTCTTTTGATCATCTTTCACCTATCCATTCAACTAACGTGGAGGAGCCCATTCCCACGCCTACACATAATGTTGCGAGCCCATAAAATGGCTTATCTTTTGGCATATCGGAAGCGCGTCTTTCCATTTCATGCATTAAAGATACGAGAATTCTAGCGCCAGAACATCCTGTTGGGTGACCAAGGGCAATGGCACCACCGTTTACATTTGTTTTCTGTGGGTCCAAGTCTAATTTTTTTATACAACCAATTGCTTGAGCTGCGAAGGCTTCGTTTAGTTCAAATAGACCAATATCATCCACGCTTAGGCCAAATCTCTTAAGCAATTTCTGCGTTGCAGGTACGGGCCCATATCCAAAATGACTTGGTGCTGTTCCAGCACTAGCTGATCCAAGCCATTTCAACTTTGGTTTGTATCCGTGATTGAGTGCAGCCTCTTGGTTGGCTAGTAACAAAGCAGCTGCCCCGTCATTTATACCACTAGAGTTGCCAGCAGTTACAGTGCCATCTTTTTTGAAGGCAGCAGGTAATTTTGCAAGCCCCGCCATATCGATAGCCAGCTCATATCCTTTTTCAGTTTTATTATAACGAGGATGCTCATCTATATCTACTAAAACAGCATCGCCGCGTCTTTGTTTTACGGGTATTGCGCAAATCTCTTTCTCGAACCTCCCAGAATTTATTGCATTTATCGCCCTTCGATGACTTTCAAGTGCAAACGCATCTTGTTCTTCTCGGCTGATTTGCATCTCTTCCGCGATAACTTCTGCTCCCTCTCCAAGGCTTATAATTGGGTAAAGTGCATCTAATGCTGGGTTATTAAATCGCCAGCCTACTGTAGTATCCCAGATTTTTGGCGGTTTAGTGGTGGGTACCCGTTCTGGCTTCAAGAATGACCATGGAGCTCTACTCATTGACTCTACACCTGAGCCGATTGTAAATTCACCTTCGCCACAAGCGATGGTTTTTGCAGCAATATTCACAGCATCTAACGCGGAAGAGCAATTTCTATTTATAGTCACTCCTGGGACCTCTTTTGGCATGCCGGACAGAAGAGCGGCCATGCGCGCAACATCTCTATTATCTTCTCCACCTTGATTTCCGCAACCCGAAAATACTTCTGTAAGCATGGATGGATCAAGTCCAGTTTTTTTAATAAGGCCTTTATAGGCATGTGCCAGCAAATCATCGGGACGTACAGATGATAAGGAGCCCCCCATTTTTCCAATTGCTGTGCGAACACCATCAATGATAACTACATCCCTCATGTAACTATTTTCTCCCCTTTAAAGACCCATTAAATATAAATACTACTAATGACAAATAAATCAAAAAACAGTAATTCATTCGAAACCACAATAAACTAGCTCAGAAAAACATAAAAATATAGCTAAAATACGAAGAACTTGGTGTAATTACAACAAAGAAGCAGGAACATAGGTCATGATGAAGCAAGTTGAAATTAGTGAGCCGGGTGGGCCAGAAGTTTTAGTTTTAAGAGAAGCAGAGATACCAGAACCGAAATCATTTGAGGTTTTAATTAAGGTTGTTGCTGCCGGAGTAAATAGACCAGACATCGTTCAGAGACAAGGAAATTATAAGCCACCTGAGGGCGCAAGTGAAATTCCAGGCCTTGAGGTGTCGGGGATTATTACACGAGTGGGACATGATGTTAGAGGATATAATGTAGGTGATAAAGTATGTGCGCTCTTAACAGGTGGAGGATATGCTGAATATTGTTGCGCACCCGCCTCTCAAATTTTGCCAATTCCAGACGGGATCTCAATAGCAGATGCCTCATGCATCCCAGAGACTTTTTTTACCGTATGGTCTAATCTTTTTATGAGTGCAAATTTAGTTGCTGGAGAAAAATGTTTAATTCACGGTGGTGCAAGTGGCATAGGAACGACTGCTATTCAACTCGCAAATTTATTTGGAGCAGAAGTTATAGCCACAGCAGGTTCAGACGAAAAAATACGTTCATGTTATCAGCTTGGAGCCAAATTTGCTATAAATTATAAAAGCCAAGATTTTGTTACTGAAATTAGTAAATTTACAAAAAAAAATGGGGTAAATGTAATATTAGATATCATAGGTGGGGAATACGTAAATAAAAATATCTCCTGTTTGTCACAGTACGGTAGATTAATTCAAATTGCTTTTCAAAATGGTGTAAATGGAGAATTAAATCTAGCAAAAGTTATGTTTAAGAACCTAACTATAACTGGTTCCGCTTTGCGTCCAGCCTCAATAGAATATAAAGCTGAAATAGCCCAACAGCTCTATAAACATGTATGGCCTCTATTTACACAGGGAAAGATAAAAATCCCAATTTATCAGAGGTTTTCTATCTTTCAAGCGGCAGAAGCCCATAAATGCCTAGAAAAAGGTGAACATACAGGCAAGATTGTTCTAGATGTCATAAATGATGATCATTAATCATACTCTCTTTAATAAAAATAAGCATATTTCATATAAGATGAGTGTAACAAAAAGACATGATACAAGTATAGGCATATTGGCCTGAAAAATTATTGCAACCATGCCGGTTATTGCAGGTAAAACACAACAGCTAGCTCCAGCTATTGCATTAGGTATCCATATTTTATTTTGATTGGTGTCGTCTAAGTCTATTAATTTTGAAACAAACTTATGTATAAAATTATGTAAGTGCCTGTCATCTGCAATTGAAAAGTTAGTATTCTTATCGAGAGTTCGCCGAATAAAAGAGCGAACTGTTTCATAAATGGGGTAACTAACAATAAGCAGGCTCGCGAACGAAGACACATTATAATTTCTCTCGGCTAACAAAATAGCCATGACTGCGATAATGCATCCTAATAAATATGCGCCACCATCTCCAACAAAAAGAAACCCTCGTGGAAAATTGAAAATAAATAATCCTAATAAGCATGTAAAGAAGAACCAACTAAATTGCGTAAGTTCAGAATCTCCATTGTTAAAAGCAATGATACCGATGGAGGCAATCATAATTAAAGTAGCCCCAATTGATAATCCGTTTAATCCGTCAATTATATTTATAGATTGAGCCATTAATGCAATTGAAAGTATTGTAATTATAAGGGCAATAAATTTAATGCTAAACAAACTATTTAGTAGTGGTATGCCATTGGCTGTTAATTGCAGAGAAAATATCCATACTAGTATTACAGCGCTAATAATACTTGCGCTAAGTCTAAAGAGCGGTGGAATTTTATTTGAAATATCTTCTGTGATACCTGTTAAAAATACTGGTAGGCCACCAATGAGAAAGCCGGCAGCAAATGGAATCTCAAACAAAATTGCCGTAACGAAACCGGCTAATAATGAGAAACCACCAATTCGTGGGACCGGATCCTTATGTATTTTCTGTGGGCCAACATTTGAATCACTTGAATACTTTAAATGCCACTTTTTACTAGTCAAAATGATGAAACATGTAACTAAAACGGATAAAAATCCGTATAAACATGCTAATAGATTAATTTCTGTTACGAGTATCATTTAATATGTCTTTTTTACTTTTAGCTTTTTCTGGTTCAATGTTAGATGAGCATAATGATAAAGATATAGCGCTCCACATAAAGCAATTGTTCCATTGGCCAAATAAGTCACTAGAGGATGCTATGGGCCAAAATAAGCTAAGAGGAATAATAAATGCAACCGCAACAAAAACATTATCGGGATTTCGTTTTCTGGCTACATAGCAAAAAAATATAATTGAAATGAAGAATGTTGTGCCAGTTATAAGACCGATTATACCAGTTTCTCCTGCCATCTGAATATAAAAATTATGTGGATGGGGATGACAGTCTAATTCTTGTCTATCCGAAATTATTTCTGGGCATAATTCTCTAAATGCTGCTGTGCCAACACCTAATATTGGAGCTTGTTGGAACGCTACAATTCCAGGCATCATTGAACGATAATATGGGCTATCAGCATGAATAGGTAATTGATCAACAAAAGTGGTCAAAAATCGGTCGGCCATTTCAGGTCTGTTGTGGAATAAAAAAATTACTGCTGTAACTTCAACTGCGATAAGAATTAAATATCTGTTCCATTTTGGACGCCACATTAAACCAGCTAGCATTCCCGCGCAGGCACGCAAAATAAAATTTATTCGTTCACCGGTTAAAACGCTAAATATCAATGTTATTAGGGATACTAATGCTGCTACACTGGCAATATTGTGGCGTGCTGAAACTGCGAGTGCTACCATTACTAAAAATGCAGGTAGGCCGACTTTCGCGAGATAGTTTCCAGACGTAAGGTCGCCATAAGGCCAACTAAGACGTTGGTTCACTTGACCAACAAAATATAGCTCGGCAGCTAAAATAACACACATCACAAGCATTGCGATAGCTGTCGTGGATAGCATTGCGTATATAAGCCTTTTATCAGTGCCAAGCCAAAAAACGCATGCCATTGCAAATAATGGAAAGCGAAACCAAACAAAGGCCTCAGTTAATGCATAAAAAGGTATTTTAGAAAAAGCAGCTGATATCAGACACACTAACCAAAAAACAAACGCTGCTCGTACCCAAAATATGCTTAAGAATTTAGTCTGTTTTAATTTAATTGTGCGGACAATAAATCCTATACAGATAAGTGATATCCAAGCATCCGCGGGACTCCTCTCTATGAGTAAAATAAAAGGCCCTAATATCCAAAAAATGCGCCAGATTCGCTCAAATTTAGACAATTCAGATAATGCAGCTAGACTATCATACCAAACCTTTTGCACAGCATTTATGATAGAAGAAGGTCTACCTAATTTAGAAATATCATTAGTCAAAATATCATTTTCTCTATGGCGTACTATTTTAAAAAATAATAACTTATCCGGTATAAATACTTACGGTATTTTTTTTTACAAGGAAAATATTATTCTTTCTTAATAGAGCCAAGTTATTTAACTTGTTTGTTATATGCAATTATGGGTAAAGAAATAAAATTTATGGAGAAAATAACGTGACAGAGGTTACACTCACAGTTAATGGGAAAAAGTATACGCAGGATGTGTTTGACCATGTATTGCTTGCTGACTTCATAAGAGAAAAGCTTAAACTTACGGGGACACATATTGGGTGTGATACAAGTCAATGTGGTGCATGTGTGATTCATTTAGATGGAAAGTCCATAAAATCTTGTACAATGTTAGCCGTTCAGGCTGACGGTTGTGATGTTTTAACAATTGAAGGTCTTGCAGATGGAGATGTGTTGCATCCTATGCAGAGAGCATTTCATGAAAACCATGGATTACAATGTGGGTTTTGCACTCCTGGCATGATCATGAGTGCAATTGAACTGATAAAGGGAAAACCTGATATAACTGAGCAGGAAATTAGGCAAGGGCTTGAGGGTAATTTGTGTAGATGTACAGGTTACCAAAATATTGTTAAATCAATTCAAGAAGCAGCAAAAAATGAGAATAATTTAACAAATAGGTAATAAAAATCGATGTACAACAATAGGAATTAAATATGTATTCATTTAACTACCTTAAGCCAGGGTCTATTAAGGAGGCAGAGAGCCTTCTCTCTGAGTCAGAAGATAACAAAGTGATTTCAGGTGGCATGACGTTACTGCCAACATTAAAACAGCGTTTAGCGCGCATTGACAATTTAATTGGCCTAGAAAAATGTGGGCTCGATAAAATTGTTTTACGAGAAGGGTTGTTGAATATTGGCGCGATGGTAACTCATTTTGATGTATCGAACTCTGCTCTTGTAAAGACTGAGAACCCTGCTATCGCGCAACTTGCATCTCATATTGGTGACAGACAGGTTCGCAATCGTGGAACCATCGGCGGGTCTCTTGCGAACAATGACCCATCTGCATGCTATCCAGCTGCCATATTAGCTATGTCAGGCACAATTCATACTACTAAACGTGATATAAAAGCAGAAAACTTCTTTGTTGATTTATTTGAAACTGCTCTAGAAGAGGATGAAATAATTACTTCAGTCAGTTTACCTAAACCAGAAAGAGCGGCCTATGAAAAATTTCCTAATCCAGCATCACGATATGCTATTGTTGGTATTTTTGTAGCAAAGTTTGACTCTGAGGTAAGAGTTGCTGTTACGGGCGCGGGAGAAGAAGGTGTATTCAGATGCCAGCAGATAGAAACGGCTTTATCTGCGAAGTTTCTGCCAGAATCTTTATCTGAAATTAATATTTCTGCTGATGGGCTAATGAGTGATATACATGCTGAGGCAGATTATAGAGCACATTTAATCGTAGAGTTGGCGAAGCGTGCTGTTGCAAAATCAATAGCAAGATAACAAATATTTTTTATATGTTTGAGCTATTTTACATACCAGCATTTAGGACTTTATTTGCTGCGCAAATTATTGCCTTGATTGGGACGGGACTGACGACAATCGCATTGGCATTGCTTGCATTTGAGCTTGCTGGAAATCAAGCAGGTATCGTGCTGGGTACAGCGCTGGCTATAAAGATGATAGCATATGTTTTTATTTCCCCACTCATTACAGGTCTAATTGGGAATAATTATAAAAAACTTTATCTCATTGTATTTGATCTAATGCGTGCATGCGCCGTAATTCTATTGTTTTTTGTTAACTCTATATGGCAAATTTATTTAATTATTTTTTGCCTTCATGCATTATCTGCTGGGTTTACTCCTATTTACCAGTCAGTAACTTCAGAGATTTTAAAAGAGGACAGTTTATTTGTAAGGGGTTCCTCCTTATCCAGAGTGGCTTATAATCTGGAAAATATTTTAAGCCCCACTTTTGCTATATTGATGCTTTCATTCATGAATTATTCATGGTTTTTCATAGGAAATACAATTTGTTTTTTATTCTCCGCATTACTTATATTGGTTACTAAATTTCCAGAAATACATGTAAAAAAAATGGAGTTCACACCCATTTGGAAAAAGGCTATCAGTGGTATTGTTTTATTTCTTAGAAACCGAAATTTGCTCGCAATATTAAGTTTAAATATGGTCATTGCTACATCTGGTGCAATGATACTTGTAAATAGTGTCACAATCATTCAGGGAATTTTTGGACTATCTGAAAGTAAACTTGTTTTAGCAATGCTTTATTATGGAATTGGTGCTGCGTTCTCTGCTATGATAGTTTTTATAATAAGTGCTATCTCAAATTATAAACTCATCATGCTAGCAGGGGCATTTTTAACCTCATTACTTAGCCTAGGCTCTTCGTTCATTCAATCTTATGAAGCGCTTCTAATTTCATGGGCATCTTTTGGATTTTTATCAAGTTTTATCTTGGTGCCAATGGGCCAAATCTTAAGAGAAGAAACAGATATAAAAGATAGAACAGTCATTTTTGGTGCACAATTTAGTCTTTCACATGCCTGTTGGTTGATTACTTACCCACTTATAGGGTATTTTTTAGTATTTTTTGGTCTAAAGGTCAGTTTCATGATAATTTTTAGTATTGTGTTAGTTGCAACATTCACAGCATGGTTTTTATGGTATGGGCTAAAAGGTAAATTTTACTTGTAATTAAGAAAGAGACTTATGAAATTTTCAATCGCTTGTGTGGCTACCGATAGAAGCCGTCCCATATCAAACGGAGATGTAAAATCAAATAAATATGAATTTGATTTTCATTTTGGGGAACCTGAAGAACTTTTTAGAATTGCGTTACAAGAAGCAAGATATGATATCACAGAATTATCGATGGGAAGCCATATTACAAAGACTGCAAGAGGGGATACCGAATATATTGGTATTCCTGTTTTTCCATCTCGGTCGTTTAGGCATTCTGGGATTTTTATTCGTTCCGACAGAGGCATAAATTCTCTTGCAGATTTAAAGGGAATGCGCGTTGGTGTGCCAGAATTTCAGCAGACCGCAGGTATTTGGTTGCGTGGGATGATGGCTGATGAGTATGGAGTAAAAAGTGATGAGATATCATGGAAGGTAGGCGCATTAAACAGCCCGGGTCCTGGTGAGCGAATGAAAATTACGCTTCCAGAGCATATGAATGTACAATCAATTAAGAAAGATGATTACCTTGATAAGCTGATCCGTGAAGGCGAAATTGATGCGATTTTCTCTCCAAGGGAGCCCAATAGCTTACTAGACCCAGACACACCAGTGATACGCATGTATGATAATGTAGGTGCAGCAGAGCGCGATTATTGCAGAAGAACAGGTTTTTTCCCAATAATGCACTGTCTAGCAGTCAAGAAAACGCTCCTATCAAACTACCCTGATTTACCAGAACACCTGTTTCAATTATTTGTGAAAGCAAAAGAATTTAGCTTACATGAGTTATCACTAGGAAACGTGCTCCGTGTTTCGCTACCATGGGTACATGAGCTTCAAAAAGAGTTCACTAATTTAATGGGAGGCAATCCTTGGCCATACGGTCTATCTGCTAATCATGAAGAAATAACTGCCCTGATACGATATGCTGTAATGGATGGTATTGCTGTTAAGTCTGTGCAAGCTGAAGATTTATTTCACCCTCAAACGCACTCTCTTTTAGACCTGTGAGTATATGACGGTTATTTTGTTGAAAATAAACTTAATCCTTAACAGACAATTCTCCTAAATAACGTGCAACATAAAAATGTCGCTTTGATGCCCAAAAGCAATTTTTTTTATCTGGAATAACAGCATAGTAGTTCTCTGCTCTTTTAAACGAAAAGCGTTGTTTGCATCCTAGATATTTAACAATTAAGTAATCCGGTCCAATATCAATCTTTCCAATGGGAGATTCTTTCACAAAAATCCTATTCATATTGCTGTCAAAGCAATGCCCTTTTTTGTTGCCGCGACAGTTTTCTTCCGCAGAATTTATCATTTCAAGATAGGTAAATATGCCATTGTTGACTCTAAAACCTTCATTATCAAACATATTGCATTTGTCATCAGGCGCTCTTGTGCGCTGAGAAAATTCGCATGTAAACCAAACACCATTCCAAATCTCGGCTGTCTTAGTCTCTGCTTCTAGGTATTTTATGACTGGGAAAAAAAATATCATGGTTACCAAAAAAAATTTTGTCATAAGCAGAAAATGATGCATTATCGGTCCTGTGAAAAAGGCTTTTTTGGTTTTTTTTTATTTTGAATGTTTAATTCTTCAATTACTTTTTCTTCATTCCAGGGCTGATATAATCTTGCAATGAAAGAAATCACAATTAATGAAAAAAGACATACCAGCGCTACAATTATATCATCAGTCAACCACCAGAGAATTAAAGCAGCAGTCACCAAAACACCTATTAGTAACAATCTGTCATAAAAAAAAGATTTAAGTGACATACTATTCTCTATCAAACAAAATTAACCAGCACTCAAATTATACCATAAAAAAGAAAATCCTATTTGGAATTTTAATACTTAAAATAGTTTTGTTTGCTTAAAACCATCTTAACATGCCGACAAGCCCTGCAGAGGCGTAAAAAATTTGTAATACTAATATCCCTTTAAAATTATTGCGATATGCCCAGATAGCAATTGAAATAGCTGAAATTAATAATAACGTAAAACCAAGAAATTCCGCTCCGATATTAAGCGCAATCAACATGGAATACAAAATAGCTGTTAGAACCCCAAACCACTCTAAAATTATGTTCTTTGTGAATTTTTTGAGCATATCCGCCTCTTAACTTAATAAATAAACGCTATATTGTATCTAGTCCAAATATTTGTCTAGGATACTGAAAAGAGAGAATAGCAGAATTAAGTGGAGTTGCATGAGGTATAATGACTATTTTGGCAGAATAAAACAAAAAGGAGAGTATTTTTGTCTAAATTCAAATTAGATCAGAGGTTGGAAGATAATAGTTTTTTGATTGACATTTTTGAGGATATTCAAATTAGAGTATTTAATGATTCTCGCTATTTCTGGTATATTCTTGTTCCAACAATTTCTGAATTAAAAGACTGGCATGATCTACCAATAAAGGTAGAAAAAAATCTGCTTATTTATACAAGGAAACTCAGTCAGTTTTTGAGTCAAACACAAAATGCGGATAAAATAAACATTGCCTCTATCGGGAATATTGTATCTCAATTTCACTTACACGTTATTGCACGCCATAAGGATGATGCAAAATGGCCTCAACCTGTTTGGGGGGACCCGATTACATCAGCCTTATCGCAAAATGATTTAGAGATAAGAAAATACCTTATTAAAATGATTAAAACTTTAGTTATTGAAGAAAAAACCGATTAGCTTTTTGAAGAATTAGTGAATTTTATTAATTTTGCATCATTTCCATCTTCTATTACCCAGATAAAACCCTTCTGGCACACCTCTACATCACGAACTCTTTTTGACCAATGAAATCTCTCTTTTTCTTTTGGACCATCTTCATCAAACGCTACTCTAATAAGCGCTCTACTTCTCAAACCACCTATTAGCGCGTTACCTTGCCAAGATGGAAATTCATCTCCTTCATAAAAATCTAAACCAGAGGGAGCAATTGTCGGGTTCCAAAATACCATTGGAGCTTGAAATTCAGGGCGTGTTTCGTGAGGGGGAATGGGTATACCACTGTAGTGGCTTCCTTCAGATACGACTGGCCAACCATAATTCTTACCTTTTTGAATTAAATTAAGCTCATCACCGTTCTTTGGCCCCATCTCAGTAGACCAAAGTTGGTCGTTACTATCAAAAGCAAGACCAAGAGCATTCCTATGTCCCATTGTCCAAAAGGATTTTGCGCGATTACCATTATCTTGAAAAGGGTTATCCTTTGGTATTGCTCCGTCTTCTTTTAGTCTTATAATTTTGCCCAAGTCGCTATTCCAGTTTTGGGCAGGAGTCATTTTTTGTCTATCACCAGAACTTATAAATAAATCTAATTCATAGTCAGAACCGGAAGGTCCAAAGACCATTCTGTGAGAGAAGTGACCATTGCCGATAGTTGCTGGAGTTTGTAGCCATATATCAATTACATCAGTTAAGTAAGGTTCGTCCGTAATTTCTAACTTTGCCCTAATAACTTTGGCAAATTTTGAAACCCCAAAGTCATCCGATGAGACATAAGATAGATAAATAAGATTATTAGAAGCAAAATCTGGGTGAATAATCACATCCCCTAAACCACCTTGACCACCAACTGATACTTTAGGAATATTTGCAATTGATTTTTTAAACCCAGAAGAATCCACAAGCCATAACATTCCGCCTTTTGTTGTAACAAGCATGGTATTGCTATTTATGAAAGATATGGCCCAAGGCTGGTTAAACGTTGATATTATTTCACCAAAAATCTTGCTGCCTTTGGTTCCAGAAATCTCTCTAGCTTGACTGGGATGACAAAAGATACTGGTTACACAAATTAAAAGAAAAATAAAAGAGATATTTTTTATGGTTTTTCTCACTTATAACTTTACTCAACATTTCGAAATTTTTGATTGGGAAATTTAGAAGCAAAATCCTCCAATGCTTCAATAGACAACTTTCCAACTGCATCCCATTGTTTTTTGTTATATGTTTCACTCTCTAGTTCAGATACAAAAGAGTCATTTAATCTATTACCAAGATTGAACAAACCAGAGGCGAGTGTAATTTCTATAATTTCCCTATCTGAAAACTCAGATTTCATTCTATCCGCAAGCTCTTGGTTATCACGAGATTGATTGAGAGTAACAGCTTCTGCCCACTCAAGAGCCAATTTTTCTCGAATTGTAAATAAAGAGGATGTCTTATAATCATCTGTTGATAATGCTATAATTTGTTCATCACTAAGACCAATGCCTTTTGCATAAATTCTTGTATGAGATGTGCAATAGTTACATTCATTTGTCATAGAAGTTTTTACGCAGGCTAGTCCACGTAACTTTACATTAGAGCTAGACCCAAGACCATCTTGACGAATAGACACAAGGAATCCTAACCACCACCGGGCAATCTCCGGCGTATGTGTAATTAGAATTTTCATTAGGTTTGATGTCCTGCCCAAAAACTGTTCTGCTGCGTCAAAGATTTCTTTTTCTGACGTTGTGTAGTCTTCTTTCTCTAAATTAGAAACGCGTTGCATGGCTTTCCCCTTAATTAATTCCAATAGTTTAATCTGAGCAAAATTAAAAAATAGTGTCAAATAGTTAAAAAAAGAACCTAAGGTTATTAGACAAGCAAGCTATTGAATTTGACTTTTATTGCTTTGTATACAACAGTTAAAGAATTCAATAATTGCCGAGGTTATTTAATCTAATGACAAAAATTACTTTTAATGATGGTATGAAAATTTACTGGGATCATCCTATTGAAATGGATGACGGTCTCATTTTAAGAGCAGATATTTTTTGTCCTGAAAAAGTTGGCAAATATCCAGTAATCATGACTTATGGGGTTTATGGTAAATGGCTCGACTTTAGAGATGGTTATAAGCCTCAATGGGATATCATGGTAGATAAATTTCCAGAAGTTATGGCTAATTCTTCTTGCAAATATCAGAATTGGGAAGTTGTAGATCCTGAAAGATGGGTTCCTGACGGTTACGTTTGTGTGCGAATAGATTCGAGGGGTGCAGGACGCTCACCTGGTTATTTAGACCCATTTTCACCACGTGAAACTAAGGATTTTTATAACTGTATTGAATGGGCTGCCCAGCAAGAGTGGTCAAATGGAAAAATTGGTTTAAACGGAATTTCCTATTATGCAATTAACCAGTGGCAAGTTGCTGAATTACAGCCGCCTAACCTTGCCGCAATGTGCATTTGGGAGGGAGCACATGACCTATTTAGAGAATGGGCTTATCATGGTGGTATATATTGTACATATGGTGGCAATTGGTATAAAGGGCGATGCATTCCAAGACAAAATGGCTTAGGTGTGAACGGATATAAAGCTCGGATTAATGGTGACTATGTATCAGGTCCGCTCACTCTATCAAATGAAGAGCTTGGCTATAATCGTACTAATATGAATAGAGATATGCTCAGCAATAAATTAGTTACAGACCAATATTGGCAGGAAAGAATACCAGATTTTTCAAAAATTACTGTGCCTGTTTTATCTGCAGCAAATTGGGGGGGGCAATCACTTCATTCTCGAGGTAATTTTGAAGGTTTTAACAAAATTGCTTCTACTGAGAAATGGCTCGAAGTTCATGGATTGGAGCATTGGACAGAGTTTTATACAGATTATGGTGTAAATATTCAGAAGCGGTTTTTTGGGTATTACCTTAAAGGGGAAGATAATAATTGGAGAAATGAGCCTAGAGTTACTTTGCAGGTAAGGTATCCTGGCAATAAATTTGTCGAAAGGAAAGAGAATGAATGGCCATTAAAGCGAACAAATTGGACCAAGTTCTATCTAACACCAACTGGTTCGCTTTCTTCAGAAGAACAAGCATTTGAAGAAACCAAAATTGAATATGAGGGTTTTGGAGAAGGTATTACTTTTGTAAGTCAGCCATTATCTGGTGAAACAGAAATAACAGGCCCAATGGCATCAAAATTATTTATTTCATCTGAGTCTTCGGATGCTGATTTATTTTTAGTCGTGAGAGTGTTCTCCGAAGATTTCAAAGAAATTACTTTCAAGGGTGCATTAGATCCAAATACCCCTGTAGGGCAAGGATGGCTGCGTGCGTCTCATAGAAAACTAGACCCAGATATGAGCAAACCTTACAGGCCCTATTATACACATGATGAAATTCAGCCGTTAGAGCCTCAAAAAACCTATGAGTTAGATATTGAGATTTGGCCAACCTCAATAGTAATACCTAAAAATTATAGAATAGCACTTACAGTTAGAGGAAAAGATTACGTAAATCAATCTGGTGGAGGCAGTACACTTCCTAATATGAATAAATTTTCGGGTTGTGGCCCGTTTTTACATAACGACTCCGATGACAGACCACTTGATGTTTTCGGGAAAAAAGTATCACTGCATTTCTCAGATAAGCAATCACCTTATTTATTGTTGCCGATAATCGACTAGTCTAAAATTTTTTGTGAAGTAGTAGAAAATTTTATGAATTAAATTGATGGCGCGCCCGAGAGGATTCGAACCCCTGACCCCTAGATTCGAAGTCTAGTGCTCTATCCAGCTGAGCTACAGGCGCCTAAATTTATATCAATTGCTAATGGTTACAACAGCCACATCCTGTTCTGATATCATCTGTAACCCTTCTTTTAAATTGTATCATTAAATTGTTATAAACGAACAATTATAACAAGACTATGATAAAAATTCGTTACTAAAAATTAAAACTCTTGTCTGATATTATCAATAAGTACTCGTTTTCACTAATTTTTTTTATTCAGTCGTAATCGAAAAGATTGAAACTCTGCTGCTATTTGTTAACTAGCATTTAAAACTCTTTTTATAGTGGTTAAAGATGATTGTTTTACCTGGTCCCAATTTTGATAATTATCAATGATAGTCTGACCGCTCGCTATTAATTGTGAAGACAAAACCCTGTAACATCTAACTACTTCTTCATACATAACATCATCAAAGGTCTCGCTATTGTAAGCGGCAATAATTTTATCTAAATTAATGGCAAGTATTTGGTCAGCGATTTGTATATCATCCTGTGAGTATTGCCCCTCAAAAACTATTGACAAGTAAGCAGTGTAAGCAATGTCTGCTGCAACATCGAAGGCTTCCTCATCTCCCATGTAAAAGTCAATAGCGCCATTTCCAATAACTACACCTGCGCATGCCGCAATGC
>JAAXKA010000203.1 GCA_012269555.1 Alphaproteobacteria bacterium
TGCTCCATCCGTTTCAAATTTCTCAGGACCTGAAATTCCAGATGTGGAAAGTATGGATAAAGCTCTTATTAAGCTTGTATAGCCATCTGTTCCAAGGCTAGTAAGGGCACACCACAAAACAATAGTAAGAGAAATATATATCGGTATTAGCTTTTGACTAACCTTTATCAACGTTTCGGATCTTTCATTTAGTGTCAAGTTCCTGTTAGACCTAGGATTGACTTTTTTACTTGAAAAATCATCAAAACCTCCACGACTTGCTGGTAAAAGAATTACAAAAGCTGCAATCCAAATTAAACAGCCACCAAACCAAGCAATTAACGCTCTCCAAAGATGCAAAGGCTTTGATAAAAAGTTATCATTAAAAACTGGTAAGCCTGTGGTTGTAAAAGCACTCACCATGTCAAAATAGACATCAGTAAAACTAACATTCTGTAAGATAATCCAATTTGGGATTGCTAAAAATAAAGGTAACAATAAAAACAAAAGGATAAGAGAAATAATTTGTGTTGTGCCATTCTCTTTTAAATTCCGATTAGAGGTTGCTAAGTTTACTAGAACGAATATTAAAAAACCTGTCAAACATGTATAAAAGAAAACCCTTGCTTCTCTAAAATTTTCAATAAAAACCGCATATATAGCAAGAGTAAACATCAAACCACATGCTACTGAAAATACGAGAAAAACCAGAGGTAAACTAGTAAAGCTTTTTCTTAATGTATAAATAGGCGTCATAAAATAACAGCAAATTTTATACTAAAAATAATCTATTGTCACTTGAAGAAGTCTTTCAACTTCAGCAATATCTTTAGAAAGCACAAATAAAGCAACTACATCTCCCTCTTCGATTTTTGAATTACTATCTGGCTTAAGCATTTCATTATCCTTTAAAATACCCCCTACTATAACGCCTTCAGGAAAGTCGATGTCACCTATACGTTTCCCAGCAATTAGCGACGTAGACAAAACTTGCGCCTCTATAATTTCAGCTTCGGCATCTCCGATCGAGTAAACATTTTTAACCTTACCATGTCGAATGTGCTTCAAAATTGAGCTTACTGTTGTCGCCCTGGGATTAATATAAGCGTCAATACCAAGAGGTTCCATTAATGCAGCCATAGTTGGATCATTAATAAGCGCAATTGCCTTATTACATCCTTTTGATTTTGCCCTCACCGCAGCAAGCATGTTTGTTTTATCGTCATCGGTTACAGCCAGGATAGCATCAGCTGTTGACACATTTGCCTCTTCCAACAGAGCAGAATCCAAACCATCACCATGAAGCACGATAGTTCTTTCTAAAGAACCGGCGGAAAATTCTGCTCTAGATCTATCTTTTTCGATAACTTTTGCACGAATTCGATTTTCGCTTCTCTCCAGTGTTTTAGCAATTCGCAACCCCACATTACCTCCGCCAATCAATATAACTCGATTTTGTTCGCCTTGAGACTTACCAAAAACATCCATAGTTCTTTTTGCATCAATTGTGTGACACATCAGATAAACTTCATCAGAACAAAAAATCTGATCACCCGCACTTGGAGCAAAAAGTATTCCCTGTCTTCGGACTCCAACTACTATAACCCGTAGAGTAGAGAATAAATCGTTTAATTGCCTCAATGGAGTATTAATAACAGGACAATTTTCTTCTATATGAAGGCCTAATAGTTGAGCCTGATTATTCAAAAAATTTTCAGACTCAAATGCATTAGGAAAAGATAATCTTTTTAAAGCAGCCTCGGCTACTTCCAATTCAGGACTGATAACAACATCTATTGGCAGATGGTCTCTTCGATATAAATCAGCATAAATTGCATCTAAATATGATTGGCTGCGCAATCTAGCAATTTTTCTTGGTATGTTAAATATTGAATGTGCTACCTGACAAGTAACCATGTTTACTTCATCGGAGTGGGTCGCAGCGATAATCATATCAGCGTCCTCAGCACCTCCATCACTTAAAACATTTGGGTATGAAGCAAATCCGCTTACGCCTTTAACGTCTAGAGTATCTGTCGCTCTTTCAACTAAATCCTGGTCACTATCTACTATAGTTACATCATTTTTTTCACTAGCAAGATGGCGCGCGATTTGCCAACCTACTTGACCTGCACCACAAATGATCACTTTCATTTATATTTTCCTCACTAATCATAAAAAATCATTTTAATTAATAATTAATTATGAAATTACCTTCTCGTACTCAAATTTTTTGTCCAGAAGTAATACCTAAAGACTTGAGTTTTCTGTGCAATGCGCTCCTCTCCATCTCAATGAAAGAAGCTGTTTTTGATATATTTCCCCCAAAACGATTTATTTGCAAAATAAGATAATCTCGTTCAAATATTTCACGAGCTTCTCTTAATGACATATTGGATAATTGTTGAGAATTTAAGTTACTTTTGTGGTTATTATCTTGAGATTTCACTTCAGATGAAACTAACTCATCAACACTTATTTTATCTGAGGGGTTACCCAGAATTAAAAGGCGCTCAATTAAATTTTTAAGTTGCCTTATATTGCCCGGCCAACTCATTG
>JAAXKA010000124.1 GCA_012269555.1 Alphaproteobacteria bacterium
AATAAATAGTAGGCGAATTATTAAAGATGATCCTTAAAAAATATAGTTTTTCTATCCAAATATTTTAATTTAGCAAATACAAAATTTAATATAACATTTATAAATTTATAAGTTCAAAATTTAATAGGATAAAAATCTACGCTTAGAAAGTAATTAAAAAATCAATTTTTTATAGGTTTTTCGTGAGAGTAATTAGAAAAAATTATTTCGGTTTTGCGTGTGAAAAATGGCAGGCTTAACTTTGTTGTTTATAACTATTTAGAACATAATCATGTGTGAATTTTAAAGATTGAAAAAAAACAGAACGAAAATGTTGGTAATACCAAAAATTAGCGGAAAAATTTTGTATTCTGGGCAAATATTAGTTAGCAATCCAACTTGAATAATAACTTAAAATGAAACTTTATCTATTTTATGAATTGGGCATTGATTTTCTTGTGTGAACCACTGGACTTTTATATAAGCTATAAATCTTCCATTGAAAAAAAATGTATAAATAGGGGTAATCATGCAATTACGTAACAAAACTGTAAGTATAATTGGAGGTTCGGGGTTTATTGGTCGGGCTTTAGTAAAAAAACTAGCACTTTCTGGCGCCAAGATAAATGTACTTACTCGTAATGCTGTTCGCTCGAAAAATCTTAAGACAGCGGGTGATGTTGGTCAGGTTACTGTGATGTCGGGAGATGCCTTAGTCGATGAGGATATTATAAATTCTATACGGTTCGCTGATTATGTAGTTAATTTAATTGGTATTTTTCATCCTTCAGGCAAGCAAAATTTTCTAAATTCACAAGCAGAGTTACCGCAAAGATTAGGGCAAATAGCCAAAAAGTTGGATGTAAAAAAAATCGTGCATGTTTCCGCAATTGGAGCTGATTTGGAATCCAAAAGCCAATACCAAAAAACCAAAGCGGAGGGTGAGAGAAACTTGCTTCGTATTTCGCCCGGTAGCACTATCCTTCGCCCATCAATTGTTTTTGGTCCTGGCGATGGTTTTTTTGATAGATTTGCAAAAATAGCGATGATTTCGCCAGCTTTACCGTTGATAGGAGGCGGTAAAACTAAGTTCCAACCGATTTTTGTTGGAGATGTTGCTGATTCTGTCCTTTTTTGCTTAGGTCACAGCCAAACTGACGGTCAGATATATGAGCTGGGGGGGCCATCAATGTATAGTTTTAAAGAGTTGCTGAGCTATACGCTTGGATCTATTGGCAAGAAAAGAGCTTTGATACCAATCTCGAATTTTGCAATGCAAATCCCTGCAGCTTTGTTCTCTATTTTACCAAACCCGCCAATAACATTGGACCAATTGAGAATGTTAGAAAGAGACAATGTTGTTAGTGAAAACATGCCCAATATATCCTCATTTGGGATCACCCCGCAGCCAATCGAAGCTCACGTTCCATATTATCTTTCTTGCTACCGTCAAGGTGGAATTTTTGCTTCAAATCAATAGATTACAAAAAGAATTATGAACCCCAGCGCAAGCCTATAATAAACAAACCAGCTGAAATCCCTCTTTCTAAGCCAACTCATCATGGCATGAATTACGGCCAAAGCTACAGAAAATGAGGCAATTATAACAATGAGAGCTGTATTTATTAAAAATACATTCTCGCTCTTTAAAAGTTCTAGAGTTTGCAAAAACCCAGCAGCAATAATAACTGGAATTGATAATAATAAAGAAAATCGGGCGGCAACTATTCTTCCAAACCCGAGATACCTTGCCATCGTTATGGTAACCCCACTTCTCGATGTCCCTGGGATTATTGCAAGCATTTGTGCGAGTCCTATAAAAAAAGCTTCTTTCAATCCCATTTGGCCCAAATCCTGCTTATTTTGATGGTTTTTATCTGAATGCCAAAGAAACAAGGCAAATATGAGATTTGCAATCGCTACGGTTTGAACAAGTCTTAGAAACTCTATTTTGTAAAGAGAAACAAAGAAACCGGCAATGATAACAGGTATGGTGGCAATTATTATCAAATTGAAAATTAGGATAGATTGTCTGTCAACAATGGTATTTGAGTGTGAGTAAAGTTTTCCAAGTATGAGATTTCGAAGGGCAAAGTATATTTTAAAGATTTCAGAACGAACATAAATGATAACGGCTAGCAAAGTTCCAATATGTGCTGCAACATCGATAGATAAGCCCTGATCTGCATTTCCCAAAATCTCTGGTAGTAAAACTAGGTGACCAGAGGATGATACCGGCAGAAATTCTGTGATGCCCTGCACAACGGCTACAAGAAAATAGTAAAAAAAATCAGACAAAGAAAACGCCATTTGATGCAAAGCCTTGTCTACATATCCAACACAAGTTTCCATATTAGTATTTTCACAGTAAATGTAAATAAAAGAAGTGAATGAGTAAAATTGGTTTTCCTAAATCAAAAATTTTGTTCCGAAATGAGACTAAATAATTCATTATTTAGAGAAAAAATCTTCAGGCTTCGTTTAAAACTTGAAACTTTATATAAAATATGGTAGCCTTATTGACCCATTGGGTTTGAAATTACTTTGTAAAATAAAACTTGTTTATGAAAAAGTACTGTCTTTAATTTGGGTTATTTGAAGAACTAGTAGGAATTCTCATCCAAAAATAAAGACCAATGAAATTGCTGTTACGTTTAGGGAGACGTCTATGTCGTCTAAAATGCTTAAATTTATCAATACAAAAAAGGCAATGCCACAAAAGAGAAAAGCAGAAAAACGTAAGTTTGATTTTGATGAAATCTATGCTGAATTTAGTAAAAATAAAGTTGAGGAGCAAGCAGGTAGATGCTCTCAATGCGGAGTTCCTTTTTGTCAGGTAAATTGCCCACTACATAATAATATTCCTGACTGGTTGATGCTTACCGCAGAAGGAAGGATGCAAGAGGCATACGAAGTATCTTCTGTTACAAACACTTTTCCAGAAATTTGTGGCAGAATTTGCCCCCAGGACAGGTTGTGTGAGGGTAATTGCGTTATTGAAAAAGGGTTTGAGTCTGTGACAATAGGAGCAGTTGAAAAGCATATTACCGAAACTGCATTTGACAACGGCTGGGTAAAACCCATTGTGCCGAAAATTGAAAAGGAATATTCAGTTGGAATTATAGGTTCAGGTCCGGCTGGACTGGCTGCTGCTGATCTGTTGCGCAGAAAAGGCTATCAGGTAATTGTTTATGATCGTTATGATAGGGTAGGGGGGCTTCTTATATATGGTATTCCAGGTTTTAAACTCGAAAAAGAAATAGTAACTAGGAGACATGAATTACTCGAGCAAGGAGGTGTTTATTTCCAGCTTGAATGCGAAATTGGACGCGATGTTTCATTTACAGATTTGCAAGAAAAACATGACGCGGTGTTAATTGCTACAGGCGTATATAAAGCACGGGACATTGATTTAGTTGGCAGCGAATTAAAGGGTGTTGTGCCTGCGTTAGATTATCTTATTGCTTCAAATCGCAAATCATTGGGTGACGATGTTCCATCTTTTAATGAAGGCACTTTAAATGCTGCCAATAAAAACGTTGTGGTTGTTGGAGGTGGTGATACAGCTATGGACTGTGTCCGAACAGCTATCCGCCAAAATGCAAAATCTGTTACGTGTCTCTACAGACGTGACAGAGCCAATATGCCTGGTTCTCAGCGTGAAGTTCAGAACGCAGAGGAAGAAGGTGTGAACTTTCAATGGCTTTCTGCTCCCACCCAATTTTTAGGAGAAAGTAAGGTGTCTTCTGTTAGGGCTCAGCGTATTCATTTAGGTCAGCCTGACTCAACAGGAAGACAAGTGCCAAATTTGGTGCCCGGCTCTGAATTTGATATTTCAGCAGATATAGTTATAAAAGCACTTGGCTTTGACCCAGAAAACTTACCTAGTATGTTTAATCAGCCAGCTCTTGAGGTTTCAAAATGGGGAACTTTATCAATTAATTGGAAAACGATGCAAACATCTATCAAAGGTGTGTTTGCCGCTGGTGACATTGTTCGAGGAGCGTCTCTTGTGGTCTGGGGAGTGAGAGATGGAAGGGATGCAGCCGAGCAAATTGATAAATTTATTACAAACACTAGTCAGAAAAAAATTGTGGCAGCTGAATAAGGTCTCATATATCGATTTTTAGAAAGTTAATCAGATGAGTTTTGATGCAAGTAAATATATCCGTAAAAGAATGATCAATGAAGAAATACTTCGTGATGCTGGTATCTATGACCCTTCGTGGGAACATGATAATTGCGGCGTAGGGTTAGTTGCAGCCATTAATGGTATACCCTCACGTGCAGTAGTAGAAGCAGCTATTAACGCACTTCGAGCAATTTGGCATAGAGGAGCTGTTGATGCTGATGGAATGACGGGAGATGGGGCTGGGATACATATCGCAATTCCTCGAGAATTTTTCATGGAGCACGTTGCGAGAACAGGACATAAAGATAATGGTGAAAGGCTTGCCGTTGGGATGGTATTTCTTCCAAGGCTAGACTTGGGAGCACAAGAAACCTGTCGTTGTATAGTTGAGCGCGAAATTCTCAAGATGGAATATAACATATATGGTTGGCGCCAGGTACCTGTGGACATTAAGGCGCTAGGAGAAAAAGCCAACGCTACACGCCCTGAAATAGAACAAATTATGTTTTCCATGCCTTCTTCAATCTCAGAGCAGGAAGCTGAGCGCGAGCTTTTTTTGATACGGAGAAGAATAGAAAAAGCTGTTCTTGCTGAATTAATAAACGATTTTTATATTTGCTCACTATCCTCTAGGTCGATCATTTATAAAGGTATGTTTCTTGCTGAACAAGTTACAGAATTTTATCCAGACTTAGACGATAAGCTATTTATTTCTGATTTTGCGGTTTATCATCAACGTTATTCCACCAATACATTTCCAACATGGAGGCTAGCTCAACCGTTCAGAGTTCTTGCACATAACGGTGAGATTAATACTGTTAGAGGAAACATGAATTGGATGTCTTGCCATGAAGACCGTATGGAAAGCGAATTCTTTGAAAATAATATAGAAGACTTAAAACCAGTGATAGCAAAGGGAAGTTCAGATTCTGCTGCTTTAGATTCCGTGTTTGAGCTTCTTTTGCAGTCTGGGCGTGACCTTCCCATGGTAAAAACGATGATGATTCCGCAGGCAGTAACTCCAGATGTTTCATCAGAATTAGCCGGTTTATATGGTTATTGTAATGCAGTGATGGAGCCATGGGACGGACCTGCAGCAATTGCAGCATTCTCGGGAAATTGGGTTATTGGAGGTATGGATAGAAACGGTTTACGTCCATTAAGATACACAATCACAAAAGGTGGACTTCTCCTAGCCGGCTCAGAAACCGGAATGGTCTCTATTCCGCCTTCTGATATCCAGGAGTTGGGAAGACTTGGCCCCGGAGAGATGATAGGAGTAAATTTAGCAGAAGGTAAACTAATTAAGGATAAAGAACTTAAAGCTGAATTATCAAAGCGTGCAGATTGGAATAGTTGGGTTGGAAAATCACAACAATTAGATGAGATTTTAGCTAAGAAGCAGGAGATGGCTCCACAGCGTCCTTCATCCGACATTATTAGACGCAGACAGTTGCTCGCTGGTTGGAGTTTAGAGGATATGGAGCTAATACTTCAGCCAATGATTGAAACTGGTAAAGAAGCTGTTGGTTCCATGGGTGATGATACCCCCCTTGCTGTGTTATCATCTCACTATCGTGGATTGCATCATTTTTTTAGGCAGAATTTCTCACAGGTAACCAACCCTCCAATAGACTCATTACGTGAACGACATGTAATGACGTTGCGAACTCGTCTTGGCAATCTTGGTAACATATTAGATCAATCTGCAGAGCAATGTGACCACTTGCTTCTTAATTCCCCCGTTTTAACAAATTCAGAATGGACATATCTTATTGAACATCTTGAATCAAAGGCTATTATTATTGACTGTCATTTTGATATAGATGGGGGTGAGAACAGTCTTAAGAATGCTTTGGAAGAAATTCAAAAGTTAGCTGAAAATGCTGTTCGTGGTGGATGCGAGCATGTAATGCTTTCTGATAGCCGAATTTCTGAATCTAAAGCACCTATTCCTATGATATTAGCTGTTGGTGCAGTGCATTCACATCTAGTACGTCAACAATTGCGCACTTTTGCTTCTGTGAATGTAGCGACAGGTGAATGTTTAGATGTACACCATTTTGCTGTATTGATTGGGGTTGGGGCTACTACAGTGAATCCATATGGAGCAGAATGGGCTATAGAAGAACGAAAAGAAAAGGGACTTATTGAAAAACTCGCTTTAGTTGATGCAGTAAATAACTACAAAACAGCAATTGAAACTGGATTGCTGAAAATCATGTCCAAAATGGGGATATCTGTTTTATCATCGTACAGAGGTGGATATAATTTTGAGGCACTTGGGCTCTCACGGTCCCTTGTTGTAGATTATTTTCCTTCAATGTCGTCCAGAATATCTGGTCTTGGATTAAATGGAATTCAAACCCGAGTTTTAGAGATGCACCAGCGTGCTTTCTCGAACGAAGTTACCTATCTACCAGTCGGAGGACAGTTCAAATATCGCAAGTCTGGTGAAGCTCATGCATTTGATGGCCAGGTGATTCATGCTATGCAACACGCCTGTAATACCGGTTCATACGATAGTTGGAAAAAATATGTGTCTATGGTCAGTCGGCAGGGACCAATAAATTTAAGAGATTTATTAGATTTTACTCCAAAAAAACAACCGATCTCTGTAGAGAAAGTTGAGAGTATAACCGATATAAGAAGGCGTCTAGTATCTCCGGGTATAAGCCTAGGCGCATTGAGCCCAGAGGCGCACGAAACCCTTTCTATTGCAATGAACCGGATTGGTGCAAAATCTGATTCAGGGGAGGGGGGAGAAGATCCTGATAGATATCTTTTGCGCGAAAATGGGGATGACCCATCTAGCGCGATTAAGCAGGTTGCGTCTGGTAGATTTGGGGTTACAGCAGAATATCTCAACAATTGTAAAGAGATAGAGATTAAAATAGCGCAAGGTGCTAAGCCCGGAGAAGGCGGACAGCTTCCAGGAATAAAGGTCGATAGTCTTATAGCCAGATTGCGTCACTCTACTCCTGGAGTAACTCTAATTTCACCACCACCTCACCATGATATATATTCCATAGAGGACCTAGCCCAGCTGATTTATGATTTAAAACAAATAAATCCTGAAGCAAAAGTATGTGTTAAGTTAGTCGCGTCTACTGGTATTGGAACAATTGCAGCAGGAGTAGCTAAAGCAAAAGCAGATACAATCTTGATTTCAGGACATGGTGGTGGAACTGGTGCAAGTCCACAAACTTCAATAAAATACGCCGGTATGCCATGGGAAATGGGACTTACAGAGGTACATCAGGTGCTAACTATGAATGGGCTAAGAGAAACCGTTGTGTTAAGAACTGATGGTGGTTTAAAAACAGGCCGAGACGTGGTCATGGCAGCAATTCTCGGTGCAGATGAATATGGTATTGGAACTTCTTCACTGCTTGCAATGGGATGTGTAATGGTTCGTCAGTGTCATGCAAACACCTGTCCTGTAGGTGTGTGTACACAAAGAGAAGACTTACGAGCAAAATTTGAGGGAACGCCTGAAAAAGTTGTTCAATTGTTTACACATATCGCTGAGGAGGTAAGAGAGATCGTTGCCTCCCTTGGGTATAAGAATATTTCAGAGTTAATAGGTCGAACAGAATTACTTGCACAAGTCTCACGTGGGGATTCTGCCTTGGATGACTTGGATCTAAACCCTATTCTTGTACAGGCTGATGTTCAAGCAAAGCAACGTGGAGGTAACCGTGATGCAGGAAGAATGGAAGTTCCCGACACACTTGATGCACAGATGGTAAAAGATACGGAAAAAGCACTTGCAACCGGCGGAAAAATGCAACTATCTTATAATATTGAAAATACTCAAAGAGCTATTGGTACAAGACTTTCATCGCATATTGTTCGTAAGTTTGGCCTTGCAGGCATGAAGCATGGTCAAATATCTGCTCGTCTACGTGGCTCTGCAGGACAGTCTTTGGGTGCATTTGCGACGCAAGGACTTCGCCTCGATATTATTGGAGATGCGAATGATTACGTCGGTAAAGGACTATCAGGTGGAATGATAACAGTTCGTCCTTCAGCGGACTCTACTTTTACAGCATCAGAAAATACCATAATTGGTAATACAGTTTTGTATGGAGCAACGAGTGGTATGCTATTCGCAGCAGGTCAGGCTGGAGAGCGTTTTTGTGTCCGAAACTCAGGTGCTACCGGTGTTGTCGAGGGTTGTGGTTCTAACGGTTGTGAATACATGACTGGAGGAAGCGCGGTGATTCTTGGACCTATTGGTTCAAATTTTGGTGCTGGTATGACGGGGGGCATGGCGTTTTTGTATGATCCAGAAGGTGATAGCCTTAAGGATTTTAATATTGAAACCTTGCATATTTCTCGTCTACAAGCAGGATTTTGGAGTAATAGCTTGTTAGAAATATTAAAACTACATGTGCGAGAAACTAATTCTGCAATAGCTAAGCGTCTTGTAAATGATTGGCTTTTAGAAATAGAAAATTTTTGGCATGTGGTCCCAACTGAGATACTTAAAACGTTGGAGCCCCCATTGGACAGTGAAAATATAGTAGGTAAAATTGCTTAAGAGCGTCTATTGATGCCGGAGAGGTTCGTTATACGAGGTTATCTTCACCGACATAAATCCGCGGTAAAACGATTAACAGAGGAGGCTTTTGGCCCCGCGCACCATAAACGGTCTGTTTGGAATTTAAGAAAAGCAAAACCAATCATTAGACTGGGATTGATCGCAGAAGATATGAACATAGAATCTTTTGATAATTATGGTCAGAATGGGAGAATAGTTGGGAGTTTACAATTTTGGCCTATTAGAATTGCAGACTATCCATCTCTTCTTCTTGGTCCACTTGCAGTTAAGGAGCATTTAAGGGGTCTTGGTGTAGGTCGATTGCTTATTGAAGAATCATTAAAAAAAATACAGAAAAGCAATTGGCATTTTTGTATTGTTTCTGGAGAACCAGATTATTATCCTAAGTTCGGATTTAAACCGATTCCTAATAATTTAATTTGGCCTGGTCCTATCGAAAGACAGAGGCTACAATATATTAATTTAGGATATTCCAAATTAGAAACATTATCCAACGGACCATTACATATCTTGTCAGAAATTTCATGAGATTATATGGTATCATGACGTTAGATTAGACAAATTTATTAAATGAATTATAAATCTCAATTACACCATTTTTCATTATCAGCAGCAAGTAGACTCATACGACTTCAGCTTGCAGAATATCAATATGATTTTACATTAATTAATCATTTTCCTTGGAAAAGAGACGAGAATTTTCTTGCTATTAACCCCTCTGGTTCATTGCCGGTTTTTCAATTTAATAATGATATTATTATATCTGGGTCGAGAGCAATTAGTGAATGGATAGAAGAAACAACGGCCACGTCGAGATTGCTTGCAGGCTCAAGCATGCATCGAGCAGAAATAAGACGTTTGTTAGATTGGTTTGAAGATAAATTTTACTATGAGGTTGGTTTGCCGCTCTTGCATGAGAGGGTGATTAAGAGATTTGAGAGCGGTTCAGATGCCTCTTCGGAAATCATTCGAACAGCACTTTCGAATGCACAAGTGCATCTTGAATATCTAAATTGGTTAGCTGACCAAAATAACTGGCTTGTAGGCACACAGCTATCTCTCGCTGATTTTTCCGCAGCTGCTCATATTTCTATAATGGATTATTTTGGTGATATTCAATGGGATAAATACCCAGCGGCGGCTTCATGGTATATGAAGATTAAATCTCGACCTTGTTTTCGTGCTCTTTTAAGTGACCAGCTTATGGGTGTTACACCCTCTTCTCATTACGCAGAACTTGATTTCTAGATTCTTTTTTGGTCCTATTTTTAGGAAGTCAGTTCTTCAAGGCTGTTGATAAGCGAATTTATTTGTTCAGGTTCTGAGTATCGATGATTAGCTGTTTTATCGAGTTGAATTTTAACATTATTTGAGCATAGCTTTTCTGCTATTTTTAGAGATGTTTGCCACGGAACCTCCTCATCAAGTAAACCATGATGTAAAATAGCTCGGCCATAAAATTCAATATTATTCTCTAAAATTAGGTGTTTTTTAGCTTCTTGAATAAGTTGGAAGGGATACTTTACCTTTGTTTCATTGTAAGGGTTAGGAATTGTTAAAACACCTTGTTTACGGAATTCATTCTTTTGTGATTTATTCAAGGTTTCCCAAATTAGTGACTTAGTAAAATCAGGTGCTGCTGCTATTCCAATTAGACTATCTATTTTTTCCAGACGATATTTGCAGAGAGACAGCATAAGCCAACCACCAAGAGATGAACCAATCAAAATTTGTTTTTTATTAATTATCTTGTCGAAAATATCGCAACTATCTTCGATCCATTGACCTATGGTAGCAGACATTATATCTCCTCCGCTTTGACCATGCCCATATAAATCAAATCTAGTAAATTCTATTTTGTTTTGGATTGACCATTCCATAATCGCTTCTGCTTTACTTCCAAACATGTCAGAACCGTGACCATGGAGAAATAGTATTCCAATCCTCTCTGTTGAAGGATTTTTAGGTATGTATTGTTGGTAGGCAATTTCATAGCCACGCATCGTTGGTAACATTTTTATATCTATCAAATGATTTGCGTTCATAATGGATGCTTTTTTATTATACAAATAATTTTGTTTTTAACTTCAGCGTTATTTAATATTCATATTGCCTAAATTATTTACTAAGCTTAAAAATATTTCTGTAATTAATGTTATGCAGACTTTAATCATAAGAAATCTATCTTAATATGTCCAAAAAAACAAACTTGATTAGACCAGTTATTGCTCAAATAATACCAGCGTTAAATAATGGGGGGGTAGAACGAGGAACTATTGAAACCGCGCAGGCAATTAGTGACATTGGGTGGAATCCTATTGTAATTAGTTCAGGTGGCATGCTTGAATCCCAGTTGAAACGGGCTGGAGCAAAACATATTACTCTTCCTGTAAATAAAAAAAATCCAGTTTCTTGGCAATTTACAAAAAATAAATTACGAAAAATTTTAAAAGGTGAAAATGTAGATATTGTGCATGTTCGCTCAAGAGTTCCTGCGTGGGTAGGTCTTCCTGTTGCAAAAGTCCTTGATATACCAACTGTTTCGACAATACACGGAAAGTTTGAGGCATATAACTTATTGAAACGAGCATATAATAAACAACTGCTCAAAGCCGATGAAATTATTGCAATATCAAAATTCACTAAATCTGTAATTGAGCGTCAGTTTCCTAAATTATTGCCTAATATATCTCTAAATGTAATTCATAGAGGCGTTGACACTTCAGTATTCAACCCAACTAACGTTACGCAACAACGGATTATTAATGAAGCAGAAAGAATTGGATTACCAGATGATTTGCCTGTAGTTATGTTGCCTGCTCGTCCTTCGAGCTGGAAAGGACATCTTATCTTGCTACGTGCACTTGCTCGGCTGGAACATTTGCAAGTTGCAATTGTATTATTGGGAGCAGGGGACTTCAATACTGGATATGCTGAAATGTTGGAGAAAACATCAGTTGAATTGGGGCTTGGCGCGAATGTAAGAATTACAACTTCATCGAGGGATATGCCAGCTGCTTTAATGCTAGCCGATGTTGTTGTAATGCCTTCTATTCATCCAGAACCATTCGGAAGGATTGCGATTGAGGCACAAGCAATGGGAAGGCCAGTTATAGCATTTGACCATGGAGGTGCAAGAGAGACTATTTTAGAGGGAAAAACGGGATGGCTTGCAAAGCCAAATGATATTGATAGCTTATCTGAAAATCTTAAGACAGCTTTAAGTATTTCTAAGTCAAAAAGAAATGAATTATCTAATTTGGCACAATCTAGTGTAAAACGACGATTTAGTGTCAGGAAAATGACCAACTCAACTTTAGAAATTTATCGAAAACTTCTTCTCAAAAAGGGTTTTTCTCCACTTGTTTTAGGGAAGTGAACAAGTTAAATTCTCGTAAGTATTTTTTAGTCTTGGTAAAGGGAAAAAAATTTGATGCTAAAAATAGCTCTACCAGATGGGTCTGAGCGGCACTACAATGCTCCAGTAACAGCGGCTCAAATTGCAGCTGACATTGGTTCGGGCCTCGCAAAAGCAGCTATTGCCGCTGAAGTAAATGGTGAAAATTGGGATATAAACAGAGTCATTAATGTAGATAGTGAAATCCGTTTAATTACTTTTAAAGATGATTATTCTCTCGAGCTGATTAGACATGATTGCGCCCACATTTTAGCAGAGGCTGTTTTGGAGCTATTTCCTGAAACACAAGTTACTATAGGGCCTGCGATAGAAACCGGTTTTTATTATGATTTTTATAGAAAAAGTCCTTTCAGCACTGATGATTTAGCAACTATAGAGCAGAGAATGCATGAAATAGTGGACCGCGACGAAGAAATCACTCGTGGTGAATGGAGCAGAGAAGAAGCAATCCGGTTTTACAAAGATCGTAATGAGCCTTTCAAAATTGAATTAGTAGATGCAATCCCTGAAAAAGAAACAGTCAGTTACTACCAGCAAGGAAATTTTATTGACCTCTGTAGAGGTCCACATATGGTCTCCACAAAAAAAGTTGGCCATGCATTTAAGCTAATGAAAGTAGCTGGGGCTTATTGGCGCGGGGACTCTAACAATCCAATGCTACAGAGAATTTACGGTACTGCGTTTGCAAGTCAAGCGGACCTTCAAGCCTATTTGAATATGTTGGAAGAGGCTGAAAAAAGAGACCATAGAAAATTAGGTAAAGCGCTAAATTTATTTCATATGCAGGAAGAAGCCACAGGTTCGATTTTTTGGCATCCAAATGGTTGGACACTTTATCGTGAGATAGAAAATTATATTAGAAGACGACTTGCGGCTGAGAATTATAAGGAAGTTAAAACCCCTCAAATGATAGATAGAAGCTTATGGGAAGCATCTGGACATTGGGAAAAATTTGGTGAGAATATGTTCACCGCCAATACACAAGAAGACAAAACCTTGGCACTAAAACCAATGAATTGTCCTGGGCATGTGCAAATTTATCGACAGGGTGTAAAATCCTATCGTGATTTACCTCTTCGTATGTCAGAATTTGGTTCGTGTCACAGAAATGAGCCATCTGGTGCCTTGCATGGTATTATGAGAGTAAGAGCTTTTACTCAGGATGATGCACATATTTTTTGCACGGAGGAGCAAATTAATTCAGAATCCGTCGCTTTTTGTAATTTGTTGAAGGATATTTATAAGGATTTCGGATTTTCAAACATAAGAGTAAAATTTTCGGATCGTCCCGAAGTTCGAGCCGGTGATGATGCGACATGGGATAAAGCAGAACAAGCTCTCACTTCAGCAACTAAGGCTGCGGGTATAGAAACTTCCTCAAATCCTGGAGAGGGTGCATTCTATGGCCCCAAATTGGAATTTGTGTTAACTGATGCTATTGGTCGTGATTGGCAATGTGGAACGTTGCAAGTTGATTTTATTTTACCAGAAAGACTTGATGCAGAATATGTTGACGAGGACGGCCTCCGGAAACGTCCTGTGATGTTACATCGTGCTATTTTAGGATCGCTAGAGAGATGGATTGGAATTTTAATTGAACAGTATTCTGGAAAAATGCCTGCATGGTTATCGCCTGTCCAAGTTGTTATCGCTCCAATCACTGAGACGACGAATGATTATGCAAAATTTATTTATCAATTATTAAAAGATTCCGGATTGAGGGTGGATATCGACCTTAGAAACGAGAAAATCGGCTATAAGATCAGAGAACATAGCACTTCAAAGGTTCCTTTTATTCTTGCCGTTGGTGCTCGAGAGGAGGAAGCTAAAACTGTCGCATTGCGTCAATTAGGGTCGCAAAACCAAGAGGTTATGACACTTGATAAGGTTTCTTCATTTCTTCAATCACAATGTATGCCACCTGATTTATTAAATAATATTAAATAAGAAAAATCGCTTACTTGCAATCTAATACATTTCAACGTATGACTTAACAATTAGAGCCTAGTTAATATAATTAGTGTTAACAGGTTGAAAACTATCGATAACTATTATGGAGAATTCAATAGTACGTACAAGACAAGAAATGCCATCTTCATCAGATGGTCCGCGAATAAATGAAATGATTAATTCTCGGTCCGTTAGATGTATTGATCCAGATGGTGAACAACTTGGAATATTATCCATCGATGAAGCAATGAATAAAGCTGAAGAACTAGGGCTTGATCTAGTTGAACTCCAGCCAAACGCCGACCCTCCCGTTTGTAAAATACTTGATTATGGTAAACATAAATACCAAGCTCAAAAACGTGCTAACGAAGCGCGAAAAAAACAAAAAATAATAGAAGTTAAGGAAATCAAGCTAAGGCCCAATATCGACCAGCATGATTATCAAGTAAAAATGAAAGCCGTCCGAAAATTTATTGATGGAGGCGATAAGGTAAAAATCACATTGAGGTTTAGGGGCCGTGAAATGGCTCATGTCGAACTTGGAACAGATTTGTTGTCTCGCGTTCAGGAAGATATAGATGATTTTGCAAAAATAGAGTCTATGCCAAAGATGGAAGGTCGACAAATGACAATGATACTTGCTCCCAAGTAACGATTTTTCCGTTAAGCTCTTTTCAGCTAATCTCTTAATCTGAAGGTTTACTTCTTTTATAGAGGAATATCCTGCTAAAAGACTGTTAAATTATTATTGCTTTTATCGTGCTCAGCTAGTATAAAACGCGGAATTGTAAGTCGAGTATAGGCCATGAAAGGGCATGCCTTGCCGGCATTAATTTTTGTAAATAATAAGAAATGAGGATAAAATGCCCAAACTAAAAACGAAGAGTGGTGCAAAAAAGCGGTTCTCTCTTACAGCTAAAGGAAAAGTTCGCGGGTCAGCGGCTTTCCTAAGCCATAATTTACGAAGGCGTTCTCAAAAAATGAAAAGACAAGCTCGGGGAACGATGATACTACATCCCGCCGATGCGAAGATAGTTAAGGGATTTCTTCCCTACGCCTAAATTAGCTAAATAGGAGAAGTGCAATGGCTCGTGTGAGTAGAGGTACGACGACACATGCTCGTCATCGTAAAGTAATTAAGGCCGCCAAAGGTTATTATGGTCGCCGCAAAAACACATTTAAGGTTGCAAAGCAAGCAGTTGATAAAGCTAGGCAATATGCATATCGCGATAGACGAGTACGTAAACGCGAATTCAGGGCATTATGGATACAAAGGATAAATGCAGCGGCACGGTTGCATGGGGTTACCTACTCAACGCTTATGGGTGGTCTCATAAAAGCAGGTGTTGAGGTAGACAGGAAGATGCTTGCTGATTTGGCAGTTCATGAGCCCACAGCATTTGCGGAATTAGTTGCGATATCACAGAAAGCTGCAAGTTAGTAGGATTGGCTCCTGATAGTATCATGGCAGATATAAATTATCTAAAGGAAAAATTTCTTAGTGATATAAGTCAAGCAAGTGATTTAGAACAGCTCAATGAAGTTAAAATAGCAGCTTTGGGCAAGAAAGGTGCAATATCCGAAGAGCTTTCCAAACTTGGTAAGATGGATGCTGATGCACGAAGAGAGGCGGGTCAAATTATTAATTCTGTAAAGCAGGATTTAAATTTCGCGCTAACTGAGAGACATGCGACTTTAGCGAAGGAGGCATTAGAAAAAAAACTGGAAACTGAGAAAATCGATGTGTCATTACCTTCAAGACCCTCAGTGCATGCCAAAATACACCCTCTTTCTAGAACAATGGAAGAAATTTCTGCGATTTTCTCTGATATGGGTTTTGTTATTGCTGAGGGTCCTGAAATAGAGACTGACGAACATAATTTTACGGCACTTAATATACCTCCTGAACATCCTGCAAGACAAGAACATGATACTTTTTATTTAAAACCTGATGAGTCAGGTGAGCGACCCGTGCTTAGAACGCATACATCACCTGTTCAAATAAGAACAATGCGTTCTAAAGAACCTCCAATTAGAATCATTGTCCCTGGTCGGACTTACCGGTCAGATCATGATGCAACCCATTCCCCAATGTTTCATCAATGCGAAGGATTAGTGATTGGGCCAAATATCCATATGGGACATCTGAAGGCGACATTAATTGATTTCTGTCGAAGCTTTTTTGGAGTAGTGGAATTGCCGGTCAGATTTCGCCCAAGCTATTTTCCGTTTACAGAACCCTCAGCAGAGGTGGATATAGGATGTAGTAGAGAGGATGGTGGGTTAAAGATTGGAGCAGGTGATGATTGGCTAGAGATTCTTGGAAGTGGAATGGTTAATCCTCGTGTGCTCGAAAATTGTGGGTATGACCCCTCCACTACTCAGGGCTTTGCATTTGGGATGGGTATTGAAAGGCTTGCGATGCTGAAATACGGTATACCTGACTTACGTACTTTTTATGACTCGGATTTGCGGTGGTTGCATCATTATGGTTTCATGCCTCATGATGTGGCAGGTTTACACACAGGTATAGTGTAGGGGGAGTGACCAAATGAAATTCACTCTTAACTGGCTTCGTGATCATTTAGATACATCTCGCTCCTTAGACGAAATCTGTGAAGGGTTAGTAAGTTTAGGTCATGAAGTAGAGGAGGTTATTGATCCTGCTAAGAATTTATCTGATTTCAGAATTGTTGAAATTAGAGATGTAAATCCCCATCCAGAAGCTGATAGACTTAAGGTTTGCTCAGTTGATGATAATGGCACACTTCTTCAGATTGTATGTGGTGCTCCAAATGCACGTGTTGGTTTAAAAACAGTATTAGCACCTGTCGGTAGTTACGTTCCAGGGATTGATATCATTATAAAAAAAAGCAATATCCGTGGTCAGGAATCAAACGGTATGTTATGCGCCTTTTCTGAGCTTGCGCTGGATGGCAATAGTGATGGTATTATTGAATTGGCAGAGCATGCAGAAATAGGCACTTCCTACATTGAATACGCAGATTTAAATGACCCTATAATTGAAATCGCGATAACGCCAAATCGCGGTGATTGCTTAGGCGTCAGAGGAATAGCTCGTGATTTATCTGCTGCTGGTTTTGGTAAATTAAAGTCTTTAGATACTTCTGAATGTTCAGGTGTGTTTGATAGTCCAATTCATTGGGAACTAGCGCAAGATTGTAAAGAAATTGCACCAAGGGTTACGGGCAGATTTTTTCGAAATGTTTCAAATGGTGACTGTCCGAATTGGATGGCAAAAAGATTAAATGCAATTGGTCAGCGGCCTATCTCTGCTTTAGTGGATATAACCAATTATATCATGATTGATTTAGGCAGACCATTACATGCTTTTGATGCTGATAAAATCAATGGAGATACACTTTTTATAAGACGTGCAGAAAATGAAGAGAAAATATTTGCTCTTAACGAAAGAGAATACACATGCACCTCAGATATGTTAGTCATAGGCGATAAAGATGGAGCTGATGATATTGCAGGCATCATGGGTGGACAGAGAACAGGAATAAGTAATACTACTAAAAATCTTTTTTTAGAGATAGCTGTGTTTGACCCTGTCAGTGTTGCTACTACCGGACGAAGCCTCAATATACATTCTGATGCAAGATATCGCTTCGAGCGCGGATTGGATGGCGAATCTCCTGATTCGTTATCTGGTTATATTGCGCGGTTTGTCCAGAAAATTTGTGGCGGTGAAATAAGTCATGTCGTTAGTGTGGGCGATGGTGTTGAATGGCAACGCAAAATCACATTTAAGCCTGAATTAACAAGACAACTAACAGGCATCGAATTGGCACACACAGAACAGAGCAATATTTTAAAAGATTTAGGCTTTGTTGTTAAAAATGACCAGGATCATAGTTGGGAAGTGATGCCCCCTGCATGGCGAAATGACGTGGATGGTGAGGCAGATTTAGTAGAAGAAATAGTTAGAATAGCTGGATACGACAAATTACCTATGGTTTCGCTGCCCGCAACGAGTGTTGTGGCTAAGCCAGTCTATTCGCACGAACAATTAAGGCCTGTTCTTCTTCGGCGTATGCTGGTGGCAGCTGGACTTTATGAGGCTGTTACATTTTCGTTTATGGCGCAGTCAGATGCTGTATTGTTTGATGGCGGGGATGAAGCACTGACTCTGGTAAACCCCATTAGTAGTGAACTTGATTGTATGAGACCATCTATCCTGCCTAATCTTCTACAAGCATTATCGCGTAACATGAACCGTGGTACGAAGAATATACGGCTTTTTGAAATTGGCCCAGTATTTCATGGTACAAAAGAGACAGACCAAACGCTTTCTTGTTCAGGGGTGTTAAGTGGGGATTTTCAGTATGGTGATTGGCAAAGTAATGCACGCTCAGTTGACGTATTTGACGTAAAAAAAATAATGGAGCAAATATGCGAAACACTCTCCATTTCTTCTCATTCGTTAATAATGAAAACCCCTGGACCAAAGTGGTTCCATCCAGGTCAATCTGCAACCATGATGTTGGGTAAAATTGCCATTGGGAGCTTTGGAATGATACATCCCGAAATTCTTCGTGAATTTGATATAAAAGTGCCTGTTGCAGCGTTTGATTGTTCCATTAATGCAGTACCAACAACGCGCAAGAAATCAGTCGCACGTGCCTTATTTAAACCTTCAGCCTTTCAGAATGTTGAAAGAGATTTTGCATTTGTTCTTGACCAAAATGTAAGTGCCTCTTTACTGCTACGGGCGGTTAAAGCGGCCGCCAAAGAGCAGATATCTGACATTGGTATCTTTGATGTTTATGAGGGAGATGAAATTGGGCACGGTAAAAAATCAATTGCAGTTAAAATACAGCTTACTCCCAGTGATGCAACATTTACAGAGAAAGAGCTTCAAAAAATAAGTAATGATATAATCAAATCTGTTGAAAAACAGTGTTCAGCAACATTGCGTGGATAACATTTCTTAATTCGGTTTATTATTTATTTTCATTTTTTAATAATAAATATGAAACGCAAAAAGATTACTAAATCCTGTTTATTGCTGAAATGAGTGCTCTTATCGGAGCCTGAGTAATGGATGTATCTATGCCTGCACCAAATACAGATACTCCATTATCGTCGGGGACTTTAAGCTCAACATAAGCGGCAGCTTCAGCTTGGGAGGTGCTTGAACGTGTATTCTGTCCAAAATCAGCAAGTCTAAACGAAATATTAAAAGTTTTTCGAAAGCCGTTTACAAAAGCTGAAACTGGACCATTTCCGGTCTCAACAAAGGAAAATTCTTCTCCTTGATAGTTCACAGTTGCTGACACTTGCTCTGTTCCCGAAGAGCGGGAAACTGGATAGGATTGGAATGACACAAGTTCAAAGGGTTTAGAAACGTTGATGTAGAATTGATTATAAATTTCCCAAATTTTAGAAGCTGTTATTTCAGAACCGCTGATATCCGCCTCTTTTTGCACTAATTGGCTGAATTCTATTTCCATGGCTCTTGGTATTCTCACATGATGCTCTGTTTCTAGCAACCAAGCAGAACCTGCTTTGCCTGATTGTGAATTCACTCGGATAATTGCTTCATAGGTGCGACCAATATCGGCAGGGTCGATTGGCAAATAAGGAACTTGCCATAACGTTTCATTAGATTTGCTATTTGCTTCCATACCTTTTCGAATAGCATCTTGGTGTGAACCTGAAAATGCCGTATGTACTAACTGTCCGGCATAAGGATGACGCTGATGCACAGGAATCTGATTACAAAATTCTGCAACTTCAACTAGTGATTGTATGTCAGATAAATCAAGATTTGGGTCAGTTCCTTGGGTCATCATATTTAGTCCAAGCGTAATAATATCTACATTTCCTGTCCGCTCACCATTACCAAACAAGGTGCCCTCAACTCTATCGGCACCTGCCATTAAACCAAACTCTGTTGCAGCAATTCCTGTCCCTCTGTCATTATGCGGGTGAAGCGACAAAATTACGGAATTTCTCTTGGTAAAATGCCTATGCATCCATTCAATTTGATCTGCATAAATATTGGGAGTAGACATCTCTACCGTTGCAGGAAGATTTATAATAACCTTCTTTTCTTCAGAGGCTTGCCAGATTTGAAGCACTTCCTCACATACCTCAAGTGCGTATTCAAGCTCTGTTCCTGTAAAGCTTTCAGGGGAGTATTGCAATCTGATGTTTGTCTCTGAACTTAGCTTGCTAAGCTTATCAGCAACAAGCTTAGCTCCATCTGTTGCGATTTCTTTTACACCTTGTTTATCAGAATTAAATACAACGCGTCTCTGCAGAGTTGAAGTTGAATTATATAAATGCAAAATGGCTTTTTTTGCACCCTCAAGAGACTCAATTGTTCTATCTATTAAGTGCTCTCTTGCTTGAGTTAGAACTTGAATTGTAACATCGTCGGGTATGTGATCATTTTCAATTAATTCTCTTAAAAATTGAAAATCAGTTTCCGAAGCAGATGGAAATCCAACTTCAATTTCCTTAAAGCCCATATTAACAAGAGTTTGGAACATTTTCATTTTGCGGCTACTATCCATCGGCTCAATCAATGATTGATTGCCATCTCTTAAGTCAACGGAGCACCATGTTGGCGCTTCAGATATAATGTTAGAAGGCCATGTTCTATCTGCTAGACCAATTGGTGGAAAGGGCTGGTATTTATGTACCGGCATTTTGGTGCGCATAGTCGTAACCAGTTCTATTAAAAATAATTTTCTTTCCGTTCATCTTTTACCATTACTAACTTGTGGGTCAAGATTCATCACAATTTTTTCTATTTATTATATTTTTTCTTATATTAAACCAAAAAAAGAGCCTTTCATTTCTTCTTATAATGAATGCTCGATCTACTTATCAGATAATGGAAGAAAACACCAAAAAGACTTGCATTTATTAGTTTAAGTACACAAATTGTTCATTGAATATCATTGTTGCTATCTAGTTTAAGCATTAATAATAAGTCTGGAGAAAACATTAAACAATGAGCCAGCTTTCTCATATTCGAAACTTTTCTATTGTAGCCCATATCGATCATGGTAAATCGACCTTGGCTGATAGATTGATTCAATTCTGTGGTGGACTATCAGAGCGAGAAATGTCCGAGCAGGTCTTAGATAATATGGATATTGAGAGAGAGAGAGGTATTACAATAAAGGCACAAACTGTTCGCCTTTCATATACGGCAAAGAATGGGCAAGTATATCAACTAAATTTGATGGATACACCCGGACATGTGGATTTTGGTTATGAAGTATCTCGCTCACTTGCAGCATGCGAAGGCTCATTACTTGTTGTGGATGCTAGTCAGGGGGTTGAGGCTCAAACACTGGCTAATGTCTATAAGGCAATCGATGTTGATCATGAAATCGTTGTAGTTCTCAATAAGATGGATCTGCCTTCAGCAGAGCCTGACCGGATTAAAGCTCAAATCGAAGAGGTGGTGGGTCTACCAGCAGATGACGCAATCGCAATATCAGCAAAAACTGGACTTGGTATTGATGAAGTGTTGGAAGCACTTGTGCATGATTTAGCACCGCCAGAAGGAAATAGGGAAGCGCCTTTGAAAGCTCTGCTCGTTGATAGCTGGTATGATGCATATTTGGGAGTGATGACATTGGTTCGCGTTCGAGATGGTGTTTTAAAAAAAGGTATGAAAATTAGGATGTGTGCTACTGGAGCAACTCATACGATCGAGCGTGTTGGAATTTTTGGTCCTAAAGCAACTATTATTGATGAATTGGGTCCAGGAGAGGTAGGATTTATCAATGCGGGGGTTAAAACAGTATCTGATGCTAAAGTAGGGGACACTATTACGGATGACCGCAGACCCTGTGAGGAGATCCTGCCAGGCTTTAAGCCATCTGTTCCTGTTGTCTTTTGTGGCTTGTTTCCAATAGACAGTGCTGATTTTCCAGAGCTTAGAACAGCGCTTGAAAAGTTAAGTTTGAACGATAGCTCATTTTCTTTTGAGGCTGAGACATCTGCTGCCATTGGATTTGGTTTCCGTTGTGGCTTTTTGGGTTTACTTCATATGGAAGTCATTAGAGAAAGATTAAATCGAGAATTCGGACTTGAATTAATTTCAACCGCTCCATCAGTCGTTTATGAAATTGAACTTACAGATGGCAAGGTTGAAAAGCTTCATAATCCCGCAGATATGCCAGAGGTGACAAAAATCAACAATCTTTCTGAGCCTTGGATTACGGCTACTATAATGACACCTGACGAGTATCTTGGGCCGGTTTTAAGTCTATGCACTGAGAGAAGAGGCGAGCAAATAGACCTCACATATACCGGCACAAGAGCAATGGTGGTTTATAGGCTTCCACTTAATGAGGTTGTTTTTGATTTTTATGATAAGTTAAAATCCATTACTAGAGGATATGCAAGTTTTGACTATCAGATTGCAGATTATAGAGTGGGCGACTTAGTAAAGGTCTCCATATTAGTGAATGGCGACCCAGTAGATGCATTATCTATGATTGTTCACAGGGAACAAGCGGAAACAAGAGGTAGAGCAATTTGTTTGAGACTAAAAGACCTGATACCTCGTCAAATGTACAAGGTAGCTTTGCAAGCGGCAATAGGTGGTAAGGTAATTGCTCGTGAAACAATAGCTGCTTTGAGAAAAGATGTTACTGCAAAATGTTACGGTGGGGACGTATCACGTAAAAGAAAATTATTGGATAAGCAAAAAGAAGGTAAAAAGAGAATGCGACAATTTGGAAAAGTTGATATTCCTCAGAATGCATTCTTTGAAGCACTAAAGATGGGTGATAATTAACGACGTCCGTCGCGCCACAACTTATTATACATTAGTCTTCGTCCACGCCTGCGCGGTAACCATTTTGATATCAATAGAATAAAAACTCCTAGTGCAAAGAAAAATAATGAAGCCGGTAATTGAAGAGCACTAGATATTGTTGGATGCCACAAAAAAGAGGGGCAGCCTAAGATACTTATTAGACTGCATGGATCTATATATCTATCTATAATTGCTTCAGCTAATTGAAGAGATGAAGGTGAGTTGTTATACCACACTTCTCCTAATAAAGTTGAACTCTCTTTTTGCTGTAATCTATCGGTTACGAAAAACCAAAAAGATAGTAAAAAAGCCAAAATACAAAATAAATTTAAAATCAACCTAAGCATGAGTACATACTGTTCAATTAACTCTTTGTATGCAACAAAAATAAAGTCTAAAAAAACATTTCACTTTTTGTATAAGTTTGTTTGCAAAAATTAAGACTTTTAGGGTAAAAATACTCCTGTGTAAAAAACAACTCATCGCTCAAAAAAATGGAAGTGATTTAGTTAAGGAATAAACGTTATTATACATAAAATGGAGGGATGGCCGAGTGGTTTAAGGCGCACGCCTGGAAAGCGTGTTGGGGTTAACGCCCCTCCGGGGTTCGAATCCCCGTCCCTCCGCCAGTTGTGATCACGCACAAAAAAATGACAATATTTATCTAACTTTCCGCTTTAGAACATGGTATTATACCATATAATGCTGAGGTTTTTGAAACACATAATTCGAATTCGAGAGGTGTAATTGACAACGCACAAAACTGACCCTTTTGGAAATATTAAAGGGGAAGAAATTAAAAAAGAAAAAGAAGATGCTGATTTAGATCCATTTGTAATCGATTTGAATGATGCTAAAGGTGCACTCGAGAAATCAATCGATGCATGGGACGGTAAAATTGACGTCAAGAATAAGACGTCTCTATTGGATCGTGTTAGGGCAAGAGAAAATGCTAAAAAATGGAAACCTCCATTTTTTGAATATGTAAACGAATTCGATAGAGAATATGCTGACATTCATTTGTATTGGTCAGGTAAGGTATTGCGAAGTATCAAAAACGTACCTCGCAAAAGTGTTCGTGTTGCACTGGTCGGATTGCGCTCATTTTTGCAGCAAATTAATAAAGTAAAACCGGATCTTTCACACCCCGATATATTAAAATGTTATAATATCACTGCTCAAGCATATGGAACTGAGCCTCATCCTGTTCCAATTGACCTAGCTTTCGACCCAGAACATCACCTTGACCCTTTTGCAGGGGTTAGAGGGGATGAGCGAATGAATAAAAGCAATCAATTTAGAAATGACCTCAATAAAGCGCTTGAGGAAATAAATTTTTCTATTGATTTTTTAAACCAACTAAATGTTCCCCATTATCGAAGAGAATTTCGATTTAAAAAAAGAAAGTCAAAATGCGCAATACCAAGCTCACATAATTCTAATTCTCATTTTGATATTCATTTATGGTGGCCTGGGGGGGCAACACATTCAGTCCAAAATGTATCAGCAAATCGAGCTGTGATTGCGTTAGCATCTGCAAGAAAATTTTTAGAAGATATAGACCCACAATTTCCTGATCTTCAAGATGAGATGATTAATGTATTATATGAACAAACTAAGAAAACAAAAAAACCGGGCCAAAAATCGAATGACAAGCACGAATTAAAACCAATTGATGAGGGTGGTCTCAGCTATTGGTCCAAAATTACTCATCGGTGGGTAAAAGGCCATTACAGTAAATCAAAAGCACAATTTCTTCCGCCTGAAAAAGGACTTTGAAAAAAAAGAATTTTCAATTTCTGTAATTTAGGGGCCTTTGCCGAAAAGAACATCAACAATTTTTTTTGCAGGAATAAGTTCAGAATAAAAATCGGTTATTTAGTTTCTAAGCTAAATATAAGTCTCGTGCAAAAATCGATATATCTCAATCAATCCAAAACACACATCCATGCGTAAAAATAGGACATTATGTCGCACAAGGAGACAAACATGACAAAAATGGTAGTTCAAACGTGGAATTTGGTAATGGATCACAATGTAAATCCATTAAAAAATATTCAGGACTTGCAGACCCGACATTTATTCATGCAATTATTGGCTTGGATGTGGTGTGTTATATTTGCAAGTAGTTTGGGTTCTTTTTTAGTTTTTGGTATTAGTGCTATTGTTCATTCATTATTGATTGCTGGTGTAGCTATAACAGTGGCCACATTTGAAATGGCAAAAAAACAGCCTCAATATTTTGGTGGTCTTGGCCGCGCAAATAATGGTGAGCATGAATAATTAGGGTAATTTATAAATATCTACATGATAAAATTTGGGAAAAATGGATAACATCGGAACATCTATAATAGGAATGTTAGAAAAAACGCTTCTAACTGTGGTGGCAGCGCTTACTGTAATCGCTACAATCCAGGAACTCTTAGCTATTTTTGATGCTAGAAAAGTTCAATTAGCTGATTTACTTTTACTTTTCCTCTACACAGAAGTCTTAGGGATGGTTGGGGCATTTTATAAAAGTAAGAAAATTCCCATAACACTTCCTCTTTTTATTGCAATGACAGCGCTTGCGAGGTTAATAATTTTGCAGGGCAAAGAGATGGATGCTATAATACTCCTATATGAAGCCGGAGCTATCCTAATCCTGGCATTAGCGTGTTTGGCTATACGGTTCAGGCCGCCATCTATTGAAGAAAAAGAATAAGAGCATCGAGATTAATCTCGCAAACATAACTCTATTCAGGGCCAGCATATTTCCCAGCATTTTCTGGCCATAACGCTTTAACGATTTTAAAATGGGAAATATCTACTGTAGCATCCATATGTAAGAAAATGGATGCGTCTCTTACGAGTTTTTCTATCCCTGCGTCCAACATTGCTCCCATACCTCCATGGAGTTCCATGGCATGTTGACATACTTTTAGAATTTCTTCAGATGCAAAAACTTTGGCCATATTGCACAAGGCATCAGAGTCGGCTGTATTTTGGTCAACAGCTTTTGCCGCCTGCATGACTAGACCTCTTACTGCTGAAACTTTTGTTGCCATATCAGCAAGCCTGCTCGCTACAATTTGATGTTTTATTAAAAGTTTACCTCCACGTGAGTAAGTTTGAACGAACTCAGCTGTTTTTTCTAATGCAGCTTGGCCAACACCTAGATTTTTAGCTGCTTGTATAATTTTCCCTGGCCGGAAATATATCCCTGCCTGGCTCAAAGCGGTATCAGATTTAAGAAGATGTGAATCTGGGACAAAACAATCTATTAATTCTAGTTCACCATTGTTCATGTACCTACAGCCAACAGTTTCATTACATCTAGCAACATTGAACCCTTTAGTATCTCTCGGAACAATAAAAGAAGATGTTCCATCCATCATTCCTACCGATGGATTAGTGTTTGCATAAATGATGTATAAGCTAGCATCGTAACCATTGCTGATATAATGCTTGCGTCCATTTATAACCCAACCACCGTCGACCTTCTTGGCTTTTGTATCCATAGCAGCTTCTAGCGCATTATATCCAAGCCACCTGTCTGATGCACCTTTTGGTTCAGTGAGTGCATGTGCGAATAAAAAGTTGGGGTTTTCCATTAACTTTGTAAACCAATTCTCCTGATGCTCTTTATTTGCCTGAGCGCGAAGTAGAACAGAGACTTTCCAATTTTGAACTAATTTGTCAGCAAGTCCTGAATCTCCTCTAGCTATTTCTTCTGAGATAATTGCAAAAGTCCTTACTTCATGCTCTTTCTCTAAAGACATTCCCCCAAATTCTTCAGGAACACCAAGGGTTCTGATGCCTAAACTATCTGCTTCTTGTAGAATAGAGTTTGGTAGTCTCTCTTCTGGTGTCATATTCCATTCATTTTTCCAATTTTTTAAAACGAAAGGAGTTATAGTATCATCAACGAATTTTCTACATGCTTCACGCATCATCCTCTGACTTTCTGTCAGATCTAAGTCGAATACATTCATTAGGAGCTCCCACTTTTAAACTTACCCCGCAGAGGTGATTATTTTTATCCCCTCTTAAACTCAACACGATTTTTTTGTTTTTTTAAAGCAATTTTATTTATCAGAATGGCAGTAATGCATTTGATGTATTAACTGTATAAGGTTGATGTTCTGTAACAAAATTTGCAAGGATATGTCATTTATGACATCGTATAAATAGGAGTATCTATTACCTAATTATTGAATAATTGAGAAATACATGAGCATAAATAAACCAATTAGAGCACGGGATGGCCAACAGTGGATATATGATTATTTAATGAGAACAACAGGTCGTGCCATCCATTTTGAGATTGATGGTCGCCAGCTTCCTTCCCCAGTAAAATCAATTAAAATGGCAGCAAAGTATCTCTCGAAGAAAGCAGAAAAGGCTGAGAAATTAGCTTCGCTATCTAAGTCCAACGGTGATTTAATAAGTGCTCGCATTTTATATCGAAAAGCCTCTGAAATGTTTCGTGAGGCTCAGCATTTTACAGTACCAATCATAAGTGATTATAGATGGGGCCTATATGAAAAATGTCTCTCTTGTACTGAGGAGCTTCATACACTCTCAGAATATAAAATTCAGAAAGTGTATCTTGAATCAGAAATTGGTCCCATACCAGCATTATGGCACATTGTTGATGCCGAGATAGAAGCGCCAGCGGTAGTCTTTATTCCCGGAATGGATAATACAAAAGAAAACTATCCAAACCCTCTAGAAAACGAATTTCATATGAGAGGAATGCATGTATTGGCGATTGATGGTCCGGGGCAAGGTGAAATGCTTAGGGAGGGTGTTTATGTAACACAGGATAATCATATTATTGCCGCCAAAGCTGCGTATGAATTTCTGGCAAAACAAAAAACGGTAGATGAAAAGAAGATTGGTATATGCGGAAGAAGTTTTGGCACTTTTTGGTCAATGAGAGCAGCTGCGGCAGAACCAAGATTTGCCGCCCTAGCAGGTGCAGTGGCATGTTATTTTTGGGACAATCTCACCATCTTCGATGAGGCACCAATTCGATTCAAACAGATATTTATGGAAATGGCAGGCACTCATTCTGAAGAGCAATTTGATTTAATGTGTCAGGATTTTAGTCTCAAACCAGATGTTGAGAAGATTTCTTGTCCAACGTTAATGGCCACTGGTGAATTTGACCCGTTGAGTCCATTAGAGGATGCCGATGCAATTTTCAATAAACTAAATGCTCCAAAAGAGATGTGGGTGTTTGAAGATGAATTTCATCCTATCCGAACTCCAGAGGCACTGTCAGGCCACAGCGTATTTCACTATATTGCCCATTGGATGAGACAAGCGTTGGACGGAAACCTTCTTTCTAAATATGAGAAGAGGCGCTATATTTCAAAAAATGGTGATGGTATGTTTGGCTAACAGCAAAATTTCGTTAAATCTAGTCTATTATGAGAGCAAATCCTTTTCTTTAGCATGACTCATAATGAAATCTTTCAGCAAAATAAAATTCTTAATGATATTTACGAATTCAGGTTCTAAGTTCCTAGACATAGCATTATGCAATTCAATCCAATGTCGCTCCCGTATACTTTTTTCGGGCCATTCATCAAATTGTTTAAGTACAAACATAGGATAATAAGTTACGCAAACATGATCTAATTTACCATTTTGAGATTTTGATATCCTTTGAGTAATGGGAAATCTCTTAAATACTTTTCCAATTATTCCAGCCTCTTCAAATGCCTCTCTTTTGCATGTTTTTTTACGGCTTTCTTTTTTATCTTTATTACCTTTAGGAAATATCAAACGCTCTCTTGTCCTTGAGGTAATAAGCATTAAAAGGCATTGGTTTTCAGTTATGTTAAAAGGAATAGCTCCAATTTTATGGCTCAAATTCATGCTTTCTTTGTATCATTGGTAATTTACTCTAAGACAACTCGTACTTTTCTGTATTAAATATCCAAAATTTACATATCGAAATTTTTTAATTTTTTGTTTCATAAATTTTAAAAAAATCAAATTTCAGTTTTGGGTCGCTTTTCATCTAGCATTTCGGCATTAACAATAAAGTAAATTTGTTCTGCAATACTTGTACAATAATCACCGATGCGTTCAATATTTTTTGCAATGAACAAAGCATTAATATCAGAGGCGCTGGAACCTTTCTCAACCATTCCTCTATAAATTTTTTTATAAACTATGTTATGTTGTGCGTCTAATTCTTCATCACCCTCCCAGACTAACTTTGCTTTTTTTGCATCAAGTCGTGACAGGGCATCAAGTACATCAATGAGTAATTCTCTCGCTATTTCAGAAATTCCGTTAACTTTCTTTAAAATGTTTAAATCGCCATCTTCTGCTATCATGCGTTCGCGACGTTTAATTATGTTTTTAGAATAGTCACCTATTCGCTCAAGAAAAGTGGCGATCTTAGGAGCCGTAATTATACGTCGTAAATCATTTGCTTGAGGTGAACGGATTGCAATGATTTCTACAGTTTTATTGTAAATTTCACTTTCAAGGTGGTCAATTTTTTTATCGTTTTCTATTAAGCTTTTGAGTTTTACTTCGTCGTCTGCCATGCCGTCAATCACTGCAGTAAATTGACTTAAGGCAAGATTGCCCATCGTCGTAATTAATTTAGCTAGCTCATTTAAATCATCATCGAAGGCAGAGTTTATATGTTCTTTAGTCATTTTGATTTCCTAACCAATTTTTCCAGAAATGTAGGCTTCGGTCTGAGAGTCTTTGGGGCGAACAAATATTTCTTTAGTATCTCCATACTCAATCAAATTTCCAAGATGGAAGTAGGCTGTTTTCTGAGAAACTCTTGCGGCCTGCTGCATTGAATGAGTTACAATTATAATCGTATATTCTTTAGCCAAATCCGACATCAGGTCCTCTATATTAGAAGTTGCTATCGGATCAAGTGCAGAGCACGGTTCATCCATAAGTATGATCTGAGGTTCAACTGCGATTGTTCGCGCAATACATAGACGCTGTTGTTGCCCCCCTGACAAACTTGTGCCAGATTCATCTAGACGGTCCCTTGCCTCATTCCATAAACCTGCACCTTTAAGTGCTTTTTCTACTATATCGTCAAGTTCAGACTTATTTGAAGCTAGTCCGTGTATGCGTGGGCCGTAAGCAACATTTTCATAGATTGATTTTGGAAATGGATTTGGTTTTTGAAATACCATTCCAACTTTTGCTCTAAGCGGTACAACATCAATGGAGGGGTCATAGATATCTTTTCCGTCAACAATTACGGTCCCCTCTATTCTACAACTATCAATGGTATCATTCATACGATTAATAGTTCGTAAAAAAGTGGACTTACCACAACCGGAAGGTCCAATAAAAGCAGTGATGGACCTCCTCTCTATATCAATGCTGATATTATTGATAGCCTTTTTTTGTCCGTAATAGACAGACACATTTTTACAGTTAACTATACTCTCAACAGTCTCGGTCATCTATAATCCCCTAGTTTACCATCGACGTTCTAATTTACGACGAAGCCAGACAGCCCCTCCATTCATAATCATCAAAAATAATAATAATATTATTATCGCGGCACTAGTTTTATGGACAAACATTCTTTCAGCAAAATCCGCCCACATAAAAATTTGAACAGGAAGAACAGTTCCTGGGTCTGTTATCGACCCTGGAATATCAACAATGAAGGCAACCATGCCAATCATCAAAAGAGGTGCAGTCTCTCCCAAGGCTTGTGCCATTCCTATGATAGTACCAGTAAGCATTCCAGGTATAGCTAACGGCACCACGTGATGCATTGTTGCCTGCATCTTTGATGCCCCAATTGCAAGCGCTCCGTCTCTAATACTTGGTGGCACTGCTTTTATTGCAGCCCGACTTGAAATAATTATTGTCGGCAATGTCATTAATGCTAAAACTAATCCACCAATTAAAGGGATTGATCTTGGCATTCCAAACAGATTAATAAATATCGCTAAACCTAGTATTCCGAATACTACAGAAGGTACTGCTGCTAGATTGTTAATATTGATTTCAATTAGTTCAGTGAACTTATTTTTAGGAGCAAATTCCTCAAGATAGACAGCTGTTGCTACTCCAAGTGGAAAGGCTATTAAGAAACAGACTGCTAATGTCAACATTGAGCCTATAAAAGCTCCTTTTATTCCTGCCATTTCTGCGTTACGAGACGCACTCCCAAAAAATAAGTAGTCAGATATTTCATATGTAATTATGCCAGCTTCATTCATTTTTTCTAAATAGTTTATCTCAATGTCATTAAGTCGCCTCTGCTTCTCTGGTGTTTCTTTTTTAATATATCCTCGAAAAAATGAGTCAGCATCATCATCTAATGCAAATTTTATCTTTTGTCTTGAATTTAGCTTATCAGTATTTTTTTGCACAAAATTCACAAGCCTTAAGTCAGATCCATTTGATAAAAGGCTTCGGGCAGCTTTTTTTTCATTTCGCTTTTTTGCTCCAGTAAATTCTAGAACGGCTTCATTAATAATTTTTTTTGCTTCTCCTTCAAAAAGAGACTGGTCTGACATGTCACCCCTAGGATCGATTCGTTCTCTGGTTAATTCAACTTCAAAAGTTGCATAGTATTGAAAAAAACCTGGAAGACCTTTTGAGCATATTGATATTAAAAGTATCGCTAAAAAGGCAATAGCAAGTGCAACAGCAAAAATGCCAAAAAACTTAAAATTTCTTTCTTTAGTTTGTCTGGCTTTTAAGCCATCTATTACTATCTTTTCAGTGCGCGTTTGAGCCATTTTTTAGTCCAATTAATCGTATTTTTCTCTATATTTTTTTACAATTTGTAATGCAAAAAAATTCAAAATAAGTGTTATTATTATTAACGTTAAAGCAAGAGCAAAAGCGGATAAAGTCTTAGCAGACTCAAACTCCTGGTCACCAACTAATATGGTAACAATCTGAGCGGTAACTGTGGTAACTGCATCAAGCGGATTCAGTGATAAATTCGCAGCTAATCCAGCAGCCATAACAACAATCATTGTCTCTCCCACAGCACGAGATACTGCTAAAATTATGCTTGCAACTATGCCGGGTAATGCTGCTGGTAAAACGACTTTTTTTATAGTTTCACTTTTTGTTGAGCCAAGCCCTAGTGCTGCATCTCTAAGCGATTGAGGAACAGCTCTGATTACATCATCAGACAAAGAAGAGACGAATGGTATTATCATTATGCCCATAACAAAGCCTGCTGCTAATGCAGACTCAGATGCCACATCTAGCCCAATTAGTCCTCCTGTTTCACGAAAAAACGGAGCGACAGTCAAAGCAGCAAAAAATCCGTATACTACTGTTGGAACTCCAGCAAGAATTTCAAGCAAAGGTTTGAAAATTCCACGGATTTTTTTAGTTGCATATTCTGAAAGATAAATTGCAGATAAAAGTCCAACAGGTACAGAAACGCTTAATGCAATAATGGAGATGAGAAAAGTACCAACAAATAATGGTATTGACCCATACGTTGACAGCCCCGCTTGGCCAGAACCAGCTCGAGCTGCCCCCTCAAATTCAGGATTCCATGTCAGTCCAGTTAAAAACTCAAAGATGGGTACTAATTTAAAGAATCTTATAGATTCAAATATAACTGAAAAAATAATTCCTATTGTTGTTATGATTGCAATTAAAGAACATATAATCAGCCCAATCATTATAAGTTTTTCAACAGCATTTCTCGCTCGAAAATCTATTTTTACAAAGCTCAAAGCATATAAGCCAAAAGCAAATGAGCATATAATAGTTATTATCGATATCAAATTGTCTGAATGCCCGCGCCAAATTATTAATTTTTGCGCTAAATCTGTCATCCATCGTTCTGGTTCACCAACAATTATACCATCGGCAATATTGTTTATCCCTGCCAATAATATTAAAAAAGTCTGCTTACCTTCAATTATTAGGTTATTAGGGAGCCTATTTTTTAACATCTGGTCAAAAATTACATCATCGCAAGTAATCCACAATGATAATAAAATAAGTGGCGGTACAATAGATAAAATAGCTGGAAATAATCCGTGATAAATATTCAAAGAATGAGGTTTCTTATTCTCATTCATGCAAATATTTTTAATTCTATTCTTACCCAAGAAAAATAAAAAAATACCAATCAATAGTGTTACAATGTACGTTGCAGGTATCATTTTTATCCTATAAAAATAAAAAGGCGCCAGCTATAGTGTGTAACTGACGCCTTATATAATTACAATTGTTAATTAAAGCATATCGGCAGTTAATTTAGGTAACTCTTTCATCGCCTTTGTGTATTTAGCCTGTTCATCATCAGGCATAGGAACCATACCTGCATCAGATAATAAACCATCCTCGCCCCAATGCTTTGTCCATTCTTCCATATATTCCGCGATTCCAGGCACCACGCCAACATGAGCATGCTTCACGTAAAAATATAGTGCTCTAGATATTGCATAATCACCGCTAGCGATTGCTTCAAATGTTGCTTCCCCGCCATCGATAACAGCGCTCTTCAGAGTATCTCTGTTTTGGTCTAAATAAGAGAAACCGAATATACCATATGCTGAAGTGTCTTCCTGAAGCTTTTGAACGATTAAATTATCTTGTTCACCAGC
>JAAXKA010000151.1 GCA_012269555.1 Alphaproteobacteria bacterium
TATAGGGCTCTTATTGTTACTGGGTATTTTGCTCTGCAAAATTTTAATTATAATTCCATATCCTTTAAACGAAATGGTGCATTTGGACTTGATGAACAGGGGTTTCTTACAACGGCAGACAATCATCGTGTATTGGGCACGCCGATCTTTGAAGATGATTTTGGTCAAATTCCGGATAACTTAGAGGCATTGCTGCCTATTCAGATCCCATCAGTTAAAGATGACTTGGTTATGTCGGAATTAGAGATTGCAGAGGATGGTCGAATTTCAGCAAGATATGGTGAACAAGATCCCGTTCCAATAAGTTCTTTAACAATTGGAATTTTTTCTAATCCTGTTGGTTTAAAAGAGTTAGGGAGTGCACGCTTTTCTGCCACTGAGCGGTCAGGTCTTTTGACTTTGGGTGCCCCCATGGATTCTGGCTTTGCAGATTTGCAAGTTGGCGGTCTTGAAATCTCGAATGTAAATATCACGGACGAATTAACCGCGATGATAAAAGCTCAACAACAATTTAATGGATCAGCACGATTAATGCAGGCAAATTCTGATATGGTTGAAAAGCTTACTAGATAAGTCGGAGTAGAAAAAATGGCAAGTTGTGTAGAATGTAACGTAAAAATGGGGTATAGTGAAACGAATGCTGCTCGTAATCACGATGGCATGTGCATAGCGTGCTATGTGAAGTCTCTTGTGAAATCTAAGGTTGATGCAGCAAACAAACCTCATAAACCTACTAATGCAAAATCAATCGATAACTTATTCGAGAAGTTTGAAAATCTACTCATTACAAGTGAAACATCTACCAATCTAAGGGTTCGAAAAAGATTTGGACTTGTTCATGGTGAAGCCAGTTTAACAGGAACACCACATGAAAAACCAAAGTTTTTGGACAGGCTTAAAAAGAGAAAGAAATCACCTGAAAATAATGGTCTTCTTAAGAAAGTGATCGAAGAAGCAAACATAGAATTAAAAGCTAACGCAATAAAAGCAGGCGCCAATGCGGTGTTAGGCTATGATCTAAATTTAACGACTACCAATTTTGGTTCTAAGAATTTTGTGCTTGTTTCCGTATCTGGTACGGCGGTTGAAACTGCTTAGGTGAGCTTCAACCGATCAGCTCTAGAATTAGAGACCACGCTTCGAATGGCAGTCAAAGAAATGAGCTGTTAGAGTGGTCATATTATCTTTTTCGTTCCAACCAGTAATCGATAATGCGTTTGCTCCTGTAACAAGGGCTCTATTACGAAGTGCTATTAAAGTTTGAGTGTAGGGAAGTTCACTAGCAAATTCTAAAGCAATTGTTCTTGAGCACATATCGCTACCTCTAGTGTAAGCATATGCATGAACGCTTACTTTTTCTGACCCTTTCAAAGCCTTTGCATCCAAAATAGTCAAAGTTTTTGCGTTTGTGCTGTTGTTGGAAGTACTACTGTCTTGCGCAGGTGGAATAGTTACTTGGCAACCGATCAACGAGAGTAGCAAAAATGTTAATAAACTGAGTGTTTTAAAATTTGTCATAGAAAATTCCTCGTTCCTAAGCGGTTATAACGACGCCGCAAGAAGTCATTTTAGCAATTCGTGTGTTTTATTGAGTAACACTACTAATATTTTAAGCTAATTAACAATATAATGGGTTTAAGCCTGCTTAGAGTAAAAAATTTATGGGAATTGTCGGATGAAAAACGTTGAGGCAGTAATAGCTCAAAAATACAATAGACGATTCACAAAATTTGGGGCGGTACCAGAAGCTAGTTTGTGGTTTTCAGAAGATAGGCAATTTATGCGGTTCAAACTTATCGCAGATGTATTGGACCAAAAACTTAATGGAAAAGGTTTTTCCATCAGTGATATTGGATGCGGCTATGGAGCTTTACTTCCTTACCTTTCGAAAAGATTTCCAAACGTAGATTTCGTTTACAGAGGTTTTGATATTGCTGAAAAACCAATAAACTTTTGCAATAAAATGTATAGTTTGAAAAATGTGACTTTTAAAATTGGAAATATACCAGACGAAGAAAGCGACTTTAGTGTTATGTCAGGAACATACAATTATTCTCCTGTTCTTAGTGCGAATGTGTGGCAGGATTATTTGTTCAAAAACTTGACCCAAATTTGGAAATCATCGCGGCTTGGGATTATTTTCAATGTCTCTGTTGCAGACGAGGCCCGTATCACTAATCAAAATATATCTTATTTCAATAAAGATAATGTTAAAAATTTTTGTGAAAGTAATCTAGGACGAACATCTCTATTTTTATCAGAAAAACTTCCAAAAGAAGTTACTTTTTTTATTAATAAAGCTTGAGTCTAATCTACATAAAATGAGCTGCTCTTAAATAACATTCCCTTTGGTACAACAATTGCAAGAATTGAAGTAATTATGGAGAAGGCGATGTATAAATTTGTGTTTTTCTTTTTTTTAATTGGAGCCGCGGCTTTAATTTTTAAGCACTTTGAGCGCATTCATTATTCTCAAACAGTCATTTCCCGTGTAACCTTAAAGACAAATTGTGATTTGG
>JAAXKA010000114.1 GCA_012269555.1 Alphaproteobacteria bacterium
GCCCCTATGGGCAAAATTTTATCCAGCCCTTGTAGGATTTTTTGTTTCGTTTTTAACAATTCTGGACATAAGACAATGCAGCCTTCTAGCTCAATAATTTGATGTGATTTTCTTGCGTAAAAACCAATAAAGCTTTTTTCCTGTGTTCGTTTGAACTTAAAACTTGCTCTACGCCTTTGCTGAAGTTTTGATGCGAAAAATCCCCCAAATTCTTTTTCGACTATGTTTGATTTTTGAAACAACTTAAATATTGTTTGCTGTTTCCACTCTAGATAGGCGTCGTAAGTCATATGTTGTAACTGACATCCACCACAATTAAGATAAGCATTGCATTTAGGTGATTGTCTCTCAGAGGAAGGCGTGACTAGCTCAATTATTTCTGCCTCTAAACCTTTTCCTGTCTTTTTCGTTGGATGTACGCGAACCACTTCTCCTGGGATAGTATTTGGTACATAAACCTTATTTTTCTGATATTTTTCCTTATCTTGCTGACTTATATATCCAACGCCAACTCCTTTGCTTGAGAGCTGATGAATCTTTACTTCTATGTCAGATATGTTTTTTGGGAGTTTTTGACTGTTTGACTTTATATTTGCTTTACCAAAACCACGTTTTTTTGAGGACTTTGAATATTGTGAAAAGACCATTGAAGCTCTCCATCTGTAACTAGTTGTCTCGCAGACAGGCAAATTTTGCGGCCTCAACAAGAGCATCTTTCAAACTTGAGCTTGGAATACCAGAAATAGAATTTATTGCTTTTTCTACTTCTACTTTTGCATAATCGAGAGCGCGCTCAATACAATTATATTTGGCTATGATTTCTTTTGCCTTTTGAAAATCACCCTCTTTTTGTTTTCCTGCACGAAACGTACGCTCCCAAAATTTTCGTTCCTCAACAGTACTATCATGCCAAGCTAGGATGATTGGAAGTGTAACTTTCATTTCTGAAAAATCATCTCCAAGATCTTTCCCAATTTGCCCATCTGATGCTCCATAATCTAGTGCGTCATCCATTATCTGGAAGGCATTACCCAGTGCTAGGCCATAATTATAAAATGCTTCGCATAAATCATTATCTCCTTTGCCTACTTTTGAACCGGTTTGTGCGGCAGCTGCAAATAATACTCCTGTTTTTCCTTTGATTACAGAAAAATAATCTGATTTTTGACTATCGGGTTGGCCTTGCATTGACATTTGTTTGACTTCACCCTCTGTTATCTGAGCTGCCGCTAGTGATAGTTTTTCAAGTACCCAAATATCATTTGTTTCGACCATAAGTTCGAAGGCGCGTGCAAAAAGAAAATCTCCTACCAAAACACTAGCTTCATTTCCCCACAAGGCATTCGCAGTTTGTTTTCCCCGTCTTTGATTGGAAGCGTCAATAACATCATCATGCAATAACGTGGCGTTATGAATAAATTCAACGGATGCTGAGAGATATAATGCAGCCTCAGGGGCTTTTTTTAAATTTTGTGAACTTACCATAGATGAGGCAATACAAAGCATGGGTCTTAATCTTTTGCCACCTGCTGCAATAAGGTGCCCAGCTAACTGGGGTATAAGGGGGACATCTGATTGCAACCTTTCCAAGATAATATTATTCACCTCAGACATTGCATGTTGTGTTAATTCAATGAGTGGATTTATCGAAGGCTCGTCTGCCATTTACCTCCCCCTGACTTATAGTCATCTGCTATTTGCAGATCTAGAGATTTGTCCTCATTTGGGCAAGTGGTTATTTTAAAGTAAGCTTTGGTTATTAATTTATTTACCCTAAAGTTTTCTTTGCTAAGATCAATTAATGGTAGAATTAATCAAAACAACAAATGTAGTAAGATTGACATATCTTCAGGCATTGCTTGATGATGCCAATATTCCGTTTTTTGTATTTGATCAGCATATCTCAATGCTGGAAGCTGGAATAGGTGCCTTTCCAAGGCGGATTATGGTTGAAGAGAGTTTTTTGCTTGCTGCTAAGACTGTTTTGCAAGATGCTCAAGAATTTTATAATGATTAGAAGACATGATTTTCGCCTTAGAACCAAAAAAATATGGGACATTTAGGAAATGAAAACTGAAAGTTCAAATGATAATAAAGAACTTTTTTCAGTAGATTATATATTTGGAAAGCAGGTTCAATTAAAACAAATGAAAACTGGCTATCGCTTTGGTAGTGATGCTGTTTTGTTAGCATCCTACATACGCGCCGACAACGGAGATTTATTGGATCTTGGTGCAGGAGTGGGGGCTGTATCTCTGGGGATTGCTTGGCGTTATCCCAAATGCAAGATTACAGCAGTTGAAAAAGATCCTGAAATAGCAAAGCTGCTGCGAGAAAATGTAATCAGAAATGATTTATCTAACCAGGTAGTTGTAGAGCAAAGTTCTATTGAACATTTGCCTTCAAGTTTTGTTTCTAAATTTGACCATGTAATGGCAAACCCTCCGTTTCATAAAATGACTGGAACAAGGTCTCGTAATTCACATAGAAACCTTGCTCATATGGGGGATGGATTAACATTAGTTGATTGGTTGGGAAAAGCTATCTGGGCGTGCAAGCCAAAAGGATATGTAAGCTTTATGCTTCGCGCCGATAGGGCAGATGAAGCTGTTTCTATTTTGCATAATAATAAAATGGGAGAAATTACATTATTTCCAATTTGGCCCGTTCAAGGAACTCCTGCCAATAGGATCATAGTAACTGCTAAGAAGGAAAGTAAAACAGGTTGTATAATTCTTCCTGGAATAACTTTGCATAATTTAGATGGCTCTTTGACTTCAAATGCTACCCTTGCTATGAAAGGTCAAGGTATAGAGCGATAATACACTTTGTTATATTCAGCCTAGTTTAAAAAAATATTTCATCAAAAAAGGAGGAAAAATGTCTTTGTTATCAAAACTTATGTTTTGGAGAACTGATGCCCCTAGGGTGAGTGTTTTACGGCTATCTGGAGTAATTGCCTCTGGCGGAAGTCCGCTGCGGAAAAATTTAAATTATGATTCTTTGGAGCCAGTTATCAAAAAAGCTTTTCTAGATAAAAAACAAAGTGCAGTTATCTTATGCATAAATTCTCCTGGTGGCTCACCTGTGCAATCAGCATTGATTGGAAAACGTCTACGCCAGTTGGCAGATAAAAATAAGATACCCATCATTGCTTTTTGTGAGGATGTTGCTGCCTCTGGTGGGTATTGGCTTGCTTCTTGTGCAGATGAAATCTATGCAGATGAATCCTCAATTATTGGTTCTATTGGTGTAATATCTGCTGGTTTTGGTTTTACTGAAGCAATTTCAAAGCTTGGAATTGAAAGACGCGTTTATACAAGCGGTGAATCTAAGAGCGTATTAGACCCGTTCAAGAAGGAAAGTCCAACAGATGTGGCGAGATTAAGAGGCTTACAAAATGATATTCACGAACATTTTATTGCGCATGTGAAATCAAGAAGAGGAAAGAAATTGAATGAAGAAGAACCATTGTTCACAGGGTTATTTTGGACTGGTAAAAAAGCTAAGAAATTAGGCTTGATAGATGGAATCGGTGCCATGCAAGATGTATTAACGGAGAAATTCGGTGATAATGTAAAGATAAAACAAATAACTCAAAAGAAAGGATTATTTTCAGTCGCAGGCAGTTCTAGTAGATTGGGGGCCGCTATTTCCTATGAGCTTATAGAACATTTAGAACACAGACATCTTTGGGCGCGATTTGGTTTATAGGGAAGGTTAAATAATGTTCACAATTTCTAAACTATTTTGGCTTTTCATTATCCTACTGGCTGTGTGGAATTTATTCCGCATAATAGAGAAAAGGCAAGCACTCAAAGATAGAAATGATGATTATTCTAACAAAGAAAGTAGTGAGTCAGATGCTGAACCTGAGGCTATAGCAGCAATTTATTGCGCCACATGCGCTACCTTCGCTGCGGTGGAGGGCTGTGATCGAACAGATTGTGGAATTGTTGATTAATCAAATGGTTGATTTAGCAGAGTGATTTGATGTAGTTTTGCGTCAAACATTTAAAAACACCGCCGGTCAATGCAAAAAGATTTTCAATCCATTATTTTGAATTTACAAACATATTGGGCAAAACAAGGATGTGTAATCCTTCAGCCATATGACTTAGAGGTGGGCGCTGGAACGTTTCATCCTGCTACGACGCTTCGCTCACTTGGACCAGATTTTAATTGGAAGGCAGCATATGTTCAGCCTTCAAGACGTCCTACAGACGGCCGATATGGAGAAAACCCAAATAGACTTCAACATTATTATCAGTTCCAAACAATCATCAAACCCTCTCCTCCAAACTCGCAAGAACTTTATCTTGGTTCATTAAAAGCAATTGGCTTGGATATTAACAAACACGATATTCGATTTGTAGAGGATGATTGGGAATCGCCCACACTTGGTGCATGGGGTCTTGGCTGGGAGGTCTGGTGTGATGGAATGGAGATATCTCAATTTACATACTTTCAACAAGTTGGAGGAATTGAATGCAGTCCTGTGCCTCTGGAACTAACCTATGGGTTAGAACGGTTAGCTATGTTTGTTCAAGAGATTGAAAATGTTTACGATCTCGATTGGGACGGCGTGCCAGTTTCTCAAGGGGGTAAATTATATGGCGATATCTTTAACCTTGCAGAGAGAGAATTCTCTAAATGGAATTTCGAGTTAGCAGATACATCAGCTTTGTTTTCTCACTTCAATGATGCTGAGGAAGAATGTAAAAAGCTCCTAATGGTAAAACCAGCACTTCCATTACCTGCTTACGACCAATGCATGAAAGCTAGTCATTTGTTTAATTTACTTGATGCGAGAGGTGTGATTTCTGTAACAGAACGTCAGAGTTATATTGGTAGGGTTAGACAACTTGCAAAAGGTTGCTGTGAGGCCTGGGTAGCTAAAACAATTGAGAGCAATTCATAATGAGTGAGCTGTTTGTTGAATTTATATGTGAAGAAATTCCGGCACGTATGCAAAAAGGTGCCATTGCTCACATGAAACAATTCCTTTTGAATTCTTTATCTGAAAACGGTCTGTTAGACACATCCTCGATGTGTGAAACGAAATTTGCAATTGGTCCAAAACACATGGCTGTTAGTTTGTCGTCTGTGATTAAACAACAGGAAGATAAAGTTATTGAAAAAAGGGGTCCTAAGATTGATGCCCCAAAGCAAGCTGTAGATGGATTCTGCAAATCTAATGATATTTCATTTGAGCAGCTTGTTCAAAAACCGACAGATAAGGGCGAGTTTTATTTTGCTGAAATAGAGGAAAAAGGAAAGCGGATAGAGACTATTATTCCCGGAATTATTCATGAATTAGTGTCAGAGTTCCCATGGCCAAAAAGTCAACGTTGGGGTACTTCTAAAGTGAATTGGGTTCGCCCACTGCATTATATAAATGTGGTTCTGGATGGAAAAATATTACAGGGTAGTATGGACCTGGGTGGTGATATGATTATTGATTTCACCAATATGGGTTTTGGGCATTCCTTCTATCATAAGGATAGCTTTGAAATTTCTGGATTTGATGCTTATGTCTCCAGAATGCGTGAATTAGATGTTTTGGTTGACGTAGAAGAAAGAAGAAGTGTCATCCTGAATAAAGCTAATAAAATAGCAGAACACAAAGGATTACGCTTACGAAGTGATGAGATATTACTGGAAGAAGTTTGCGGATTAGTAGAATGTCCAAATGTTTTATGTGGAGAAATTGACCCGAAATTTATGAGCTTACCTGATGAAGTTTTAGCAACATCAATGAGAGTGCATCAGAAATATTTTGTTCTAGAAGAAACTAGTGGTAAAATTGCACCATTCTTTCTAATGATTACTAACCGGAAGCCAAACAAGCAAAAAGATGCATTGATAAAAAAAGGTAATGAACGGGTTTTGCGAGCTCGACTATCAGACGCCCTATTTTTTTGGGAAATCGACCAAACTCAAACATTGAAAGCTTATCGTGAGAAACTCAGTTCTATAATGTTTTATAAAGGACTAGGGCAATTAAGCCAAAAGGTTGAGCGGATGGAAGCATTAGCTGCTTTAATCGCAACCTATATTCCTGAATGTAGCAGTTTTGATGCATCGCAGGCTGCTAGTTTTTCAAAATCAGATTTAGTCACAGGGATGGTTAGTGAATTTCCTGAATTGCAGGGTATAATGGGAAGTTACTATGCTACTGCACAATCTATACCACTCTCTCAGGCACTTGCAATCCGAGATCATTACCTTCCAAAGGGTATTGAGGATAAATTACCTGAAACAGCAGAGGGAATAGCTGTATCTATGGCTGACAAAATAGATACCTTAGTTGGTTTTTTTTGTATTGATATAAAACCAACCGGATCAAAGGATCCGTTTGCATTACGTCGTGCTGCACTTGCCCTCCTAAGAATGATAGATGAGCGCTCTATTTCTATGCCATTAGACAAGATTTTTGAGAAGGCAGCTTACCTTTATGGTTTCAAAAAGTGTGATGATGAACTTGCTTTGTTTATAACAGAAAGATTAAAAGTTAGGTTAAGGGATAAAGGCATCTCTCATGACATTGTCTCAGCTGCGATTATTGATGGTGAAATTGAAAATCTTCATAGACAGATTGAAAAAGTAAAAGCAATTGATAAGATGCTTAATACGCCGTTGGGAATCAAGTTACTTGAAGGCTATAAGAGAGCTGCTAATCTTCTTTCAGCTGAGACAAAACAGGAAAAAGTAAAAGTTCAACCAGCGAAGTCTTTTTTAGAATTAGTTAATGATGCGGGGGTCGATAAAAATTTACTTAAACTTCCCGCGGAGAGAGAATTATTTGATGCGGTAGCAGCGCTACCAGATGAAATTGGAGAAACTCAAAACCTAATCTCTCAAACAATAGAAAGATTTAGCTTCTTAAATGAGCCTATTACAGCATTTTTTGAGACTGTGAAAGTAAACGACGAAGATAGCGAAATGCGAGGTAACAGACTAAATTTATTGTCACTTGTATGTAAAAAAATTGAGTTGATTGCTGATTTTAAAAAAATTGAGAGATAGGGTAAAAAATTAACATAAAAATTTAAATTTACAATTTTTATAGGAGTTATAGGAATGTCAGATAATAAATGGGTTTATGCGTTTGGCCCAAAAAATTGTGATGGGGATGCTAGCATGCGCAACCTACTGGGAGGAAAAGGTGCAAATCTTGCCGAAATGGCTTCTATTGGTCTTCCTGTTCCACCAGGATTTACAATTACAACAGAGGTTTGTACTTATTATTATGATAATAACGAAACTTACCCACAAGAACTTAAACAGCAAGTTCTTGATTGTTTGAAAGAAATTGAACAGCAAACAAATCTAAATTTTGCTAACGCAGCCAACCCCTTGCTTTTGTCTGTTCGTTCTGGCGCTAGAGCATCAATGCCTGGAATGATGGATACGGTTTTAAATCTTGGATTAAATGACGAGGTAGTGGCGGGTCTTGCTGAGTCATCTGGAGACCCCCGTTTTGCCTATGATAGTTATCGTCGCTTTATTCAAATGTACAGTGATGTAGTTCTAGAGGTAGATCATGATTTATTTGAAGATATTCTTGAAGACGCAAAACAAAGCGCAAATGTTGAAGAGGATACTGAACTTACCGGAGATGATTTGAAGCAATTAGTAATACAATTTAAACAGCTAGTTGAACAAGAAAGTGGTGACGTGTTTCCACAAGATCCTCATGAACAAATATGGGGAGCAATTGGAGCTGTATTTAAAAGTTGGATGAACCAACGTGCGATAACTTATAGACGTTTGAATCAAATCCCTGTTAGTTGGGGTACTGCTGTAAATGTGCAAGCAATGGTTTTTGGAAACCTTGGCGATGATTGCGCTACCGGTGTTGCCTTCACACGGAATCCATCTACAGGCAGCAAGGAATTCTTTGGCGAATATTTAATAAATGCGCAAGGCGAGGATGTAGTTGCTGGAATAAGAACGCCATTCCCACTTACAAAAATGTCCAGTGGTGGAAATGGTCGGTCCATGGAAGAGAAAATGCCCAAGGTCTACAAACAGTTAGATGATGTCAGAAGGAAACTAGAAATACACTATAAAGACATGCAAGATCTCGAGTTTACAGTTCAGAAGAACACATTATATATGCTACAAACAAGATCTGGTAAGCGCACCGCGGAGGCTTCAGTTACTATTGCGGTTGATTTGGCCAATGAGGGTATCATAACAAAAAAAGAAGCAATTAATAGGATAGAACCAGAATCACTAGACCAACTTCTACACCCCACATTAGACCCAAATGCTCCAAAACAGCTTCTGATTAGAGGTCTGCCAGCGAGCCCAGGTGCAGCTTCAGGAGAAATCGTACTAGATGCAGATACTGCAGAGGCTATTGCAAATCAAGGCCGTAAAGTTATTTTACTCCGTGTAGAGACGAGTCCTGAAGATATACACGGCATGCACGCTGCAGCGGGGATTTTAACAGCGAGGGGTGGTATGACAAGTCATGCTGCTGTTGTAGCAAGGGGTATGGGAAGACCATGTGTCTCAGGTGCTGGTGAACTCAGAATTGATATCGAAGCTGGTCGGGTATTCATGGGTAGCGAAGAGCTTGCTAAAGGGGATATTATAACGATCGATGGTATAACAGGACAAGTTTTCAAAGGACAAGTAGCAACAATAAAGCCCCAATTATCAGATGCTTTCGCAACGTTGATGAAATGGGCAGATGCAGAACGCAGGATGTTAGTGCGCACAAATGCAGAAACAATTGAAGATACAAGGGTCGCCCGTGAATTTGGTGCAGAGGGCATTGGTTTATGTCGCACGGAACATATGTTTTTCGATGCTGACCGCATAGTTTCAATGAGAGAAATGATTATTGCAGATAGTAAAGAAGGTAGGTCTATCGCTTTATCAAAATTATTGCCAATGCAAAGAGGTGATTTTATTTCTCTTTTTGAAATAATGTCAGGCCTGCCAGTTACAATAAGATTATTAGACCCTCCGCTACACGAATTTTTACCTCACACGGATGAGGAATTGGCAGATGTTGCAAAAGCAGCTGGTGTAGATATGGAAACAGCAAGGGCACGTGCACTACGTCTCGCTGAGTCTAATCCAATGTTGGGGCATCGTGGCTGCAGACTAGCAATAACTTACCCTGAAATTTGTGAAATGCAAGCTAGGGCAATCATGGAGGCAGCTGTGGAAGTTTCTAAAAAATCAGCCCCTCCTATTCCAGAAATTATGATACCACTGGCAGCAACAGCGCGAGAGATTGAAATTTGTAAAGAAATAATTGACCGCGTTGCCCAGCAAGTCATGAAAGACTTTGGACAGAAAATAGATTATTTGGTAGGCACTATGGTAGAATTACCTCGCGCTGCGCTCAAGGCAGATGATTTGGCAGGTCTAGCTGAATTCTTTAGTTTTGGAACTAATGATTTAACTCAAACGACACTGGGCATTAGTAGAGATGATGCAGGTAGCTTTTTGAGAGATTATTCTGAGGCAGAAATTTACCCAGTTGACCCTTTTATCTCTATTGATGTTGAAGGTGTTGGGATGCTTATTGAAATGGCTGCGCAAAAAGGACGAAAAATACGCCCAAATATAAAACTCGGTATTTGTGGTGAACATGGCGGTGATCCAAGGTCAATTAGTTTTTGTGAAACAATGAAGCTCGACTATGTCTCTTGTTCTCCATTTAGGGTCCCTATTGCTAGGCTAGCAGCTGCTCAGGCAACTATAAAGCTAAACTCTTAAGTTAAAGCGATTTGATTTTTAAAGAGATTTTAGCAACAGGACGGCAATAAAAACCGCCCCGTATTGACATATTTTTAGGTTAATGCAAATTTTCCTCTATAACATTCTGGTTATCGATAGTTATTTTTCGAGGCTTCATTTTCTCCGGAACTTCTCTTTTTAAGTTTATGTGCAAAAGTCCATTATTTAAGCTTGCGCTCTTGATTTCGATAAAATCGGCAAGTTGGAAACGCCTTTCGAATTGCCTTCCTGCAATTCCTCGATACAAAAATGTTCTGTCGTCATCCACTGACTCTTGCTCAGAACGCCCAACCACTATTAAGGTACCTTCATGAATCGTTACATCAAGCTCATTTTCTGAGAATCCAGCTACCGCCATTGTGATCCTGTAGTCAGTTTCACCGATTTTTTCGATATTGTAAGGCGGAAAGTTTGAATTGCTAGAGTCAGATGTTTGAAACAAGTTATCGACAAGATTAGCCATGCGGTCAAAGCCAATCGCACTTCGATAAAAGGGGGTTAAGTCTATACGTGTCATATTTTTTCTCCTAATATTTAGCAAGAATTGATTAGGCTCCCTAATTGGCAAGCCTCTAAAAAAAGAAATGTATTCCTACCATTTCATGAACTAGAAGTGGGGATGAAAAAATATTTAATCAAGAGTTATCAATAAAATTATCAAATACAAGATAGTTGTTGAACGAATTTATATTTTATAATGGATTTTGGCTATGCCTTAATTCTTAACGCCTAAACCTGAAAAGCGTTTGTTAAAACGAGCAACTTGGCCTTCAC
>JAAXKA010000133.1 GCA_012269555.1 Alphaproteobacteria bacterium
GGTTTAGGCAGAATTTTTTCTATAAAAGGGCTTGTAGAACTGATTAAGTCTGTTGCTAAGGTTGTCCTTTTGACAAGCTGTGTAGTCATTTTTCTTTGGTATTTTCTACCTGATATAATTTATTTGAGTGCTGGAAGTTTAGAGAATGGACTTGGGGTGCTTTATAAAACTCTGTTATTATTTATTTTTTGTCTAATTTTCATTTTGTTTGCGATAGGTTTAGGTGATTATATTTGGAGCCGGCATACCTTTCTTCAGAAATTGAGAATGACCAAGCAAGATATCAAAGAGGAATTCAAAGAAAGTGAAGGTTCACCAGAGGTTAAAGCCCGTATGAGGCGCATGCAGATGGAGGCGAGCCAGAGAGCTGCTGAACAATCTCAGGCCATTGATGACGTAAAGGATGCGACAGTTGTCATAACCAACCCAACTCACTTTGCCGTGGCCATAAAATATGATCCTGCCACCGATACTGCACCAGTTATTTTGGCTATGGGTAAAGACATAATGGCCAAGAGAGTGATCGAGCAAGCCGAACTCCACTCAAAATCGATAATCCGATCACCAATTTTGGCCAGAGCCTTGTATTTTACTGGCAATATTGGGCAAGCGATTTCAGAGCAACTGTATGCTGCAGTGGCCTCTATTTTGGCATATGTTTATCAACTTGAGAGAGGTATTGAGGCTACCTTGCAAGAACCTGAGGTTCCGGAGGACTTCATTTTTGACGAAAATGGAAGAGCAATCTAAGGTGGAGCTATGACAAAAAGAAAAAGATCTGTGGGTGAGTTGATTTCCAGCTTCGTGTTCTTTTTTGCTGGCCTTTGGCTAATCCGGGAGGGGCAAATTTTATTTTTAGAAGACGCAGTCTTTAAAGGGATCCTTGTCGTTCTGGGCGGAGTGTTATCCTTTACAGCTGCTTTTCGGTTTCAAATTCAAAGATTATTCGATGACAAAAAAAAATAAAAAACCGATAAGTTGTGGTCTATGTAGTTACTATTTCACGACCCATGATGTGTCTAGACCTTGGGGATGCGGCAAGTTTGGTTTTAAATCAAAAAACTTGCCTAACCAAGAAGTTAGACAGGCAACTGGCATGAATTGTGCTTATTTTAAACCGAAACAATTTAATAAAAGTACTGAGAGACGTAGTAATGGCAACCAGACCAACAAAATCAGACTTAGCTGACAGCGTTCAAATTGCCCTAGATGCGGCTGATACCGCAACAGGCGTGACGGAAGAATTTAATTCTATTAAAGAACAATTTGAAGTTGTTAATATCCAAGCAAAACGTATCCATCAATCTGTAACGATAATTTTTGCAAGTGCTATCGCTGCAGCAATTATATCACTGGCTGCTGGATTTTTAATGTATTACAAGTCTTTAAGTACCCTTCAGTCTAATTCAACAATGGCAATTGAAACTATTGCTATTTTTACTGAACGTGTAGGTGCTCTTGAAGAGTCGATTAAAACTGTTGAGACAAATACTCAGAACCAAGAAACCATAAAGGCAACTTTGGCTGAACTTAAAAATGCAACTGAAAAAGCATCTAACGATATCTCTAATGCAGATAAGCGTTATAACCAAGGAATTAAACTTGGTATTCAAGATACAGAACGTCTCATTAAAGAGTTTGCAAACACAACACTTGCTGATTTGAAGGCCCAATCTGAAGTGTCTCAAGTTGCATTGTCTGAGCAAATTTCTACAATTGAAAGCTTTTTTGCTCCTAAACCTGATCCAGAGGGTGGTGATCAGGAAGAAACCAATAAAGATGATGCCCTTGTTACGTTCAAAGAATTCCAAGTTCTAGACAATAAAGTTGATGAATTGATTTTACTTCAAAAGGAAATTGCTGCTAATCTACTTGAAATGAACCGGGTCAGACAAACTGCAGCAAAGAAAAAGAAAGTTACACCTAAAGTGGCTCCTAAACCAAAACCTAATCCTCTTAAATTCCCATGAGCGAAGAAGATAATCAAATCGCCATGGAATTAAACGATCCCTCAGGTGGCGCCGACCTAGAGGGTATGGCCACAGAAGCAGCTCCTATTGAGGATTTTGATCAGAATGGATTGCTTCTCAAAATTGCTGTTAATGGCATCACTGTGCAAGATTACGTTAAGAGGCTGCAGGAAAGCGATATACTCGTAGCCGTCGATGGCAAGATATATCGAGATGGGCCGGCCAAACTTCGAGAGATATTTGAAAGTAGGACAGGTGCAGAAGCCAAATGGCTGCTTTCATTTTGGCGTGATGGGCAAATTTTTGATATTCTTGTCAATGCCCCTATTCAAAGCCAATTTGGTTTGGCCACTCAGCAAGAAACAGACTGGGCTTTAGAGCAATTTGAAGAGCACGTGTATGCTGAGTTTGATACCTATCAAAATTATGAGATTTACAGAGATCCATATGGGGTTTGTGATATCTTGAGCATGGAAAAGGATCCAATGACTTTCCTTTTCCCTGTGATGTGGTGTTTAAAATATCG
>JAAXKA010000239.1 GCA_012269555.1 Alphaproteobacteria bacterium
CCAGATGCTTTCATCACGTCGCTTTTTTTGCTCAGACGTGTAGAGTTGAGGCGGCTGCCTCGTCTCCCAATTTTGTTTCTGCATGGGTGTCCCCCAAGGCCGTTTTAAAGCAAGGATATTGCTCGGCAATACTGAATGTCAATTAAAAGTTACACTTTTTGATTAAAGAGTGTATACTAGTATTTACAGCTAATGTACGAACAACACTTATCTCGCGTTCGGAGCAAGCAAACATGACAAGACATTTTTTTAATCTGGCCAAGAAGTTTAGGCGGATAAATTTGACAGATCGCGCGCATTCTGTAACACTCGGCGTGGGACAATTAAGTGCGGATAGCGAGAAATTAGCCCCTCGGGAAACGCACACCGAAAGCGCTTCAATGTCGGACAGAGAAATACCGTCGACTTCAAAGAGCGATTTGAAACTGCAAATCGATGATTTGGCCAAGAGAGCTTTGTCCGGTGTTCGGCAGAAATTACAACCCAGTGAACAAAAGAAGATTACTGAAACAGCCAAATGGCTAACACGCTACTGCGTATCGGGAAATTTTGATCTCGATTTGGCTCTTGACGCATTAGATCAAAAGCTAATTCCAGCAGAAATTGTTATTGATTATTGCATACCTATGGCTGCGGAAGAATTGGGTGATGACTGGGTGGATGATTTGAAAGGTTTTGGCCAAGTGACCTTAGCGACTTCGCGGCTGCAAATGATTTTAAATAATGTGATTAATTATCAGAACAGCGAGTCCGAAATTGAATCTGCACATGGACTTATGCTCATAGTTTGTAAAGACGAGCAACACACACTTGGACCTTCGATCCTTGCTGATCAGCTAAGAAGACGAGGGCATTCTGTTAAATTTCTTCACTCCGCAAATTCAAAAGAACTTATAACGCTATGTAAAGACCATATGTTCTCAGCGGTTCTATTCTCTTGCTCCGGCCACCACTCAATCGACTACATTACCAAAAGCATCAACTTGATTAAACAAGAGGTAGCGCAAAAACCCCTAATCTTTCTGGGAGGCAAAATTCTTGATCTTGAACCAGAAATTAAGGATAAAGTAGATGCAGATGGATTTTCTAACGATATCGATGTTGTTATCTCAAAAATAGAGAACTATAAGGCAAATGAACCTGCGTTTTATTTAAAAAATGGGGCTAGCAAATGAAGACTAGCGCAAGTACCTTCTGGGATTTTGGCTCAATACCAATGATTGAGCCAGAGTTTCTAGGAAACATCCTAGCGACATCATCAGATATTGCCGTGATGATAGATCTACAGGGCTCAATTAAATCAGTACTCGTTAATCAAAGCGAACAGTATTATGGTGATCTATCCCACTGGGAAGGGAAAAATATTACTAAATTCCTAACGATTGAGAGTGTGCCAAAATTTGAAAGGGCTTTAGAACAGCTCAATTCCGGGAAAACCATACTACACTCGATAGAGCTAAACCACCAAGATAATGCAAAATGGCAGTTTCCCGTTCGCTATAATGCCCATTTGGTAGGTCAAAATCATAATATTTTGCTGTTGGGTAGAGATCTGAGGACCATATCTGAAACGCAGCAACAGCTTGTACAAGCACAAATTGCAGTTGAGAAAAGTCATGAAGAGCGGAAAGAGTACGACGCTCATTACAGGTCAATATTTTCAACTGCCAGTGAACCTATTTTTGTTCTAGACGCAAACACCGGGAATATAAGACAAGCGAATCCAGCCGCATGTACACTGCTTGGAGAGGATATAGATATATTATTAACCCAACCGTTTGCAAAATTCGTGGCTTTAAAAGATAAAAAAGAACTTACTGAAAAAATGGCAATGGCAGCCATAAATAAGACGACATTAACAATTACCGTCAGTCATAACGGCCAAAATACTGAAGCAGGTTTATACCCTGTTATATACAGAGCATCAGGACAACAAGTCCTTCTTGTAAGGCTGAACCTTCAAGCTAGCCAATTAAGCCCTAATGATCCTCTTTCCCAAAATCTTATTGCTTTGTACAAAAACGGAACAGACGGAATAGTATTTACAAACCCTAATGGGGTTATAACCTATGTGAATGAAAGTTTTTTAGAACTTATAAACACAGCGCAAGGATCAGAGATTGTTGGACGAAGTTTAGGAGATTTCCTTTCAAAAGGACAAATTGACCTCGCAGTTATGCTTGAAAATGTCCAAAGAGCTGGTCCGATGCGTATATATTCCACTGATCTAAAAAATGATTTTGGAATAAAAACAGCCGTTGAAGTTTCAATGACGAAAATAGCTAACAGCACATTGAAACAAATTTCTTTTGTGATAAGGGAAATTTCTCGCGCTGAGCAACCAGTGCCAACCAGACCTGCGTTAGCTTCAAATGATAACAATCCATCCGTCGCAGAGTTAGTTGGCAGCGCATCACTCAAAGAAATAGTAGCCGAGACAACCGACGTGATAGAAAAAATCTGTATCCAGACAGCCATCGAGACTACAA
>JAAXKA010000066.1 GCA_012269555.1 Alphaproteobacteria bacterium
CTAAAACCCTCTCCTATATCCTGTGTGATCCCTAAGGATACTGACTTTGGTGTGAAACTTTTAGTGAGACCTTTCTCTGCATGGACCTCTCCAGCAGTAGTGGCATTTCCAAATTCTTCAATTTCATGAATACTATCTGCCTTAGCCTCTACATCATCAATCCTGAAACCAAACTCCATGAGGCTATCATCGATCTTTTTGTATTGATACGTGAAAAATCCCATAGACTTATTTTTAGTGGTAGGAATCGGGCCGAGATTCGCGTGCTCTTCGTGTCCTTCTTCCTCTTCTTCTTCATGCTCTTCTTCCTCATGAGCAAATGCAATAACAGGATTTCTCGAATTGATTAATTCAAATCCTAAAATACCGCTTATTCCCCCTGAGGTTTCGGTAAATAACTCGACCCTAGCGTTTGTGCTGTCTCTTTTAAATTTTGTTTCTAAAACATTTGAGTCAAGCTCGTCATGCTGATAGTCGGTATATTTTGCCCTCGCTTTAACACGTTGAATTAAACCTAAATCGAGCCTCTCATCATATAAAACATTTAAGGTGGTTTTGTTGACATCCAGCTTATGTTTAATAAGTTTGGGAACACCATATTCAGTTTGATAATTGTCTACTGAAAAACCGATAAGGCGACTGCCTCTTTGGATAGAAAATCCGCCTCCGAATGCTTTGGTTTCAATTTTCGAATTCCTGATTTTATTCCCTCGAACAGGCTCTTCCCCGTTATCCGTGAATGTTGGAGTTTTGGTCAAACCTTTGTCCAAAATTGAGCCGTCAAAATGCCACGATATACCATCTCCATCTCCTCCATTTAGTTCAAAAAATCCCGAAGATGCGTTATGCTCTGGCGTTAATGAAAATTCCGTTATTCCCCCAAGTTGATCGTATTGATTTTTTGGAATTCTGTTATTCACAAAATTTACAGTGCCTCCCATAGCATTTCCACCAAACATCACAGCAGCAGGTCCTCGGATAATTTCAATCTGCTTGAGAATGTTTGGATTAACAGGTAGAGCGTGATCGAAACTACTCACAGACCAATCCTGAACAATTGTGCCGTTTTCATTTAATCGGATTCGGGCGCCATCTTGCCCCCTGATGATGGGTCTGCTGGCATTTGGTCCAAATTTGGTTGAAGAAACTCCCAATACATTTTCAAAGCTATCACTAATATTGTCTTGTTTTATTACGTCAAAATCATATTCCGTAATAATGTCATAAGGTTTAACACCAGAATCAAGAATTGGATCGTCGTCTACAACAATGGCTTCTAGCTCTATTTCATGCGCTAAAACATTTTGAGCAACAAAAATAAGAAAAGAAACCTGCAAAATAGAACCTAGAAAAAAATTCATTATTACCTCACTAAAAAATCAAATACATTAGTTATGATATAACGTATCATTTATGACTTAGATTTGCAATATCGTTGTGCAATATCTTTGTGCAATATTTCAAATGGAAGGTAGAATAATGGGTAAGTTATTAGTGCTGTATTTTCCAAAAATGAAAACATTTAATTGTGTCTTAGCCAATTTTTCCTTGTTTTTTGCATCCGTAGTTCACTCTGCGCAAGATGCACATGTTCATGGTTTGTCTCACCTAACAATAGCGCTCGAAAAACAAACGCTTCTAGTCGAAATAAATTCCCCCTTAATGGATATAGTTGGTTTTGAAGGAGAGCCAAGGACCAAAGTCCAAAAAGATTCTATTGAACGCGCGAAGGCCACACTGAGAAAGATTGACAATGTCTTGATTTTTAAGGGTGGCTCATGTTTAAAAAAAAACATTGATGTGACTTTGGGTCATGACCATAGTAATGAACATTCTCACTCTGAACATGATCATGACACTCACAGTGAAATATCGGCTGTTTACAAATTTAAGTGCTCAGAGCCCGAGGAACTACAAGAAATTACAGTATTACTCCCGAACCAATTCTCTCGTATGGAAAAAATAAAAGCCCAGTGGGTAACTGCTAATGCACAAGGACAAGTTACTTTAGATAAAAATAAAAATACAATTAATCTAAGATGAACATTACATGAATGAGATAAAAACCGTCCTGGAGCATGCCGAACAACATTGCAAAGCAAGCGGTGCTCGCTTGACTCCGAAACGCAGAGGCATATTAAAAGAACTGCTCAAATCGGGCAAAGCGCTATCAGCATACGAGCTTACTGACTTGTTTAATAAAGAGTCAAAGGAATCAATTCCCACAATGTCTGTTTACAGAATTTTGGATTTTCTCGAGGACGAAAACCTTGTTCACAAGTTAAATTTGGCAAATAAGTACATAGCCTGCGCTCATATATCATGTGACCATTCCCATGCAATTCCGCAATTTCTGATTTGCCGGCAATGCACAAAGTGTGTGGAAATCAGCATCGATAAAGCTACTATTGGTGAAATACAAAAAAAAGTAGAGAATGCTGACTTTCAGCTTACAAAACCTCAATTAGAAATGCACTGCATCTGCAATG
>JAAXKA010000171.1 GCA_012269555.1 Alphaproteobacteria bacterium
TCAGCATTTTCAATATTTTCCTGCATTTCCGACATAATCAAACCAGAAGTACTAGAGGATATAATAACTGAAGTTGGAGCTGTTTTATCTAATTCTCTAAATAGTTTTTGTTTAACACCTAATTGTTCAGGTGCATTCTCCTGAATGAAATCAACTCCCTCTGTGACAGAGCCAAGTTCATCGCAAAGGGTAAGATTAGATGGGGTTGCAATCTCCGGTACACCAAGCTTTTCTAAATCTGTCCATGCACTTTCAATAAAGTTTTCCAACTTCACTTTCCAAGTATTGGCGGGATCCCACGCCTTTACCTTAAAGCCTTGCGCAAGAAAGTAAGCTGCCCAGCTTGCACCAATTGTCCCCGTGCCTACGATACCTATGGATTTAACTGCATTAACATCTTGATATCTGGACATCGTCTATACTCCAAAAAAAAGAAAATTAATCCACCCGGGCATTCCCATCAGGAACGACTTGGTGAATTAATTTAAAAAGAATGACTGCCATTCCGATTATACTGAGCCAGGTTTCTTGCCAGAAACCATAAGAAACAAAGCCAGTGAAAATAATCGAAACACCGGTTGCAAAGGCTGCTACTCTAAAGCGCCCTTTTGTTCTTCGAATTGGCGAAGAAGCAAATCCAATCAATAACAGCATTATAACAACACCAATCAACCCGAGCTCCAGCCATATTTGGATTGGTGCATTATGTGGATGCGTTGTTGGCACTGTAAAATATTTATAAAGTAAAGAGAGATCTTCTGGTATTGGCAGGTGGCGACTGATGCCTATACCATATCCAAGTAGAGGTTCCTCTATCACTGCTACAGCTGAACGATGCCAAATTTCCAGCCTGTCTAATGTTGAAGGGGGGATCCTATTAGCTACTGGTTGAGACCACTCTAACAAGTATAGAAAAATAATTGGCACGAGCATAAAAAAACTCGTGACCGATATAATGATTAAATTCAAAGTTAGGCGGGGAAAAACTAAAGTTAAGAAAACAGTTATAAAGGCAAGGACAAAACTTACTTTAGCCGAGTTTGAATCACCTAGAGTGGCTATGCAAAATGAGCTGATTAGCAAAAATACTGCCGTAATTTTAAAACCCCGCTGAAAAACCAGGAATGAAACTGGCCATATCAAAATGACCAACGCACTGGTCCCTCTATTGAAACGAGAGAGTGCCACAGAGTTATCCAACAACCGCTCTGTAACAGTCCTATAAAGATAAGCATCCGTAACGAGTTCAAGAGCTAGATAGGCAACGGATAAAATAACACTAATCATTAAAAAAGTACTAAGAGTGTCAAATTTTAAACTTGGCATTACCGTCAACCGAGAAGATGCTATCCAGATTAAAAGGCCAAAAAATAAAACTTTTTCGAAAGCCTTATTTACGCAGGGAGCACAAGAATCATTCAGATAATGCGTAAAAGATATGTAGACACATAGAGTGAGGAAAAGAAGCAAAACTTTCCTATCTGGACTTAAATCACTAGGTCGCGTAAGCAAAGTACAAAAAAACAAGGTAATAATTACGATAATGAATATGACCGCCATAGACTGCTTTGCTATTAATCCGGCTGGCAGGAATACAGAGAGTCCTAGAAGCAATACTAACCACTTTATGGCATCGACTTTATCTTTAAACCTATTCGTCATTTTACTCTTGCATGTAATCAGCGTAGGATTTTTCTTCTATTATTGAAGAACCTAGCAGCACATTAATTTCTTTTTTTACAGCTGCTCTTTTGTCGTTTTGTCGGTAAACGCTTCTAGCTAACTTAATGAATTTGTCGCCAAAGTCGCCTCTTTGTTCACATAACCTTATATCATCCTCTATATCCCAAAGCGTCTCATTTATGCTTTTTAGAGAAGCTCGGAGATCGGTTAAATGATGCGTAGCTGAAATATTTTTTCTTAAACACATATCAAGCGCCTCCAATTCTTTAACGACATTCCTATTTTTTTCTGGATCTTTGATATTTTTAACTTTGATTTCTAAAATAGTAATTTTGTCTATGAGCTCCCCTGCTGAAGCTGGTATTAAGATATCCAAGACAGAAAACTCCTCAAAAAAATCTGTTCCAAAAAACGCCTTTCTCAAGAGGCAACTAGACACATCTTAACCTTTTAAAAAACAAGTACAATTTAAGTGTGTATTTTTGTGAAAATTAAGATACGTTTCCCGATGAAGAATGCTCAAACAATAATTTTTGCATCCTGCTTATAATGTTTTGCTGTGTTTTACGATCTGTGTACAATCTAAAACAAAATCTCTCTTGAATGGAGTATCTTTCGTGAGTAAAGCCCTCAGTAACGAGCAAATCGATTGTTTTTGGGAGAATGGATATTTGACAGTTGAAGATGCCGTTACTTCATCTCAACTAAAAAAACTGAAGGCTGAGGTAGCCGGATGGGTGGAAGAAAGTAGGAATCATTCTGAACCATATGGCCAGCCTACAATTG
>JAAXKA010000084.1 GCA_012269555.1 Alphaproteobacteria bacterium
CGCAGTCGTTCCTCGTTTGTTTGATTATAATCATCCTATTTTAAAAAAATTTGAGGTTGCTATTGTGAATGCAGTAAGCAATTACATGAGACACCTGAAAAATAAAGAAAATCATCCGTTTCTAGGATATAAACCAGCACAATATACTATAGATATCTGGGCGAATGTATTGGGTTCTAACGACCATCAATCAAGCCACATCCATAATCAAGGCTGGATGAGTGGTGTCTATTATGTTTCCCTGCCTAAAAATTTAGTTGAAGAGAACCCCTATGCGGGATGGCTGGAATTCAATAGACCTGGCTATGGTCTGCCTGCGCTTGGCGGAGAGGAAAATTTTGAGAGGATAGCGCCCAAACCGGGAATGATTGTAATGTTCCCGTCTTATGTTTGGCATGGCACGATCCCTTTTACCAGTCCGGATACTAGAATTAGTGTAGCGTTTGATGTTCACGCTGATTACAGTTAATGGTTTAGGATGTTTAAATGCTGCATGGAAACTGGCTGAGTAAGTCGCGTCAAGCTGGCGAATTGCTATCTCGCGGCCAGTATGAGAGATCGATAGAAATTTATAGCGAGGTGGCTAAAGCATTCCCGCGACTTCCAGAAGCTCACAACAACTTGGGCGTTGCTTTGCGAGCATCAGGTGAAATAAACCAAGCCATAAAAAGTTACCAAAGGGCAGTAAAGCTTGATCCCAATTATATGATAGCTCGCAACAATTTAACACGGGCACTCTGGCAGATAGAAAAAATTGAAGAAGCATTGAACAATTATATTTTTATGCTGAAAAAGTCAGATTTGGATAGTCAGGTTGTTTCAGAAGCCGTCTATAATATTAGCCAAATAAGATTTAATAAATCATCAGCTACAGCACGTAATCTACTACTTCTTCTTTTCAGTTTTAAAAACGTTGATTATCAAAGATTAGCTTTCCCAGCTATTAAGTTAATTGAAATAGCAGGCAGGTTTGAAAAGATTCTAGAATTTGAGAAAAAAAATAATTACGAAAATACTAGATATACAAAGTCAATCGCAGATACTTTACGTGATCAGCTTTTAATAAATGTATTAACGTGGACGATCATCCCATCTGTTAGTTTTGAGACGTGGGCTGTAGTAGCAAGACGTGAACTCATGTTTGCTCTCAATAGAGGAGAAGCAATTCCTATAGATTCAGAGACGCTCTGGGCTCTGACGCTGCAATTCCAAATAACCGAATTTGTTCAAGGTATGACATCCAGTGAATTAGGTCTCGCTACAAAATATAGAGATCGCGGTGATCTTGATAAAATCAAATCGTTAGCAATTGTTGCGATGTACATACCACTACATGAAATAGAGCCAGACGTTGACTTCTGGGATAATATTTACAAAAATTTCGACACTCCGAAAAGTTTGAGGTTGTCGATTGAAAGAGAGATTTTCAATAGAGAAAAAGAAAAATCTATAGAGGAGGATATTGTTAGTTTAACACCTGTTGAAAATACTATTTCTGAGGCTGTAAAGAACCAATATGAGCACAATCCTTATCCGAGATGGCTGTCTGTGGAAATCTCTAAATCCAGAGGCTCTTTCAAAAAGAAAATCCAACATGAAGTCAAGAATTTAAGGCCGTCGAACTTGGATCTAGAAAATCCTGACATATTAATAGCTGGATGTGGAACTGGTAGACATGCGTTGTCAACAGCTAATCGATATTTTGGTTCCAAAGTTATGGCAATCGATCTTAGTCGTGCATCTTTAGCTTTTGCGATGAGACAGGCTGAGGTTTATGAGCAAACAAATTTAAATTTCTATCAGGCTGACATATTAAAACTAGAAGGTTTAAAGGAGCGTTTCGATGTAATCGAAGTTTCGGGTGTTCTGCATCATATGGAGCAGCCTTTGAAGGGCTGGAAAATCCTACGAAATCTCTTGAAACCTAGCGGCTTGATGCGGGTCGGTCTTTATAGCAAGTTAGCCCGAGAAAAGTGGAGTAATCTAAAGTCTTTGACGCCTAAGACTGTAAGTAATTCCGGATTAGAAGATCTCATACGACAGTCTCGAATTAAAATCATACAAAAAGTTCGTACGTCGCAAGATCAGTCATTATTTGATACCGCGGACTTCTATTCCGTGAGCGGTTGTAGGGATTTTTTGTTTCATGAAAATGAAGTTCAGTTAACAATTGAGGAGTTGAAGAGTTGGTTAACCTTGCTCAATTTAAGATTCCTAGGTTTTGTAAATCTAAGTGAAACAACAAAATGTAATTTTTCCCAGAAATTTGGAAAACAGGCAAATTTGTTAGATTTAAATCAATGGGAAAAATACGAAGATCAGTTTCCAAATACGTTTGTTACGATGTACCAATTTTGGTGTCAGGATATGTCCTAGCCTTGATAAGCTTGCACCTGAATTAAATGTTTTCAGCCTCTATTGTCTTTCTGTCCCATTTAACGAGAACGCTAGC
>JAAXKA010000091.1 GCA_012269555.1 Alphaproteobacteria bacterium
CGTCTCCCTCAGCATCAGCTGGGATTTCTTTGGCGAGAGCAAGATAAAGATCTCTTAATGTTATATCAAAAGTTGGACCAGATTTAGCATTAGCGATTGCAATTCCATCATATCCGATTTTTATTTCCGTAATATCTTTAACACCATTTTTCTCGCAGTTTTTTACTTCTTTCATTTTTATTCTTCTTGAAGCATTGGTTATGTCTGGGTGTTGGGTTCCTAATCCATTACAAAAAAGCTTCAGCCCCCCACCAGAGCCGGTTGATTCTATAACTGGTGTTTTGAAGCCACTCGTTTTACCAAATCTCTCTGCAACAACGGTTGCAAATGGATAAACGGTTGAAGAACCAACAATTTTAATTTGATCACGAGCTTCAGATTGATTGCTTAACATTAAAGCAAGAGCAGTAAAGGTTATAATTTTTTTTTTCATTTAGTCCTCTCTTGTTATAAATGGTTAAAGATAATAAATACTTCATGAAAAATGAGAAATTATTACAGAATTGTTACACTAATATGACAATGCAGATTTTTTTTTAAAATTAAAAGATAAAAATTAGTCTTTACGTTGTAAAATTAACAAATAGAAGTAAGTTAGCTAATAAGATCTAGAGCTATAAAATGAAAGTAAACGAATTTTAAGGAGAGATTAATGAAAAAACAAGACTTTGTTATGAAGGTAGGAGAATCACTAGTTGCTGGCGGACCACCAGGAACTGCGGCAGAACCTGAGGTTGTAATAGGGAAGCTGGATGGTCCATTTGGCACCGCATTCGCAAATTTAATAGGAAATCAAATAAAAGGTCATACGAAAGTTCTCGCTATAATGAATACAGACGTAATGGTTAGACCCCCTCTTTAATGGTAAGTAAAGTTACAGTCAAAGATGATAGATATACAAATATTCTGATGGGCACTGTCCAAGGAGCAATAGCAAATGGGGTTTTAGATTCTGTTCGCGAAGGTTATATTCCGAAAGATATTGTAAATGAAGTTGGTATTATAGTCTCAGTTTGGTTAAATCCAAGCGTAAGCGATGATAAGAATTTAGACCACCAAATACTTTTTGATATTCATAGAAAAGCCACAACAAATGCAATTCAAAAGGCAATGAATGATGAGCCATCAATTGATTGGCTCTTAGAAAATCAGGATAAAATCATACACAAATATTTTGAAAAAGCCTTAAAAGGCGAATAAGTGCATACACCCCCTTTAGCCCCAACATCTGTGTTAATCAGAGAGCATAGGGCTTTTTAAAAAATTTTGTGTATATACACTTAAATAAAACATTTTTCATTTTTACTCTTATAAGTTGAATAATAATGTTTGTACAATCTGCAAGAAATAGGAAAAAGGTGAGCAAGCCTCACCTTTAAATAAATTTAAAATTAACTTTAATGTTTAAAATTTAGCATGCAGTCTAGCCTGGATGGACGTCATGGTGTGTCTTCTGTCCGCTCTATTGCCATCGCTATAAAAGTCATTGTGCCCACCTAAATATACACCTCTAGTAGCATCGACCATTAATCTAACATTACTGTTGAAATAGTGATTTAGCCCAATATGAATCGCCTTACCATGTGTACCATTTAAACCATTTAATTCACCGTCTCTGGTATCGATCGATTCAAGCATAAATTTGGCTGCAGTACATCCGAATTTAGCTTTACATTTTACGCCACCAATTTTACCTTTTTTTGAACTTATTTTGACCGTTGCATCACTATTGAAGAAATATTGACCGTAAATAGACCCTCCCTCTGCACTGTAATCATCATAAACGGTGTAACCGTCCCTGCGCTCGCCTGTAATCCAATAATATTCTGTAGCTAAATAGTATCTTCCATTAGAATATTGGAATTGAGGCCCACCGTAATGATAGCTAGATATGTTAGAAATAGTGGTATCAACAATTTTTTCTCCTAGAGTATGCACTCCATTTTGTCGGAAGGAAACGCTTCGTGTGTGATCATTTAGTGGTCTTTCCATTTGCCAAGAGGCTCCCAGTAACCATGTATCTTTTCCTCCTATGAATTGATCAAAAAGGCCTTTACCAGTGTAGTGAGCTGCAATTGAGTGGTTCCAAGTCACTTCACCACCATCACCATCTTCTTGCTCAAGTCTCCACGCACCCTCATTACCATAGCCAATAAGTAACGCTCTTACATGAAATCCCTTCGGAAAAAGTGCCCCACCATTATCATAATGAAGGCCAGCTCTATGCGCTAGATTTGCAAACTCATTATACATTGGGCGTTCCATCATCAAAATACTATTTGAACTTGTGTTCTCCCAATATCCTCCAGCTGATTTAGCGTTACCAAACATGAAAGAACCAATTCCTTTGATTTTCTTTTTGATCAAAGCATCTTTAACATCGACACCCTTCGCGTTTGTATTAGAATCATCAGAAATTGTTTCGGCAAAGTCAGGTTGAAAGGCCAAACTC
>JAAXKA010000181.1 GCA_012269555.1 Alphaproteobacteria bacterium
ATATTGGGACAAGGCATCGTCCGAATAATGATCATTGCACCATTCTTTATAATGCCAACTGTATCTGGCTTAATTTGGAAAAATATGTTCATGGATCCAACCAATGGATTTCTTGCTCATCTCTGGCGGGCATTTGGAGCTGAGCCAATACAATGGTTAAGCCAGGCATCTATACCTTCTCTTATCACTATAATTAGCTGGCAATGGTTGCCATTTGCCACACTTATTCTGCTTACCGCAATCCAATCATTGGATACTGAGCAATTGGAGGCAGCGGAGATGGATGGAGCAAAATCAATTGGAAGATTCTTTTTTATTATACTCCCCCATCTATCCCGCGCCATTACTGTGGTAATTTTGATCCAAACAATATTTTTATTATCTATTTTCGCAGAAATTTTTGTAACAACGGCTGGAGCATTTGGAACAAAGACGCTCACTTACCTTATATTTCAGCGCGTATTAGAAAGCCAAAATGTTGGACTTGGTTCAGCTGGCGGTGTCTATGCAATTATTCTAGCAAATATCGTTGCAATCTTTTTGATGAGAATAGTAGGAAAAAATTTAGATAGATAGGTTTATCATGTCGAGAAAAGTCTCAAACCAAAGAATAGTATTTAACTCTGCCATCGCATGGATACTGGCAATTATAATTTTCTTTCCAATTATCTGGATAATTGTTCTCTCTTTCAAAACAGAGGGAGATGCCATTCGAGCCCCAATAGAAATATTAAGGAGCAGTTGGACGTTTGAAAGCTACTCGGTGGTTCAAGAAAGGTCGGATTATTTTAAGCATTCTTCTAATTCTATAATCATAGCATTCGGGTCCACCCTACTTGGAATATTAATTGCTGTACCTGCAGCGTGGGCTATGGCGTTTGTACCTTCTAAACGAACGAAAGGTATTTTAATGTGGATGCTTTCAACAAAGATGCTGCCGGCAGTTGGAGTGCTTTATCCTATTTATCTTATATTCATAAAACTTGGCATTTTGGATAGCCGATTAGGTCTTGTTATTATATTGATGCTTATAAATTTACCAATTATAGTTTGGATGCTTTACACATATTTTAAAGAAATACCTGCTGAAATTTTAGAAGCAGCAAGAATAGACGGCGCTAATTTATCTTCTGAAATTTTATATGTTTTAACGCCCATGGCAATACCTGGAATAGCGTCAACATTACTTCTTAATATTATACTCGCATGGAATGAAGCATTTTGGACTCTTAACTTGACTGCAGCTAAAGCGGCACCACTCACTGCATTTATTGCGAGTTATTCAAGTCCCGAAGGACTTTTTTTTGCAAAACTATTTTGATTATGGGGTGGTTTAGTCAGAAACAGCTTGTTAGAGGCCTCACATTTGGAGCTGTTAAGTAGGTATTAAAATGAAACAAATTGAACTGAAACAAATATCAAAATACTTCGGCGATGTTGAAGTGATCAAACCTTTAGACTTGATAATAAATGAAGGAGAATTTGTTGTTTTTGTTGGACCATCAGGTTGCGGAAAATCAACTCTTCTTCGACTGATTGCAGGTTTAGAAGATATATCATCTGGACAAATACTCATAAATGGTAAGGATGCAACTAAATTAGCGCCTGCAGCTCGTGGATTAGCCATGGTCTTTCAATCTTACGCGCTTTATCCCCATATGACCGTAAGAAAAAATATTGAATTTCCATTAAAAATGGCAGGAGTTCAAAAAAATGAGCGTGTTCGCCGCGTTGAAGAAGCCGCAAAAGCGCTCAACCTTTCCGAATATTTAGATAGGCGCCCAGGACAACTCTCCGGTGGACAACGACAACGGGTAGCCATAGGTAGAGCAATTGTAAGAGAGCCCACAGCATTTTTATTTGATGAACCATTATCAAATTTGGATGCAGCTTTGCGCGTTGGTATGAGATTAGAAATTAGTGAACTTCACAAACGACTCAACTCAACAATGATTTATGTAACCCATGACCAGGTCGAAGCAATGACATTGGCGGATACAATTATTGTACTTCGGTCTGGTATAATTGAGCAGCTTGGCAATCCTCTTGATTTGTATCACAAACCTAAAAATACCTTTGTTGCAGGTTTTATAGGTTCCCCAAAAATGAACCTTCTTTCTGGAAAAGAAGCGGCTAACTATGGAGCTGAAATTATTGGAATTCGGCCTGAACACTTCACAGTAAAAAAGCAGTCTGGCTTATGGGAGGGTATAGTTGGTGTAACAGAGAAACTCGGCTCTGATACCTTTGTCCATTTAAGCTGTCCATTTTTCCCAGAGCCTATTACCGTTCGAGCTGAGAGTTCCTTGTCGGTTCAATACGGTGAAAAATTATACATCACTCCAAACAAAAATAACCTACATAAATTTGATGCACAGGGATTAAGAATAGATGAATAGACTTGAGGGAAAGGTGG
>JAAXKA010000165.1 GCA_012269555.1 Alphaproteobacteria bacterium
CTTCAGATCAAAGGTATTAAAACTGAGGAAATTATTAATAAAGCTTTAGACATGTTAAAATTAGTTGGTCTTGAGGGTAGAGAAAATTACTTTCCAAGAGAACTCTCTGGTGGTCAGCAACAAAGAGTTGGAATTGCAAGATCACTAGCAGTAGAGCCTGATATATGGTTTCTTGATGAACCTTTTTCAGCACTAGACCCACTCATCAGAAAAGAAATGCAAGATGAATTTTTAAGACTTCAAGAAAAACTACAAAAAACAATTATGTTTATCACACATGATTTTGATGAAGCGTTAAAACTTGCAGATAGAATTGCAATTATGAAAGATGGTATAATTGAACAATTAGATACACCAGCAAACATAGTTTTAAATCCTGCTACTGAATATGTTAGAAAATTTACAGAAGAAGTTCCTAGAGAAAAAGTTTTAAAAATAGAAGATGTGATGGATAAACAAAATACTGATAATTTGGGAAGCATTAAGGTTTCAAAAAATGATATTATAGAGGATGTTGCAGAAAAAATTTTAACTCAAGAAAGTATTGTAGGAGTTACAGACGAAAATAACAAAATCATTGGTTCAATTAAACCCTCTAAAATAATTGATACTGTTTTTGGAGGAAAAAAATAAACTAAAATTTATGGAGCTATTAAAAAAACATCCAAAAACATTTCAATGGTTGTTTTTACTAGCAGTTTTTTTTGCTTTATGGTTTGCAATTGATGTACCTGAAACTTATAAATTTATTAGAGGCCAAGCAGAATTTGTTAAAGACCCCAATCAAAGCGTATATTTCTTTCTTGGAAAAGAAGTAAGATATTATGCTTTTGATAATTTTTGGAGATTACCCCCGTTACTAGGCTGGTTACCAATTTGGATTAATGATGGATTATTTTTTCTCCTTGAGGAGTGGATGCCGATTGAAATTTGGAATGAAGACACTCAAGAATACAAAACTCGTCCACTAGTTCTTCAAATTACAAGGAATATAACTTCTTTCATGACATTCTTAATTGAATTTTTTAGAGAGTTTTTATTAGGAGGTGTTGAGACAATAGTTTCTTTTACTAGTTGGGACTGGATAGATGCAAATCCTTGGGCAGAATTACCTGGTTTACCTTGGACTATCGTTGCAGCTGGTGTTACGATTTTATGTTACAAGTTAAGTGGTAAAGGATTAGCTATCTTTGCTGCTTTCACAATGATCTACATTTCAATTTTTGGTCAGTGGAAACCATCAATGCAAACTTTATCGTTCATTTTAGTTGCTGTACCATTATCTTTTATTTTTGGAATAACTTTAGGGATTATGGCTTTCAAAAGTAAAAGAGTAGAAAAAGCTCTTTATCCAATTCTTTTAGTTATGCAAACAATGCCTCAATATGCAGTCTTAGTTCCTGCAATGGTATTATTTGGAATCGGAGATCATGCTGCAGTGATAATAACAATGGTTGTAGCAATACCACCTATGATACTTTTAACACTGCTTGGACTGAGAGCAGTTCCGCCAGAAGTAATTGAAGCGGGCAAAATGAGTGGATGTACAAACTTTCAGTTGATGACCAAAGTTCTAATTCCAACTGCAAGAAGAGATATTCTAATAGGAGTTAACCAAGTGATTATGGTTTGTTTTTCAATGGCGGTTATTGCTGCCTTTATTGGAGCGAAAGGTTTAGGTTGGAATTTATTATTAGCTCTTAATCAACTTAATATTGGTTTAGCTTTAGAAGCAGGGTTGTGTATTAGTTTAATTGCAATTCTTCTAGACAAAATGTCATTAGCTTGGGCAAATAAACAAGAAGACTATTTTGGAAATTTAACTTTTTATCAAAAATATAAGAACTCTATATTTTTTATTGGAGCTGTAATTATTGGATCGATACTTGCATATTCTGGAACTCTAATTTTTAAAGATACTTTTAATTATTTATATGAAATTCCACATAACAAAGGTATTTCAACAGCTGCATTTTGGAATAAAGGTGTAGATTGGATTTTTGAAACTTTTTTTGTTTACATAAAAGCATTTAATACGTGGCTTATAACAGAAGTGTTACAGCCAATGAGAGCACTCTTTTTAAGAATGCCTGCTGTTGCAACTTTAGTTTTAGTTGTAGGTGCTGGTTACATTATTGGTGGAGTAAGATCTGCAATGGTTGTTGGTGGGTTGACATTATTTATAGCTTTTAGTCCATGGTGGGATAGAGCTTTAGTTACTACATACATGGCAACTTTTGGTGTAGTAGTATCAATGATAATAGGATTAATTGTTGGTACTATCTGCGTTCAAAACAAACATTCTACAAATTTTATGTTGGGTGTCTGTGATATTTTTCAAACATTCCCGTCTTTTGTATATTTAATCCCAGTTATGATGTTATTTGGAATAACA
>JAAXKA010000231.1 GCA_012269555.1 Alphaproteobacteria bacterium
GCTTACAATTCTTACGGCAGCTGTTTTAGGAGGAGTAAGTTTGGGTGGCGGACGAGGCTCCGTCCCGAAGGCAATTTTTGGATCACTTATTGTATTACTATTACTGAATGGATTACTTCAATTTGGAATTCAAGGTGGTGCCATTCAGCTAATATTTGGAATGATCTTATTACTTACAATATTGATAGATGTTCGGTGGGTAAAGAATCGCTTTCGGTTATTAAATAAAGTTTATGTTTCTCCTACTTACTTTAAATTGCCCGCTCCAGCTTCTATAGAAGCGAAGAGCGACTCGGCGTATGCGGTAAATGACAAGCTGAAAGACGTGAGTGTTATAGGACTTGGGAAGGTTGAGGGACCAGAGGATGTTATACTGGACGATGATGATAACCTATACGCTGGAAGTAGACATGGCGACATAGTCCGATTCTATGGAAAAAACCATGAGAAAATGGAGGTTTTTGCGCATGTTGGTGGTCACCCTCTAGGGCTAGCATGGGACAAAGATTACAATCTTGTGGCATGTATTCCTGATATGGGTGTTATTTCAATATCCCAAGACAGAAAAGTAACCAAGATTACTGATGAAACCAATCGAAGTCTCACATCCGTAATTGATGATAGGAGGCTTAGTCTGGCTGATGATTTAGATATTGCGCCAGATGGAAGAATATTTTTCTCAGAGGCAACAATTAGGTATCGTCTAAAAGATTGGCCGATGGACTGTGTAGAGAGTAGAGGGAACGGTCGTATTATTTGTTATGACCCAAAGACTAATAAAACAAAAACCATCATTCGAAATCTAAAATTTGCAAATGGTGTCTGTGTCACTAAAGACTGTCAATCAATTTTGTTTGCCGAAACCTTTGGTATGAAAGTAAGCAGATATTGGTTTGAAGGGCCTAAAAAAGGAACTACCGAGGTTATTATGGATAACATTCCAGGCTATCCAGATAATATTAATCGAGCCTCAGATGGTAATTATTGGCTTGCCCTAGTTGGGATGAGAGGGCCCGCATTAGATTTAGCGCTGACCCTTCCTGACTTTAGGAAGAGAATGTCAAGGCGTATTAATACATCCAACTGGTTGTTTCCTAATATAAATACCGGTTGCGTTATAAAGATTACAGAGAACGGAGAAGTCTTAGAATCTCTTTGGGATCTAAAAGCAAGAAATCATCCAATGGTAACGTCCATGAAAGAACATAAAGGCCATCTTTATTTAGGTGGAATACAGAATAATAGAATTGGCAAATACAAAATACCTGACGCTAATAAAAACTGGAGTGGGTTTCAAGATTATTGGGGTGGCAAATAAAGTGTTAAATTTTGTAAAAGATCGTATTGATTATTTTTTTGGAAGAGGAAAGCACAGCATATTCGTGCCAGTTATGGACGGAGCTCTGAAACCAAACGAGTTTTTAGATAACGTTAAGGTAATACATAAAGAAGAGGATATTGATAACCTAGTAATAAATCGATCGACAATTTTATTTTCTGGAAAATCATCTCTTTTTTCAATGACGTCAATGAAAAAGCCAAAAAAGATTAAATCGTTTTCTAGCTATATTACAGCGATGGCTCTTAACTCAGCTGGTTCTAAGATTTCTGTGGCTCTTGCAGATGAAAAAGTTGTTATTTTAAATTATAAAACACTTAAAGAGGTATACACATTCAAAGAGAAGTGTGTAACTTCTATGTGCTTCCAACAGGATACTCTCGTTTACACCACGGGATCAAAAAATTTTTCAGCAACCCAGTGGCAACATGACCTACTATCGAACGGGGCCAGTGGGACGGTTTCAGCAAATCAATTAGATGGGTCCGATACAAGGGTAATTTTGACTGAACTTGCTTGGCCAACAGGCATAACATTTACAGGGGACTCAACTTTTTGCATTTCAGAATCGTGGAAGCATCGTATTACGTTTCATAAACTTGATAATGACTTTTCTATAGCAACAAAACTTGACAAAGAAATCAACAAACTTCCTGCTTATCCCGGTAGGAGCTTCTTCAATATCAAAAATCAAGAGCTTCTGGTTTGCTTTTTTGCTCCTAGAAATCAGTTGGTTGAATTCATCTTAACTGAAGAAGAATACAAAAGTCGAATGATGGCAGAAATTGATCCGAGCCTTTGGGTCTCTCCCACCTATAGAAGTGGAAAGCATATTAGGGAACCTCTTCAGCAGTCGGGAATAAAAACAATGGGTTATCTCAAGCCTTGGGCTCCAGCATTTTCATATGGCCTGGTAGTAAGATTTGACAAAGATCTAATACCACTTGCAAGTTATCACAGTCGTACCAACGGAAATTTTCATGGAACTACCAGTGTCGTTGTCGATGAGCGCCAAAACATACTAGTAACATCTAGGGGAGATGGAAAATTAGGAG
>JAAXKA010000020.1 GCA_012269555.1 Alphaproteobacteria bacterium
CCAGTAGGCAGCACCTAATTGCGCATCACCAACGATTTGTCTTGCAAAATAGGTAGAAAATATAAACGTAATAATGATGGCTGAAAAAGAAGAATTAGCAAAATCATACATTCCGTAATTCAATTTTTTCACACTTTAAATATCACCATTTTAGTGACATTTTCAACCCATAATGGGCACTTTACAGATAAAAATTCAACGTGTTCAAGCATCTAAAAATAAAAATTTTATTAGTTATTTTATTTTCTCTTATTAGTTTTGATGTATTTGCTGCTAATAGATTTTGGGTAGCCGAAAATGACGGTTCCACAAAATATTATGATGATCATGCCAATTGGTCAAATGTATCAGGTGGTGATGGTGGTTATTCTCCGCCAGGGGAAAATGATGTTGTTACTTTTGATGATGGTAGTTCTGTCACCTGTACAATTAGAAGTAAGTCTGTAGCTAAGCAACTAAAATTAAAGAATAATTTTAATGGTACAGTAAAAATAAATGATAATAAAAGATTAACGATCAGAGAACATTTTGCTATATACAACGGTAGCACTCTAGAACTTGGAACAGACTCAACATTAATTACGCAAAAGAAAACCTCTTACATTTATAGCGGAGGAACTCTTTCTGCTATCAATGCAAAAGAGGTAAAAATTTTTGCAGTACTAGATATTAGAAGTGGTGGAACTTTTTCTGCTCCTTCCAAGAATACAAAATTTTTAGGAGGTTTTAGAAATTCGGGAACTTTTACGCATAACAACGGTACAGTAATTTTTGCTCCTAAAGATAACAGTTATCAAGTTACGACAAATGGAACGGGAACAGGTAAGGTTTTTTATAATGTAGTTAAAAGTGGAAATAAAAGGTTTAAAATGAACGGAGATATGCAAGTTAATGATTTTCGAGTTAATAAAGGTGTTTGGGATGTAAACGGAAATGATTTATATGTTAAAGGAAATTACACTCTTAATGCTGCAAATAGGAGAGAATATACTGGTCCTGATGGATCAACAAAAGTAATATTTAATGGAACTAGTGATCAAACAATTATAGCTTTTGACAATAATACTCACCCTAGCTTTGAAAACTTAGAAATTAAAAATACGTCAGGCGTAGTTTCATTTTCAACCCATAATGTTGGTATTGATGGCACTCTTACTATTGATTCTGGGGCCACCCTAGACATAGAAGGTAATAATTTTGATGCTTCAACCTTGGTTAATAATGGAACTCTTCAATTACAAGGTGGAGAAACTGTTACCATCACAACAAAAGATACTAACTCAGGAACAATTACTTATGATGGATCAGGCTCTTATACTGATTTAGAGTACGGTGATGATTATTATAATCTAAATTTTAATGGCTCTGGAACTTTCACTCTCGATGCTAACTTAAATGTTGATGGAGCGTTAACAATTACAGATGGAACACTTGATGTTTCCTCTGATAATAGAAGTATTAATGTTGCTGGTAATTGGACTAATAATGATATTTTCAAATCCAGGTCCGGTACAGTCACTTTTGATGGCACGTCAACAATTACCTCAGGTGGTATTATCGATGCTCAGCATGATTTCTATAACGTTATTTTAAGCGGAAGTGCAGGAACCCAATCTACCAACCATGTTGATGTCGATAATAATTTTACCATTAGTTCTTCAGGTACATGGGATACTGGAGGTCTTTGTCTTTTGGTAGGCGGTACTACGACTACAGGTAGTGGAACATTAACGAATACTACTCTTCCAACTGTTACTTTTGATCCTGCTAACTCTGATAATGATGTGCAACCTTCAGAAAATATTACATTAACTTTTAATCAAGCTATGCGTAATACAGATGATAGCACTTTAACTAACAGTAATGTTGATAGTCTTATCACTTTAAAAGTAGACAATTCAAGTGGTGCAGATATTGCCTTTGATGCTACAATTGACTCTCAAAAACAAGTTATAACTATCAATCCTAACAGCAATCTTACGGGTCAACAGAATGTTTATGTAGCAATAGGCGCTACAGTTGAAGATCAAACTTGTGGAAAAGCAATTACTGCAGCTAATGCAACTTTTACTGTTGTTGATACTAATGTACCTACATTAACATCATCAACCCCAGCTGATGGTGCAACAGAAGTAGGTGTTAATGACAACATTGTTTTAAATTTTAGTGAAGCTGTTGACGCGGAGAGTGGTAATATTATTATTTATAAATCTTCAGATGACTCTCAAGTGGAATCTATACCTGTTGGTGACGCTAAAGTATCTGGATCAGGTTCTTCAACAATAACAATAAATCCTTCTACAACTTTAGACAGTTCAACAGCCTACTATGTGCAAATTGCTGCAACTGCTTTTGATGATAGTTCTAG
>JAAXKA010000233.1 GCA_012269555.1 Alphaproteobacteria bacterium
CATCCCTATTCTCAGTATTTCCCAATTAAAATCTCGTCGATAAGCCGAAAGTGCGAAAATATCAGAAACAATGTATACGGGTAATAATAAACCAGCTGCTGTAATTGGAGACATAATTAGTGATAAAGTTGGAACGCCTAAAGTAGCAATTACTGGCAAACCACCCTTGCCCATTCCAACAAATACCGCAGCCAGCGTAATTAAAAACCAATAATTAAAAGTATCCATGATTAGGAGCCTAGTAATTTCCAAAAAATTACATTTACTTATTGCTTTTGGCTTAGGAGCAAAAAAAGAAAAAGTAAATATGCAACGTTCAAAACGAAATTAGGTCAATTTATTCAGCAGTAGCATGCGATCAAATTAATTAGGGTTTCTAACTGATATTATAATATTATTCTTAGTGCAAAAATTAGATTTCGAGGTTTTGCATTGAAATTAAATCAATTAAAAAGATACTAGGGATGGTATGGATAGCAAAGTTACAAAAAGAGTTTTGGTAGCCGGTGCAAGCGGCTACATTGGCCAGGCCGTGGTGCGCCAATTGCTCCAAGAGGGATATTTTGTTTATGCCGTTTTAAGGCAGAGTTCAAAACTTGATTTACCTCACAATGACAATTTGTGCGCATTGACTTTAGACATGGAGAAAAAGCATTTATGGACCGATCAACTTCCAGAAGTTGATGTTGTAATTTCTTGTTTAGCAAGCAGGTCTGGAAGTGCAAGCGAAGCGAATTATGTGGATTATGGTTTAAACTGTGATCTCTTAAATTTTGCATGTAAATCTAAAATAGAGCATTTTGTACTTTTATCAGCTATTTGTGTTCAAAGGCCGAAACTTGCATTCCAAAGAGCTAAATTAAAATTTCATAGCAAACTAATTTCTTCTGGATTGAGATTTTCGATAGTATTACCCACTGCTTATTTTAAATCGTTATCCGGTCAAATTAATCGCATTAAAAACGGAAAGTCTTTTTTAGTCTTTGGCTCTGGTGAAGAAACTCGTTCACTTCCAATTTCAGAAGTGGACTTAGCAAGGTACGTTATTAATTGTATAAGATATGAAAAATATTGGAACAAATCTTTACCATTAGGCGGCCCCGGGCCAGCCTTAACTCCTATCGATCAAGCAGAAATGCTTTTTGAGATATTCGGTAAACCAAAAAAAATTAAACATATATCTCCACGCGTCTTTGATCTTGCTATAGTTTTTCTAATCCCATTTGCTTTATTCTCGCAAAAAATCAAAGATAAAGTCGAATTACTGAAAATTGGTAAATATTATGCCAGGGAATCTATGCTCGTTTATGATGCAGAGGTTGGTTCTTACGACGCGAATAAAACCCCTCAATTCGGTGATAGCCTACTTTATGACTACTACTGTACTCTTAGAGACGACCCACAAAGCATACCTAACATGGGTTCACAGAAGCTATTTGGCTGAATGTAATGTCCCTTTAGTGAACTATTAAGTTGCATTATAATGTATTGAAACCTTAGAACCTTTCAATCTAAGTTAAATAGCTTGCCCTTTTACCAGTCTTCGGCTATTTCACTCATAGTTTGCTAATATCGATCGCTGATCCTCAAAGACAGTCTCTCGAATTTGGAAGACTAGATCAACTAGGGTGTATCCCTTATTAAGGAGAAAGATTGATGGCTACTGGTACAGTAAAATGGTTTAACGGAACTAAAGGTTATGGTTTCATCGCTCCAGATGAAGGTGACGCTGATATATTTGTTCACATATCACAGGTTCAACAGTCAGGTCTTAATGAACTTCAAGATAATCAAAAGGTATCTTTTGATGTTGAAGAAGGCCGTAACGGTAAAAACCAAGCTACAAATCTAAAAATAGTTTAACGTCAGTCCTTATTAGAACTTGCTAGTCGGCTTGTAATATTGCGTTTTCCCATTCTTCTATAAACTTTTGCTTTTTAAATTGGTCTAAAAAGACCATTAAGCCCGGTCCAAGACTGATCCGGTTTAGTGTGTTTTCCTCGAAGTTATTTAAAATCGAATTAAAGAGTGTTTTATTTTCGCTTTGTCCGAATACCGTTTGAAGGACATGATCAATAAATAGTTTCGCTATCTTTGCGTTGCTGGAACTTACAGGCAAAATCATTGATCTAGACATTACCGTTGTCATGTCTGCCGGGTAGATAACATTGTATTTTTCATACATTGGATGATTATTGGCATAACTACCTAAAACATTGTAGGCAATATCAATTTTTCCAGAGACAACATCATCTATCATATCGGACGAACAACAATATAAATTAGTTTCAAGTTGACCCATGACTTCAGTCAATCGCCAGTAAGTTTCTGTTGCTCTCGCATCCTGAGTTGCAAAT
>JAAXKA010000136.1 GCA_012269555.1 Alphaproteobacteria bacterium
GTGTAATCATTAATCCTCTCATCATAGATCTTAAGGAGGAGATCTCATTTTTGAGTATTTCGAAATCATCTTTTGATACTGGAGATATATTTTTTGAGGATAACATGTCCTCTGTAGAAATAACTTCAGAGACGGCCTTTTTTGGTGTTAGATTTGGATCAATTAATTTAGAATCAAAAATTTTAGAAAAAGCCTTTACAGAAGAACGGTTTTTTTCTTTAAGAAGCATTGAATCATTGGTAGCATGCATAGAAACTTTGCCATTTTTTTTGGTGGTTTCAATGATATAGGCATCGTCACCTAGTTGCTCAAAAACATCTTCCATTGCAGATGCGGTGTCTTTCGCTGTTACCGTTATTGTTGCCATGATCTATTATCCTTAATTTTTAACTTTGATTTTTAATTATCAGATTCAGGTTCACCAGTTATGGTTGCAACTACCTCTATTTTCCTTGTTTCAGGTAATTCTGTGAATGCTAAAACCACAATATCATCAATATGTTGACGTATTATTTTTGAGAATTCTTTTCGAATAGCGGGAGATACCACAACAACAGGTTGTCTTCCCTTTGCAGCAAGCGAGTCATTTGTGTCAGAAATCTTACGAAGCAATTGTTGAGCAAGGGTATTATCAATTACAAGACCCTCTTCCCCACTTTGACGGGCCATAGTAATTAGCATATGTTCTAGTTCAGAACCAAGTGTAATCACAGGCAAGGGCTGGTTAAGAGGAGAAACTTGTTGAATCAACAATCCTGCAAGTTCCGGGCGCAGCATTTCTGCTGTGTCAATTATATTTAAATTTCGGCCTGCAAGTGACGCAAGATTTTCTAAAATCCGCCTTAAATCACTAATAGGCACTCGCTCTTCTAGTAAGGCGCGTAATACTCCAGTCAGTTGATGTAGAGGTACTAATTTAGGCACTACTGACTGAACTAAATTTGGCGCAGTTTCTGAAAGATTATCTAATAAAGACTGCACATCATCTTGTCCAATGAGTTGCCCAGCATATTTATACAATATTTGACTGAGGTGTGTAGTCATAACGGAATCAGGTGCAACGATTACAAAGCCTTTACTCTCTGCTTCAAGAACATCCTTCTCCATAATCCAAACAGCATCCATACCAAAAGTTGGGTCTTTTACCTCTATACCCTCTATCTTGATAGATGCATTTTCCCCAGGTATAGCAAGTTTTCTATCTGGATAAACAATGTCCTCACCAACGATCGTCTGACCAATTCTCAATCGATAGGTATTTGCTTCTAAAGTTAGGTCATCTCGGATTCTGACAGCAGGAACAACAAAACCTAGTGCTTTCGATACTTGTCTTCTGATGCCAGTAACCCTGTTAACTAAGGTCCCACCATTTTCTTCGTTCACCATATCAACGAGACCATAACCAAGCTGAATAGATATCGGAGAATTATCGGCGATTTCAGATAGTTCAATCTGTTCAGGCTTTGCTCCATCACCTTCCAAACGCATTTCACCCTGTTCACCTTCAACAAGATCATTTTGAGAATGAAATTGTAAATTTCGATTGACTAAGAAGGCAACACCACCTGCGACCATCGCTGCGATCAGAAATAATAAATTTGGCATGCCAGGAACAAACCCAAGAATTAATAAAACTCCAGCAACTGGATACCAAGCACGTGTAAGACTTACCTGTTCTCCGATATGCTGAGCCATATCCTGAGTTGAAGATACCCGAGTCACAATTACTGCAGTAGAAATAGCTAAAAGGAGGGAAGGAATTTGTGCAACTAAACCGTCGCCCACAGAAAGAAGTATGTAGTTCTGGGCAGCTACCTCAAAGCTAAGAGAATGCTGCGCCAAACCAATAATAAGACCACCTACAATGTTTATAATAAGAATTAAAATGCCAGCTATTGCATCTCCTTTTACAAATTTTGAAGCACCATCCATCGCACCATAAAAATCTGCTTCACTGCTTATTTCTTGTCTGCGTAAAGTTGCTTCCTCATTAGTGAGAACTCCGGCGTTTAGGTCAGCATCAATAGCCATTTGCTTTCCGGGCATTGCATCAAGTGTAAACCTAGCTGAGACTTCCGATACCCTCCCGGCACCCTTGGTAATTACCAAAAGATTTATAATCACCAAAATTACAAATACAAAAATCCCAACGGCATAATTCCCCGCGATTACAAATTCACCAAATGCTTTAATAACCTGCCCAGCTGCGTCCGGGCCAGTATGCCCTTCACTTAAAACAATTCGAGTTGATGCCACATTTAATGCAAGACGCAAGACAGTTGCTATTAGCAAAAGAGCAGGAAAACTTGAAAAATCTAATGGCCGGTAAGTTTGCAAAGAAACCATTAAAATGACCAGTGAAATAAGTATATTAGAGACGAAAAAAGTATCCAATAAAAAGACTGGAAGTGGTAATACCATCATTGCTACCAGCATTAAAATACCCAAGGGCATCGTGGCTGATGTCAATATACCCTTTAAATCTGTCAAACCTAGACGCTTAAGTGTCATTTCCATGACACATGCCTTTCATTGACAAAAATTCTATAATTAAATTTTAAACATTTTTTAAAATCATGAAACAAATAGCCAAATTTACTTGGTTTTCCATGCATGTGGCTTAATTTTTGCATTTTGTCAGTTTACCTTAATTTCATAGTCAAAAACGTGAACGTGAAACACGAACAAAGAAATAGAGGCAAAAATCGTGCCAATTATTATATTTTTATGAATAAATATGGCTTTTAAAAAAAACAGTAATTCGCTGGCATGATTAATGCATGACAATACAAAAATTACGGTTAACTATCTTAAGAGAGACCAGAAATGAAAAAATCGTTTTCTATTTTATTGCCAGTAGTCGCATCCATCGCATTAAGTAGCTGTGGGCATGTGTTATCAACTAATAGCGCTAATTTACAGACTGATACTAATTCAATCATAACACCCGCAGAATTAGCTGCTAATAATGAAAATTCACCGACATCATCCCTTAATTCAGTACGCGAAATTTTTGATGCAAATTCAGAAAACATTCCCACCTTAACAGCCGTGGGATATGCGGTTGTATCATCTCAGCCGGGACAGTCAGAATCACAACGTCGCCTTATGGCAATACGTTCAGCAAGGATGGCCGCAATGCGTGACCTGGCCGAACAGATACATGGACTTCAGGTTGATAGTTCGACTACGGTTATAGACCTTATGGTTCAGAATGATACTTTCAGAGGTATTGTTTCTGGTACAATTAGAGGAGCACGTACTGTACGAATTAATCCTACTGGAGCCGATACGTATGAAATTGTTTTAGAAATAGACCGCGAAATGATTAACTACCTGCTCAATACCGGACGCAGGGTTGTCTGATTTTTGAGGGTACGTTGATAAACATAAGATAAGAATTACAAAGATGTTTAAATTAACTTTAAATACAAAATTTTTGCCAGCATTATTGGTATTCGTCAAAACATCTTTTTTGTTAATGAATGCTTCTGTCGCGAATGCCAACAATGAACAATCATTTAAATTTACAACAGCTACTGGTAGAGCTGCGGTCACCCAAAATGTTACGGAGGAACTTGCTAGAATGAGGGCTCTAGAAGATGCTCTATATTTGGCAGCATTGCAGGGTGGTGCAGATATTAATGGTTTTACTTCTGTCTCAACTGATACCTCTCTTCAGGATCATTTCGTTATTCGTCCCTCAAGTAAAATTTTAGATTATACGGTTTTATCAGAGAATAAATCTGATGCACAGATTGAGGTAATTATTAGAGCAGCGGTCGGAAATCTACCTCCCAAAAAGTGTCAAAGTTCAAGACCCCTTAATATCACGCTATACAAACCAACCGCCTCGATAGATATGAACGTTCCTGCGTGGATAGAAATTTATCATTCGAAGTTATTTAATGAAATTTTATTTCTGCTTAACAACAATACTCGTCTCTCCGTCAATAATGCAATGAATGTTGTACTTTCTCCGAAAAAATTGGGAAACATCGATGAAAGATACGATTATGCAAGTTTGATATCTCCGCAGGTCCGTGTCCGGAAAGGTGACTTTGCAGTTGTTCCAACATTATCAATTTCAACTCGAAACACTGCAAGCCGTTTTTCTAATTCTAATAACATTGAAATTAAATTAGGCTTGAATGTTTTTAACGGTGGAACTTACGAACTAATTGAAAAATTCGAGGATTTCAAGACTTTTGAAAATGACAGAATTACAGTTTTCCAGACACTAGCAGACCTAGACAAAAAAAGCAGGGAAGACTTAATTAATACAATGAGATCCTTAGTTGAACCGCTTATCTCAGAAATGACGGAAACTCTTGGCTGTCAGTCATTAAAAGACACACTTTTTTTCAATTCTGAACAGCTTTTGGCACAGATAGGGTATAACCAAGGCATCAAAACAAATATGCTAGCTGTGACATCCGGTAAACATACGCCATGGACTATGTTAAGAGTGGTTTCAGTTTCTGCCAATGCGTCTGTACTCGAACCCTTAGATAAAGCAAGAGAATTAAGTGAACTAGATGGAAAAACAGTTGAATTTATGGAGCTAAACTAATGCTAATCATGAACAAAAAACGAATCTCCAGCGTTTTACTAGCAAGTGCTTTGATTTTATTTCTTCCTGCAATTGCATATTCACAATCCCAACCGATTGTAGTTTTAGAATATCCAAATTTTAGCAATAATTCACAAATAAACTCAGATAATGCATTTGTTCAAGATCACAATTATTCAGTGAATCACAAAGTACGACCAAACGAAACTCTGAGTCATATATTAGAGGACTATTATTCTGGTAGTGGGCTAAACATGAAATTCATTGAATTAGCAATAGTTGCACATAACAAACACGCATTTGTCAAAAATAATCCAAATTTCTTATTCGCAGATAAAACCTTAAAACTTCCTTCTCTTAACCAAATTCAAGCAATGCTTTTAGGAGAAAACACTCCTGAAAGTATGCAAGAGCCTCAAAATGGAGGAATGAGGAGCCAAGAAATTTACTTCATTGGAGGATAATTATGGCTCGCTACATTATCCCGTTTATCACTTTTCTAACTCTACTACATCCGTCAAAGTTGACTGCTGAAAACAAAATACCAGGCGACATAATCAAAGAGGCTGTTAAAAATACTCTTGCTTTAAACAACGTCAATGCCACACCAGTTATAAATGAAAAAAAACTATTCCCAAAATGTGCACATGGTTTAAACGTAAGCCCAATACACCAAAACTGGAAAACGGTAAGTGTTGAATGTGATGGAACAGTTCCTTGGAAAATAATAATAAGAAATAAATTTAGCTCCACTCAAAATGTGTCTAGTTTTGATTTAAACAAAAAATCCCAAGCAAACGCATTAGAAAAACGCACCATCAAAGAAGTAAAAGTTGCTGCTATAAAAAGAAGCATAAGACGAGGTGATGTGATAACGCCAACAGATGTCATTGAAATCAGTATTCCAGAAAATAAAGCGACTGATATTTTCCCAAATTTTAAGGATCTAATTGGACGACGTGCAAAAACAACCATTAAGGCACTCACACCAGTATTCTCTCGACAGCTAGAAACTAATTTTATGATTGAAGAAGATATGCAAGTCGAAATTATCCATCATAGCACTCACATTTCTGTACAAATGGAGGGGATTGCCCTAGAGAATGGTCAATTTGGTGACTGGATTAAAGTAAAAAATATAAAAAGTGGTCGAATTATTTTGGCGAAGGTAGTTGCCGAAAAAAAAGTGAACGTATAAACTAACATTTTAAGAAAGCTGGTCGTTACTACATCTGAGGAGTAAAAAAATGGTTGATTCAATAAAACATTCAATGAATCGAATCGATATACAGCGTTCACGTGTTAGTGAAGTTGACATAAAGTCTAGCTCTAATCCCTCTGGTTTAAGTAAGGGAGTAAAAACAGATAATGCTTCTGCTGACACAAGTAAGGTAGAAATATCTGAAAAGGTAGCTCAATTGGCAAAACAACCGCCAATTGATACAGAAGCTGTTGCGCGCATTAAAAACGCTATAGCTGATGGCAAATACCCAATTGATATTGACGCAGTATCAGATGCACTAATGGACGCATATCGCGATATGAAATCATAGACATATATTTCTTTTAAAAGGGGAAGTATATGTCTGAACATAATTTAGATGTTTTTTTTGACACTTTCGAGTCGAATCTCGAGAGTGCTTTGTCATGCCTGGAGAATGAAAACCTTTTTAACGAAAAAATAAAAATCCTCGAAAAAAACTTGTTAGATGCTTCTCCAGAGCTAATAGCAGAAATAAAAATGGAATCTTTAGATAATTCTAAGGTTGAGAGAATCAGAGGTATTTTGAGACTTTTAAAAACTCTTGAAACAAAAACGAATGCCAAATTGAATTGGTTTCAGGATTTAGATCAGCATCTGAAGCAATCTCTTGCAAAGGAAATTTAATCCAAGTCAAATGAAAAAGACTTAAAGGGTCATCAGATTCAACAAAATGCAGATATAACATATTATTTAATCACCCAATTCATTGGACTAGTAATCCTTGCAGTCGTAATGATCTTATTTATTTTGTTCATGCAGAAAATTGCCAATAAATTAGCAAAACAAATAGAAACTCAAACTTTTGAGTTGAATGCTTTAAATAAAAACTACCAAGAAAGTCAACAAGTTCTAGTTTCACTTTATACAAATAGCGAGCAATTATCTGCAGAAAACTCAGAATTAAACAAAAAACTCACATCCTTACAACATGAACTATCCTTATTATCCAGCGATTATTCAGATAACAAACAAGTTACCCAGGCAATTGAGCTTGCTAGAAAAGGTTCGAGTACAAAATTAATAGTTGAAAAAACAGGACTTTCTACAGAAGAAGCAGATGCTATAGTTAAATTTCATGGGGATAAAACTCTAAAATGATTTAATGAATCAAAAAATTCAAATTTAAAACGCATAGATAGCAATTTAAACAAAACTAGCTACATTTTGAATTTATCAATAACGCAGCTAACACCTTCATAAATATTGTCCTTAAAAACTTGAGTAAAACCTGTTTTCCTATCGACAACAAGACGCAGGCTTTCGGATTCAATTATGATTTCTGTTTTTGTCAACGATGTAATTTCAGCTTTTAATTGGTCTTTAGCGTATAAAATATTTGCGAATGCACCAGGTTTTGGTTGACTAACCCTTATTTCGTAAAGAGATGTTAATCTAGGTTGACAATTATAATTTTCATAGCTGAATCTGGATAAATCATCACATCCTGTTAATGTGATTAAACAGCCGAGCAAACATATAAATAAGTCTTTTGAAGATTTCATAAAACTTCCTTAACTATGCCCCGTAGTCCAACTAAGATAATAATTTTTCCTTTTTCTTCTTTTTCCTATGCAGATTTATCTTCTGAATCTGGTTCCGCATCAACTTTTGCTTCAGTATTTGCCGCCGCCTCTGCTTCTACTTCTGCTTCTGTTTCTGTTTCTGATTCAGTATTTGCCACCGAATCTACTTCTGCCTCTGTTTCTACTTCAGTATTTGCCACCGCTTCTACTTCTGCTTCTGCTTCTGCTTCTGCATCATTTTTTTCTTCAGATGATTCAATCACTTCTGCCTTACCGGCTTCGATAAGGGCATCTGCCTCCTCATGATGAACGTCAACGATTACTCCTTTTGGAAATCGGACCCCTTTCACAATACTGTTTTCAGTAATTCGAACTCTTACCCAACTTTCATCATCACTCGCGTCGGCTTCATCCTCTATATCTTTATCATCATCATCAACAACACTTTGAGTTAGCGCTACAAATTGAGACATATCAGATGCATCTTCTTTATCCTGAATATGAGAAACCCGCTGTCTGAGAACTAATACACGCGCGGCCAATATTCCCAATCTTTTTTGTTCATCTTCTTCTTTATCAAGTAACTGTTTTAAAAATTCGATTGTGTCAGCAAATGTTTTGCCATCACAGGCCTCAATTAATTTTGTTCTTATAGCAACTATTTCAGGTGAAAGAAGAACAGAACTTCCAGCACCTGCACGGTTATCTTCTAATGAGAATTCCATTTTTTAACCTCAATAATTAATTTTGGCATCTTACTTGCAATTTCCACACCAAGTTATGGGATATCCATATTTAAATTATTAGATTATTGGTTTGGATTTAAGAGGTCCACAAAAAATGAAAAGTATAGGCGAACATTTAAGTTTTCACGCGTCTGCATTGCAATTGCGTTCTCGAAGAAATGATATTTTAGCTTCGAACATAGCAAATGCTGCCACTCCAAAGTTTAAGGCACGCGACCTTGATTATGAAAAACAAATTCGTCAGGTAGAAGGATCCGGTCCTTTAAAGGCAACTGATAGTAAACACTTCAAGATAGCGGTAAAAAACCCACATCAAACACTTTTTTATAGGCAACCGATTAATCCTTCATTAGATGGGAATACTGTAGAATTAAGTGTCGAACAACTAGAGTTTTCTGAGAACTCTGTGCGATATCAAACATCTCTTGAATTTTTGAACAAAAGAATAGCGGGCCTTATGTCAGCTATAAAGGGCGAATAATGGCAGATATCAAAAATGTTTTCGATATTTCTGGGAGAGCTATGGCTGCACAATTGGTTCGCCTCAATACAATAGCTAGTAATCTAGCAAATGCTGGAAACTTAGCCTCTACTCCAGACGAGGCCTATCGATCTTTAAAACCTGTTTTTGAAACTAAGTACGCAGATGAGGTGCGTAAAAATGGTATAGCAACAGCGCAAGCCGTTGATATTGTTGAATCTAATAGGCTTCCTGAAAAGCTTTATATGCCAGATCACCCGAGCGCGGGAAAAGACGGTTTTGTATATAGTGCAGCTGTAAATATAGAAGAAGAATACGTCGAAATGATGGAGGCAAGTCGTCAATACCAAAATAATGTAGAAGTCATCACTACTCTAAGAACACTGATGATGCGAACCATAAGTATGGGCAAATAAAATTAATGGAGAAAATTATGAGTAGCATAGACTCAAATAGCCAGGCACATTTAAACACAATTCTTGACAAAATTGGGGTCAAAAACGCAGAAGAAAAAAAACCTGCTTCTAAGGATAATTTAGGTCAAGAAGATTTCTTGAAACTAATGACAACTCAACTACAAAATCAAGACCCCTTTGCTCCAATGGAAAATGCTGAATTTATTGGTCAAATGGCTCAATTTTCAACTGTAACAGGAATAGCAGAAATGGGAGAGGCCCTTAAATCAATAAGCTCTCAATTAAAAGAATTTCGGATTGCTACTGCCTCAAATATGCTAGGAAGCTCAGTAATGATACCTGGAAATTATGCTCGAATTGACTCTGACCAAACAATACATGGCATGCTCGATCTTCCAAAGTCCTCAGCACAAACTGAAATTCGTTTTACTGACGCAACAGGTAATATTTTGCACAGCAAACAACTTGGTGCGCAAGCGTCAGGTCTAGTTGGTTTCAGTTGGGAAAACATACCAACAGAAGTTGTAGACATAAATGAACCACTAAGAATTGAAGCCTTTGCTGATTTTGGAAATGGCATGGAAAGTCTTACCCCATCAATATTTGCGGAGGTATTAGCAGCATCTACAGGAGATGAGACAAGAGGTGTTGTTTTGGACGTTCGCGATTATGGCGAGATTCTTGCATCAGATGTCCAAAAGTTTAGACGATAAAATAAAATAAAGACCAGTGAATTAGAAATTTAGGAGAAAGATGAAATGTCATTCTATACCGCACTTACAGGATTGAACGGCTCTCAGGCAGATATATCAGCCTCATCAAACAA
>JAAXKA010000164.1 GCA_012269555.1 Alphaproteobacteria bacterium
TTGCAGAACTTCAAGCGGAAGGTATCGTAAAGAAGATTACATCCCGAAAAATCGATAAATATTCAGTAAATACCACCTAGAGATATCAAGGGTATAAAAACTCCTTCTCCCAGTTTTTATTTATTTTAGAAAATCTCATCCTTTGATGAAGGCGAAACTCCGAATTCAACCAAAATTCAACCTCTACAGGCTCTAGTCTATAGCCAACCCAATAGTCTGGCCTTATAATTTCCTTTCCCTGCATAGACTCTTCAAAACTTTTATATTCATCTGCAAATTGTTGCTGGCTTTTTAATGTAGATGATTGCTTGCTCACAATTGCACCAATCCTGCTTCCACGAGGACGGGTATGAAAATATTCATCTGACTCTTCCTCTTTTATAATGCTTACAGGCCCTCTAAAACGAACTTGTTTCCTTATGCTTTTCCAGTGAAAGCATAAGGCAGCATTTTTATTAAGTGCTATTTCTGATCCTTTTTGGCTATCTTTATTTGTAAAAAAAACAAGCCCATGATCAATTTTTTTTACAAGAACCATGCGAATGTTTGGGGCGTTATTCCGATCTACAGTTGCGAGTGCCATCGCATCTGGATCGTTAATCTCCTTTAATTTTGCTTCTTCAAACCATTTACTGAATAAATCGATTGGATCTGAAGCGCTTAATTCTATTTTATTAAATCCTTGGTAATTATTCATAATGTAATCTCATCATGTGGTTGTAATGATAGTTTTAATATAATATTATATTTTAATACTATTTAGGTGCTAAATCAAAAGATGAATAATAAAGTTTATCAGAAATTCATGCATGGAAAAAGGGGTCTTGTTATGGGTGTTGCCAATAACAGATCAATTGCTTGGGGAATTGCCAAAGCGCTAAGCGATGCTGGAGCAGAGCTTGCTTTTAGTTATCAAGGCGAGGCAATTAAAAAAAGAATTATACCGCTTGCTAGAGAGCTAAACTCTAATATAACAATAGAATGTGATGTATCAGACGAAGCATCTATCATCAATCTTATAAATGAGATAGAAAAGGTTTGGGGTCAGATTGATTTTATAGTGCATGCTATCGCCTACTCAGATAAAAATGAGTTAACGGGCAAATATATCGAAACCTCAAAAGATAATTTTTTACAAACAATGCATATATCGTGCTACTCATTCACATCTGTTGCAAAACACGCACAAAAAATACTTAAAGATCAATCATCTCTTTTAACCTTGACATACTCTGGTGCAGAGAGAGTAATGCCCCACTATAACGTTATGGGTGTTGCAAAAGCTGCGTTGGAAGCTTCTGTGAAATACTTGAGTGTTGATCTGGGGATCAACGGGACTAGAGTTAACGCAATATCTGCTGGACCAATTAAGACCCTAGCTGCCTCTGGAATTGGGGATTTTCGTTACATACTCAAATGGAATGAATATAATTCCCCTCTAAGGCGTACTGTTGATATTGATGATGTTGGCAATGCAGCAATTTATTTACTTTCGGATCTAAGTAAATCAGTCACGGGAGAAATCCTTCACGTTGATTCTGGTTATAATATAGTTGGAATGAAAAATGAAGACGCACCCGATATCACTGTAAAATAGGATGAAATATGTCTCATAATACTTTTGGTAAAATGCTTAGGTTAACAACATGGGGCGAAAGCCACGGCGAAGCTATTGGATGCGTTTTAGATGGTTGTCCGCCAAATATAGAACTATCAATAGATGAAATACAATCCTACCTTGATAAAAGAAAACCTGGGCAATCAAAATATACCACCCAAAGAAAAGAGGATGATAAAATTGAAATCTTATCAGGCACAATCAAAAGTAACTCCGGAAACCATCTCACAACCGGAACCCCTATATCTCTTCTGATAAAAAATAAAGACCAAAGATCTCGTGATTATGGCGAGATTAATGATAAATTCAGACCGGGGCATGCAGATTTTACATATATAAAAAAATATGGACTAAGAGATTACAGGGGTGGAGGAAGGTCTTCAGCTCGAGAAACGGCAATGCGTGTTGCGGGTGGAGCTATTGCACGTAAGATAATTCCAGACATAAAAATAAGGGCAGCTTTAGTACAGATGGGACCTCATCAAATAAATAGAAATAATTGGGATTGGGACTTGGTTAACAAAAATCCATTTTTTTCCCCTGATCCTGAAATTATTGCTACTTGGGAGAAGTACCTTCAAAAAATCAGAAAAGATGGTGACTCGACCGGTGCTATCATCGAAGTTATCGCAGAAAATGTACCGAGTGGTCTCGGAGAGCCAATCTACGGAAAGCTTGACCAAGAAATAGCCTCAGGAATGATGTCGATAAATGCGGTAAAGG
>JAAXKA010000244.1 GCA_012269555.1 Alphaproteobacteria bacterium
CCAGCACCTTTAAAACCCGTATTCCTTCATTTATAACTAGGTATTGAAGTTATAAATGAAGGAATACGGGTTTTAAAGGTGCTGGCGGATCGGCTGGGCGATTTTCAAATAGAGTTGACCAGTTTTCCTTGGGGCTCAGACTATTATATAGAAACCGGCGATATGATAGCAACAGATGGGCTTGAAGAATTAAAAAAGTTCGATGCTATCTATTTTGGATCAGCTGGCGATCCAAGAATTCCAGACCATATTTCACTCTGGGGTTTACGTTTGGCAATATGTCAATCTTTTGACCAGTATGCGAATGTTAGGCCAGCGCGTCTACTTCCGGGGATTTCTAGCCCCTTAAAAGATGCATCTTCAAACGACATAGACTGGATCATTGTAAGGGAAAATACAGAGGGTGAATATGCGGGCGCTGGAGGCCGTGTTCATACAGGGCATCCTGAAGAAGTTGGCTTAGATGTCTCAGTTTTTACACGTTCTGGAGTTGAGCGTGTCCAAAGATTTGCCCTGGATTTAGCACGATCAAGAAAAAGAAAAAGGTTAACATTTGTAACAAAATCAAATGCCCAGCGGCATGGAATGGTGATGTGGGACGACGTATTTGATAAATTGGGCAGTGAATACGGTGATATCGAGATTGATCGCATGTTAGTGGACGCAATGACAACTAGAATGGTTTTAGATCCAAGGTCTATAGACGTTGTAGTTGCAACAAATCTGCACGCGGATATTTTAAGTGATTTAGCCGCTGCTTTGAGCGGAAGTATGGGAATAGCGCCAACAGCAAACTTAAATCCGTCTCGTAATTTCCCCTCTATGTTTGAGCCTATACATGGTTCTGCTTTTGATATAATGGGCAAAGGGATAGCAAATCCTATTGGCGCTTTTTGGTCAGCTTCCATGATGCTAGATCATTTGGGCGAAAAGAAGGCAGCAGCTGAGTTAATGTTAGCTTTAGAAAAACTTACTGAAGATGGAAGAGTTATGCCTCAAGATCTTAATGGGAAAGCCAGTACAAGGGAAGTTACGGATAGGGTATTAGAGTTAATAACGGGGCAAAATTTTTCAGAGATTGATAAGTCAGTGACAACCTGAATTTGATCTAGCAAAAACCTACGCAAGAGCGTCAATTTGGGCTGCGCTCAAATTACCAGGTACAATTGTAATTGGGATACGACAGGAGTTTCTACCCTTGCCGATGAGATGGCTAACTAATCGCCCTGGTCCATCTTTACTAGCGCTTGAGGCGAGCACAAGAACGGAGATTGTGGGTTCTTCATCAATGAGGGCTATCAATTCTTCCTCTATAGGCCCAGCTCGTATGTATAGGGCAGGGATTAACCCTGATAACTCAACAACTTCCTGAGCTAACTCGTTCAATCTCTCTTCCGCCGTTTCGCGTGCCTCTTGTTGCATGAGATCGCTTACACTAGCCCATTGATGATAATCGGATGGCTCAATGTCTCTAAATAGAGCAACGCGGCCACCGACGCTTTTTGCTCGCATGCATGCAAATCTTAGAGCCACAAGCATCTCTTCAGAATCATCTACAACCACCAAGAATACGCGGTGGTTATCATCAACAGTGTCATATACTTTTTTCACTATATCAGTCATAAAATTCCGTCCTCATATTTTACGGAAAATTACAGATGCAATCCATCCAGACAAAACCGCTATTAATATAGCCAATAGACCATATAATGCGCTTTGTTCTTTCGCAAACTTAAAAACATCGGCCCCGATACCGATTTTCTCGACCGATATAGTCTTAGAAACCGTGCTTACCAAGCGTTTTTTCTGAAATGCAAATACCTTAACTGTATAAATTCCAGTTGCCATATTGTTCGGAAAATGAAAGGTCGTTTTAAACAATCGCTTTGAAACAACGTCAATTTCTAATGGCGTATCCAAATATAAACCTTTTGTCTTTTGTCCTCGTACGAGAGCGTCTTTGAAACTTTTGAAAGTCTTAATATTTTCATCTTCAGAGCTTAGCGAAGCAGTAGTTATTACATTTTGAATACCTATTTTTTGTTTTTTTAATTCATTGGTTTCTGTTATTTCATTTAATGGTCGGGTCGACGCGATGGCATAAAAACCTGGTATCCCACGGAACTCTAACTTTTCTTTATTAATCCATATTCCGCTTACACGACGTTTCTTTCTAACTATTGCTGTTTCAGTTGGTCCAGTAATGACCACAATAATATCATCCTTTTCGTTAGCTGTTCCAAAAACCATAACATCGGTACCGATGAAAGAAGAACTAACTTTAACTTCGGTTGTCGATGAATCTATTATTAACGCGGTTCCATTAGCATG
>JAAXKA010000132.1 GCA_012269555.1 Alphaproteobacteria bacterium
GATGTTCCTCGGACGACTTGTTCAAAATGATTTTTGTATTTTGCAAAAAGTAGGTCAAGAACACGTACTGACAGCTGCTTCCCTTTGCTTTCCAGCAAGCTGGTCATTGGAAGAAAAATTTCTCAAACCACTTATTGATATACATACCCCTGTAAAAGAATATGACAAAGAAATTGCAAAAAGGGTTCAACGCCTATTTGACGGTTTGCAAGTTAACCGCCCGGTTTGGCGTTTTAATGCACTTTACTATGAAGACCCACATCTTTTCCAACCAAGAAGTGTAAATAAGCCTCGCAAAAAGCCAGCACCAAATCAGGTTAATTATTTTCGATCTGAAAGACAGACGTTGATTAAGTTACCTGAAACAATGGCTGTTGTCTTCGGTATTCACACTTTTGTAATTAAAATGCAAAATTTAGACAAAGACTAAGATAAATAGAAAAAACGCTCCAATCGACTATTGGAGCGTTTTTGTTTTCGTGCAGAAACTAGCAGCTGTAATACATTCCATATTCAACGGGATGTGGCGTATGTTCATACGTCTCAATTTCTTCCATTTTCAGCTCGATGTAGCCATCTATTTGATCTTTTGTAAAAACATCTCCAGCTAGCAAGTATTCATGATCGGCTTCAAGACATTCGATTGCCTCTCGCAAACTACCACAAACAGTTGGAATATCCGCCAACTCTTCGGCGGGAAGATCATAGAGATTTTTGTCCATTGCTTCACCGGGATCAATTTTATTTTTGATACCATCAAGGCCAGCCATAAGTAGAGCTGAGAAGCATAGGTAAGGGTTGGATGATGGATCAGGAAATCGAGCCTCAACCCTTTTAGCTTTTGGAGATTCAGTCCAAGGAATTCGAACACAGCCTGATCTGTTCCTTGCCGAATACGCCCTTAAGACAGGAGCTTCAAAACCAGGTATTAGCCTCTTATAAGAGTTCGTCGAAGGATTTGTAAAAGCGTTTAACGATTTAGCATGTTTCAAAATTCCACCGATAAACCATAGAGCTTCGTCGGACAAATCCGCATACTTATCTCCTGCGAACAATGGCTTTCCATCTTTCCAGATCGACATGTTACAGTGCATACCGGTGCCATTATCGCCGGCGATTGGTTTTGGCATGAAGGTAGCTGATTTACCATATGCCTGAGCCACATTATGTATTACGTATTTATACTTTTGAAGTTCATCACCCTGTTTTGTAAGACTTGAGAAAATAAGCCCCAACTCATGTTGGCATGACGCCACTTCATGGTGATGTTTGTCGACCGACATTCCTAATCGCTTCATTGTTGAGAGCATTTCTGAACGTATATCTTGTCCATCATCGATTGGATTTACTGGAAAATATCCACCTTTAACACCTGGTCTGTGACCTGTATTACCAATCTCGTATTCAGTATCGGTATTCCAAGCTGCATCCAAAGCGTCAACTTCAAATGCAACTTTGTTCATTGAGTTAGAAAATCTCACATCATCAAATAAGAAAAACTCTGCTTCCGGTCCAACGAAAAAAGTATCGCCAATACCGGATGACTTTAAATATGCCTCGGCCTTCATTGCAGTACCTCGAGGATCTCTGTTATACGCCTCACCTGTGTCGGGCTCAACTACATAGCAATGAACACAAACCGTTTTTTCCGCGTAAAAGGGATCAATATATGCGCTTTCCGTATCCATCATTAGTTTCATGTCAGAAGCTTCGATAGATTTCCAACCGGCGATTGATGAACCATCAAACATAAATCCTTCGTCGATAAAATCTGCATCTACTTGATCAGACATAACGGTCACATGTTGCAATTTTCCGCGTGGATCAGTAAATCTGATATCTACATAGTCAGCATCTTCATCTGAAATTAGTTTGAGCAATTTTTCTGAGCTCATAATTTTGTCCTTCCTTAGTTTAAAGTGCCTCAGAGCCGCTCTCGCCGGTTCTAATGCGTATTGCTTGTTCGATATTACTCACAAAAATTTTACCATCACCAATCTTGTCGGTCTTAGCTGCATCAATTATAGCTGCTATTGCAGGGTCGACTTGATCGTCATCTAGAGCAACTTCTATCTTTACCTTGGGCAAGAAATCCACCACATACTCTGCACCGCGATAAAGTTCTGTATGCCCTTTTTGTCGACCAAATCCTTTAACTTCAATAACTGAAAGGCCTTGTATACCGACTTCTTGAAGCGCTTCTTTTACTTCATCTAACTTGAATGGCTTGATAACAGCCTCTATTTTTTTCATGGTAGTTTCTCCTTACGACCACGTGCCTTCATTGCTAAACACGCTGGTTTTTGGATTCACAATCCTACATCC
>JAAXKA010000035.1 GCA_012269555.1 Alphaproteobacteria bacterium
ATAATGCACTTAAAATATGCATTTGTCTTTTTCATGTTTAAATTTAACGCAAAAATTATCAGAGCACTTTTTACAGCGAGTAATATAAATTCCTACAACGGCTTATTCATTTTTAAACTCGTTTGATTCACTTCTGAGATCTGAAATCTTATCTAAGTTCCAGAGCATAGGGAATTTAAATATTCCGCTAACGCAAATAAATAAACCTAACACACCGCCTATAATAGTAGCACCAACAGGTCCAACGACTGTTGCCATTGTGCCAGCTCTAAATTCACCGAGTTGATTTGAAGATGCTGTGCTGGTGGCGAATATAGCACTCACTCTTCCTCGGACCGCATCTGGTGTTATGGTTTGGGCAAGCGTAAATCTTATATTTACACTGAGCATGTCGGTGGCACCATAAATGAATAATGCAATTAGACTAAGCCAAAAAATGTCAGATAACCCAAAAACTAAAACAGATAGTGAACATATTCCAAAGGCAGCAAAAAGCAACTTACCACAATGTCTTAGTGGGCCTATGTTAGATAATAAGATACCTGTAATAACAGCTCCAATAGCTGGCATTCCACGCATCAACCCTAGACCGTTCGGTCCAACATTCAGTATGTCAGCTGCATAAATTGGAAGTAACGCTTCTACGCTGCCTAGAAGCACAATAAAAAGGTCAAGAAGGATGATAGCAAGTAAAATCTTTTTCTTAGCAACAAATTTTATTCCACTAAGAAAGGGTTTTAGACCAAACTCAGCTGGTGCATGAATTTTTAACAATGGTAATAAGAGATAGGCAAGGAATGATATAAATACAATTATAAGACATATTCCATAAATATAACGGTCTATTAGCGCGATTAACATACCAGCTATTAGCGGCCCCGTTGTTTTCGCAAGATTGCTAACCGTGGACGTTATGGCTACTGCTTTTTCTAGATTTTCTTTAGATACGATATTTGGAAGCAAAGCGTGCTCTGAAGGTATTTGAAATGCGCGAGCAACGCCGTGAACAAGAAGCATAAGAAAAACTAATAAAATTGGAATATTGTCAAACAGCATAGCGATAAAAATACCAGTAAAGGCAACAAATTCTATCACAGTACAAATGAGTAAAATATATTTTCTCTGAAACCTATCAATAACAACTCCGGTTATTATGAAGAAAGCGAATGTTGGTAAAATCTGCATCAAACCAATGAGAGCCAGATAAATAGGTTCTTTTGTTTCCAGATATATATGCCAACCTAGTGCAACAGATAGCATAACACCAGCCATCCATATTGACACCCGACCAATTAAGAACGCGATGAAATAGCGTTCAATCATTTATATCACATTAGTGTTCATAGTATTAAAATCTGATATCTAGTCTTATCTAATGCCAACAAATTCGAAATAAATAAACATCGATAAGCACTATTTTAAAAGCCCCTAAATTGTTGTGAATATTTTAAAATAACACTAATAATTCCAAAGGTTTCTATTTAGTTGGAATGAAGAAAAAAAGGAAGCACATCTACAATCCTTATACCATCATATTTTTGAGAATAAGTTATTTTTTTGGACTCATGCAAATTTAATCAACCAGCTTAGGTGCTAAGAACAAGAAAATATTCTAATCTCCTTACCCAAAAAATAGGGGTATTCAAAATATCAATACTAATTATATAGGTATTTATCCTAATGATGTTTCATATTCATGTTTGCGCTGAAGGTAAACTTTTTCTGACAGAGCATGCCAACTCATACATTCTCCGTTAGGAGAACGTCCGCATACACATTTACGTTTTTCTTTTTGCTCAATTTCTTCAGGTCTATTACAGTTGCAAACGCTTGTGTTACGCATGCAGATACAGCTTAATTCGTTACCCATCTTTAAACAACCTTCTATAACAGTTAATAAAATGAAGTGCATAAATCTTTGCGTTGATAGAACCTAATTGGCCTTTTAATTTTTTTTTAAAAATTTCATTTATCTGGAGCGGCTGACCAGGTTCGAACTGGCCCTAAGAGCTTGGAAGGCTCTTGTGCTACCACTACACCACAGCCGCGTATCTAAAAAACATCAACGTTAAACCTCAAATAGTCATACATTATTAAATTTAAATTGTTAACTCATTTATTTTTTTTCATATATTAATTTCAAATAATACTTTATTTTAAAGAAATGTTAAACATCTATCCAGCCAGCTAGATTTTCTTTAACAAGAGTATAAATTAAATTCATCCCAAACGTACTATCATTTAAGCAGGGTACATAGGAAAAATTATTACCACCTGCTTCTGTATAGATTTCTTTCCCTTCCATTGCCAACTCTTCAAGTGTTTCAAGACAATCAGCAGAAAATCCTGGTGCCATTATTGCTAAGGATTTGGTATTAGCTTTGCCTAATTTATAAAGTGTCTCATCTGTATAGGGCTTAATCCAAGGTTCTTTTCCAAAGCGGGATTGAAACGTCACAGATAGCCTTTCAGATGGCCAATCTAGTTTTTCACTAACCAGTCGTGCTGTTTTCATACAATGACAATGATAGGGGTCGCCTAACGTAAAATATCTCTCTGGAATGCCATGGAAAGATAGCATTAAGTGTTCTGGAGGTTGTGTATGAAGAAAGTGCCTTCGAAAAGATTGTGCTAAGGAGTCAATATATACTTCATGATCGTGCCAGGGAGGAACAGTTCTGATAGCAGGTTGCCAGCGTTGCTTTAATGCCCATTTATAAACTTCATCGTTTACAGTAGCTGTTGTAGCTGCGGCATATTGTGGATACATTGGCAGTATTAAAAATTGACTACACCCTTTTGATTTTAAGTTAGTAAGTTGGTCAGGAATTGATGGATTACCATACCGCATCGCCCATGCAATCTCAAGATTAGTAATATTTTTATAGGTCTTTGCTAAATGTTCTGCTTGTAATCTCGTGGTTTTTCGCAAAGGACTTCCATCTTCGTCATCTTTTATCCAAACTTTATCGTAGGCCTCCCCTGATTTTTTGGGGCGTGTATTCAAAATAATTCCATTCAAAATTATCCACCATAATAATCTCGGTGCTTCTACTACCCGCTTGTCTGATAAAAACTGTTTGAGGTAACGCCGCATTGATTTTTTGTCTGTTGCATCGGGGGTGCCAAGATTAACAAGCAATAGGCCAGTTTTTGCAACTGGTGAAAATGATGGATGGTCATCAGGTATTGGTTTTAGGCTCATAAAATAGCTCTGAAAGTAAAAATCAAAGTTTAAGGTTATAAACTAAGCTGTTAAAGCCTGATTATCTGAATTTGTTGAGACTAATGAAGGCGGTTTTACTTCTTTAAAAGTCTGGGATAATGCAATTACAAGGTCATCTATCATCTTATCACTATGCAACGGTCCTGGGGTAATACGAAGCCTCTCTGTTCCTTTTGGAACAGTTGGGAAGTTTATAGGTTGAATGTAAAATCCATATTTCTCAAGCAAAATTTTACTAATTTGCGAGCACTTGGCGGCATCTCCAACCATTACTGGCACGATATGAGTGTTTCCAGTTAAAAAAGGCATACCATATTCATAAAGCCTTTTCTTTAGTTGTTTAGATTGACGTTGCTGTGCATTTCTCTCAATTTGACTTTGACGTAAATGTTGAACAGAAGTGAGTGCAGCAGCAGCAAGAGCTGGAGGCATAGCTGTTGTGAAGATAAAGCCAGAGCCATATCCTCGTACTGCATCACAAATGGCATCACTGGCGGCTATGTACCCACCCATCGCACCAAAAGCTTTCCCGAGAGTTCCTTGCAAGACATCTATTTCAGATTCCAGCCCTTCTTGTTGTGCGATGCCTCCACCCTTGCTTCCATACATGCCGACAGCGTGCACTTCGTCAAGGTAGGTCATGGCGTTATATTTTTTTGCTAAATTAACAATTTCTAAAATAGGAGAGACATCTCCATCCATAGAATACACAGATTCGAATATAATTAGCTTATGACGACTAAAAGGTTGTGCTTTTAATAATGTCTCTAAATGTTCTGTGTCATTATGGCGGAAAATAATTTTTTCAGCCCTGCCATAACGTATTCCAGAAATGATTGAGGCATGATTCATAGAATCAGAAAAAATTACAGGATTATCTAATAACGCTGAAATAGCGCTTATACTGGCTTCATTTGCAACGTAGCCTGATGTAAATACAAGGGCACGCTCTTTGCTATGTAATGCTGCAAGTTCATTTTCCAAAGAAACAATAGTATGGCTAGTGCCTGAAATATTGCGCGTACCACCAGCTCCGGTACCGTGGTTATTAACAGAGTCTGTCATAGCTTTAATAGATTTCTTGCTTTGACCCATCCCAAGATAATCATTAGAACACCAAATAATTACATCTTTAGGGCCAGAATCACTATGCCATATTGCGTGAGGATGTTCACCGGCTTTACGCTCTAAATTAGCAAAAACACGATACCTATTTTCCGCTTTTAATTGGTTGACATGTTCTTTAAATAAGGATTGATAATCCAATTAACACTCCAAAATGTTTCTTATTTTAGTTTTTAAAAATGTTATACTATTAATTTCATATATGTAACATTTTTAACTCTAGATAGGCTAGTCCTTTTACCATGTGACAAAATGATGCGCGTGGGCTTAATTGTCTATTCTGCCACTTTTATCTTAGCAGCTGAAAATTTTAGCTCTGGTATTTTGCCAAATGGATCAAGTGCTGAGTTTGTAAGTAAGTTTGCAGAAGCCTCTTCAAAGCAAAATGGGATGAAAACCATTCCCTCTGGCAAGCCAGGATCAAGACGTGCTGCAAGTGTGATTGAGCCCCGCCTTGTGGAAATGTGTAAAGGCGTTCCTGCATGACCGCCTATATTTCTTAAATTTTCTGGGTTTATGTGTATTTCTGCTGTAGGTTCGATGGTGTCTAAAACGGTAGACCGGCGTGTCATTGACCCTGTATGCCAGTGTTCAAGTAATCTTCCTGTAGATAAAATGAATGGAAAATCATCATCAGGCTCTTCAGCGGGTGGAAGAAACTCCGCAGGAGTGAATTTGCCCAAGCCTGATTTTGTTGGAAATGAGTCCGAAAAAAGTAGGTCTTGCCCATCAGAAAACTCATCTTTGCAAGGATAGGTTACAGCACCTTCACTTTCTAACCGTTTCCATGTAATCCCGTTCAGGGACGACATTACGATTCGCATTTCAGAAAAAATATCCTTTGGATGCTGGTAATTCCATTCAAGACCCATCCGTTTGGCTATTTCTTGAATAATCCAGTAATCTTGTTTTGCATTTCCAGGTGGAGGTACAGCCTGTCTTCCAAGCTGTACTCTTCTATCTGTATTTGTAACAGTGCCTGTTTTTTCGGGAAATGCGGAGGCAGGTAGTATTATATCCGCAAATGCAGCAGTCTCAGTAGGAAAAATATCTTGAACAACTAGACAATCGAGTTTTTCTAGCGCAGCCCTTACATGGTTCTGGTCAGGGTCAGACATTGCAGGATTTTCCCCCATAATATACATTGCTTTGATATTTCCATTGAATGCTGCATTAGTAATTTCAACAACTGTGAGGCCCTGCTCCTTTGGTAATGGAAATTGCCAGACAGCCTCATATTTACTTCTTACTTGTGGGTCAGATACAGATTGATAATCAGGTAAAAACATAGGAATAAGTCCTGCATCAGATGCCCCTTGAACGTTGTTTTGTCCCCGAAGTGGATGTAATCCAGAGCCTTTTTTACCAATATTACCTGTCAATAAAGCTAGAGAAATAAGACATCTAGAATTATCAGTTCCGTGAGTATGTTGGGATATGCCCATGCCCCAAAAAATTATACCAGCATTCGCTTGAGAGAATTTTCGAGCAACGAACCTTATATCTTCAGCAGCAATACCACAGATTGGGGACATCGCTTCTGGGGTATAAAATTTTATGGTTTCTGAAAGTTGCTCAAAGCCTTCTGTGTGGTTTTTAACATATTCTATATCGTACAACTTTTCAAAAATTATAACATTTAAAATAGCGTTCAAAAGAGACACATCACTACCAGGATAAAAATTGAGTGATTTTGTCGCGTATCTGTCAAGTGCTTGGGCTCGTGGGTCAAGAACAAATAAATCTGCTCCTCTTTGTGCCGCATTTTTTATAAAAGTTGCAGCTACAGGGTGGTTTACTGCGGGGTTTGCTCCAATAACGATAATTGAATCTGCATATTCAACTTGTGAGAATGATGCTGTAACCGCTCCTGAACCTATATTTTCAAGCAACGCCGCAACAGAAGAGGCATGGCATAGCCGAGTGCAATGGTCTACATTATTAGTTTGAAATCCAGTACGAATTAATTTTTGAAAAATATAAGCCTCTTCATTGGTTCCTTTGGCAGATCCAAACCCGCTTAGAGAGGATGGCCCAAAGTTATTTTTAGCTTTAATAAAACTTTCAGCTGCTTTATCGAGAGCTTCTTGCCAACTTGCTTCTCTAAAATGTGTAAGAGGATTCGAGGGGTCAAAGTCCTGCCAGTTTCTTTTTGGAACATCACTTCTTCTTATAAGGGGCTGGGTTAATCTTTGTTCGTTATGGATATAATCAAATCCATAGCGACCTTTGACACAAAGTCTACCTAAGTTTGCAGGACCATTTTTACTTTCTACACTAACAATTTTATCTTCTTTAACCTGAAAGCTTAACTGACATCCGACACCGCAATATGGGCACACAGAATTGACTGTGCTGTCAGGTGTTACTGAGATTTTCATTCTATTATCATCCATAAGTGATTTTGGAAGTAACGCACCAGTTGGACAAACTTGAACACATTCACCGCAACCAACGCAGGTAGAGGCACCCATTTCATCGTTGAAATCAAAGACGATATGTGAATCTGCTCCTCTGCCAGCCATTCCAATTACATCGTTTACTTGAACTTCACGGCAAGCACGAACGCACAGACCGCATTGAATACATGAATCCATATTTACCGCTATAGCAGGATGTGAGTTATCAGCTTTTACTCCTAATTTGCTTGGAAACCTGCTTCTTTCTAAACCACTAATTTCAGCTATTTTCCAGAAATGAGAATTATGATCATGGGAGTCTTGTCTATCGGGTTGGTCCGATAACAATAGTTCAATTATAAGCTTTTGTGAATTTCTGACCCGTAATGAATTAGTGTTTATAACCATACCGTCAGTTATTTCTCGTTGGCATGAAGCAACCAGAGTTCGTTCGCCTTCAACCTCAACCATGCATGCACGGCAATTTCCGTCCGCTCTGTAGCTTGTCTCATTTCGATAACATAAGTGGGGAATTTCAACATTTTGTTGATTGGCAACTTGCCAGATGGTCTGCCCCACTTGCGCCTTGATTTTTTTACCGTTAAGAAAAATATTTATTTCATTCATAACAACTGATTTATCATCCATCATATATTTTATCCTAGTGAACCTCCGTTTTCTTCTTTTTTGAATTAGCTTTGAAAGAACACTCGCAGTCTTCAGGAAAAAATCGCATGGCACAACTTAATGGATTTGAGGCCGCTTGGCCGAGGCCACAAATGCTGGCATCTCTCATTACTGATGCAATCTCTGTTAATAGTTTTGGCTGATAATGAGGGGCATTCATAATGGAAACTGCTTTTTCAGTCCCTACACGGCAAGGAGTACATTGGCCGCAGGATTCATGTTTAAAAAAGTTCATCAGATTTTTCGCAATATCCCAAATATTATCTTCCTCAGAGAGTATAACCACTGCATGACTTCCAACGAAGCAGCCATATTCAGCTAGCTCACCGCCAAAATCGAGCGCTATATCTGCCTTATTCGCAGGTAAAATTCCTCCTGACGCACCACCTGGAAGATAAGCTTTAAAAATATGTCCTTCAGCCATGCCGCCACACTTTTCAATTAATTCATTTGCAGTGGTGCCCGCTGAAGCGAGAACTAATCCAGGATTAGAAACTCTCCCAGAAACAGAATAAGTCCTATGTCCTGGATGAAATTTTGTACCTAAATCATTAAACCAATCCGTGCCAAATTTAAGTATTTCAGGAACCCAAAATAAGGTCTCTACGTTATTTACTAGAGTTGGGCGTCCAAAAATGCCTTTTTCTGCAACAAAGGGTGGTCTATGTCTAGGTAAACCACGTTTACCTTCAATTGATTCAATCATTGCTGACTCTTCTCCACAAATATAGGCGCCAGCACCTCTCCTTAAATGAATGGTTGTATGGTCAGCAATATCAGTAGTGCTTAGTTTTCGGAGCTCCTTTCTTAGCATAAATAAAATTTCTGGATATTCATCTCGGACATATAAGTAGCATTCAGAGATTCCAACTATTAAAGCTGCAATTAATATTCCTTCAATTATTTGGTGTGGGCTTGTAGATAAATAATGTCTATCTTTGAAGGTGCCTGGCTCTCCCTCATCGGCATTTACAGCCATAAGGCGAGGTCCTTTTTGCTGTTTTACAATTCTCCATTTTTTGCCTGTAGGAAATCCAGCACCTCCAAGGCCTTTGAGGGCTGAATTTTCTAGTTGTGATAGCGCTAAATCATACTTATCGCTATCATTTGAATTCTTCAATTTTCTAAGAATTTCATATCCACCTGATTGTATGTAAGAGTCTAAGCCCAACACATTTTGTAAAATATCCGATTTATTTTTTTCTTGAATGGCTTGTGAAGGCTCAATCTTTTGCAATTTTTTTAAATCGATGTTTGGGATAACAAAGTGACCGTCTGCAGCAACGGGAGCCTTATCACAGGCGCCTAGGCATGGTGATGCAATAAACCGTATTTCAGTGTTATCATTGGGCGCTATTGATTCTAGTATTTTTTCAGAGTTGAATAAAGAACAGGTAATCGAAGTACAAATTCTTATCGTTCTGTTTGGTGGAGGCTTTTGGCTATCTTTCACTAGTATAAAGTGGTCATAAAAACTCGCAACTTCCCATATTTCTGATAAAGGAAGGTTCATAATAAAAGCTAATGCACTTAGATTATCTGAAGATAAATGTGAAAATTTATCCTGAATTGAATGCAAATATTCTATTAACATATCTCTTTGCAAAATTTCTGGTAATATTGCTTTCACGTTATTTATTGCAGCCTGATTTGCAATTCTACCTTTTGGCTTGAATTTACCCATTTTCTTTTTTCGATTTTGATTAGCAGATGAATTCGCCATGATTTACACCTTTTAAAGACAGGCCGGTATCATCGTTAAGCCAGTTTTTAAAAATAAGTCAAAAGTATAGTTTCATTTATTAGACAACTAAAATGGTACACATTAAAAAAATCCGGCTTATAAACTGTTATTGCCTTATTCTGTCTCAGCAGCGACAGGAATAAGCAAAATTATTTCTGCATTTATTAGTTGTTTTCCAACATGTTCAAAATTTACAGTAATTCTCGTTCCCTCTATCGATTGTACTTGGCCCACACCCCAATCAGGTCGCTCGGAATGTGTAACAAAGTCACCTAAACTGTAATCAAATAATGACATGATTTAAAACCTATTAATTTATTAAACAAAACATGCAGATAAAAAAACACGTTATAAATTTTTACAATTAAAATTTAGCTTTCCTTTAGTCTTTTAAATATTCTGAAATCTCGCAAAGTAGACAACGCATGCAGAATAAGTTTTAGCAAAGTTCCAAGACGAATCTATTTTAAAATAAAATATTTTTAAGTTAACAAATGTTTAAATATTGCAATGAAAC
>JAAXKA010000242.1:0-4466 GCA_012269555.1 Alphaproteobacteria bacterium
TTCACGATTAGCCTATATCCTATGCCTCGGACTGTCTCTATCGTAACGGTGCTTTCAGCAAGTTTTTTTCTAAGTCTTCCTACATAGACCTCAATTGCATTCTCGGTAACTTCATCTGATATAAGAAAAAGCCTATCAGTAAGTTGATCTTTAGAAAAAAGAATCCCAGGAGAATTAAAAAAAATTTCCAATAATCGTAGTTCCCTATTTCTGAGATTAATTTTCCTGTCATCAAACTCTATTGAAGCAGTTAGAGGGTATACAACTACATTACCAAAATTTAGAGATTGTTGGTCTTGGCCACTATGCCTTCTTAGTACTGCTCTGCACCTTGCCTCCAATTCGACGAATTCAAAAGGTTTAATAATGTAATCATCTGCACCAATATCTAATAAATCAACTCTATCTGATATTTCCGATCGAGCAGTCATTACAATTACTGGGACGTTATTATTTTTTGCTCGTATTGAACGCAGGAAGTCACGTCCATCTCCATCAGGCAACATAATATCGAGTAAAATTATATCAAAATGTGTGACACTTACAAAATCAGATGCTATCGATAAATCACCTGCAATTTCAACGTGATTGCTCTCTAGTTCAAGGGAATGCTTTAGCGAATTAGCAAAGTCCTCAGCATCTTCAACGACTAAAATCTTCAAAACTTCATTCCTTTGTCAGATTGGTGTCAGGTTACTTTGATTATGTAAGTGCGTAAAGTTTCAATTTTTGAGAAATTTCAAAAAATTTTGAAATGTAAATAAACATAATTGGAGGAAAATATGTTTAATAAAATCTTTAATCGTCTTGCGTTTATGGCGACGTTTATAGCTGCTTCGGTTGGCATGAGTGCTACTACAATTGCTGGCGGCCATCAAGTTGTTGATTCAATACACTTTTTAATTCCTGGTGGCGCAGGAGGTGGTTGGGATGGTACAGCAAGAGGTACTGGTGAGGCTCTCACTAATTCTGGCCTTGTTGGCAGCGCATCCTACGAAAATATGTCTGGTGGTGGCGGTGGAAAGGCTATTGGCTACCTAATAGAGAATGCTGATAGTAATCATGGAACACTAATGGTTAATTCAACACCTATAGTGCTTCGCTCTTTGGCAGGTGTTTTCCCACATAATTTCCGTGACCTAACCCTTGTTTCTGGAACGATTGGTGACTACGCCGCAATGGTTGTGCCTTCAAATTCAGATATTAAGTCTATGAGTGACCTGGTAGCAGCTTACAATTCGAATCCCTCAAATGTTGCAATAGGGGGCGGTTCCGTGCCAGGAGGAATGGATCACCTGGTAGTGGCTATGGTAATGCAAGCTGCTGGTGCAGATCCAACAGAGGTTAAATATATTCCATATGATGCAGGTGGTAAGGCGATGGCGGCGCTTTTATCTGGTGAAATCAAGGCGCTTTCTACTGGTTTCTCAGAAGCTGTAGCAATGGCAAAGGCTGGAGAAGCTAATATTATAGGTGTTACTTCTGATAAACGTGTTGATGCATTTTCAGGTGCTAAGACAATGAAAGAGCAAGGCATTGACACCTATTTTGTAAATTGGAGAGGGTTTTTCGCAGCTCCTGGACTTCCGAAGGCAAAATTAGATGCATATCAAACAGCCATTTCCAAAATGTATGATACTCCTGAATGGGAAGAAGTTCGTGCTAGAAATGGTTGGGAAAACATTCATAATTCTGGAAATGATTTTTTAACCTTCTTGGAGGGTCAAGAAAAAGAAATGGAAACTTTGATGAAAAAGCTTGGTTTTCTATAAAAATTTAAATAATCAATCATCCAACAATATTTGTTGGATGATTGATACAATTAAGAATTGAGAATTTAATATGGCCTTAGATAGATGGATCGCATTGGTCTTTGTATTAATTTTTTTAATTTACGGATATACAGCTTTTTTTGGGATGGACCATCTTCTTGCCCCAATTATGCGCAGGAATCCTGTGTGGCCCTCAACTTTCCCTAAAATATTATCTGTTTCAGGGCTGATCATATCTATGGTAGTTCTTTTAAATTTTGAAAAAACATCCAATGTGATCGGCGACGATATGTCTCTTTCTAAATGGCGACAATACAAATTATTGGATGCCGTGCTTTTAATTTTAGGGATGATTTTTTATGCAGTGTTTCTGCGAAACCTCGGGTTTATTGCTGCCACTTTTTTATTTTTATTTCTTGGCGGAGTTTTACTCGGTGAGAGACGATATCTTTTGTCACTAGTCATCTCTGCAATCTCCAGCTATGGAATATGGTATCTGGTTGATTCAGTATTAGGCATTTATATGACACCTTACCCCCAATTTGTGAAAACCTTGGGGAGCTTTTCATGATAGAGGGATTATTAATTGGTCTTCAAACAGTTTTATCAATAAAAAATTTTGTGATGGTGATTGGCGGTTGTCTAATAGGCACATTTATAGGAATGTTGCCTGGGTTAGGCCCCATGTCGATTATCGCAATAATGATTCCTATAGCCGTTTCTTTGGGTGACCCTGCAACAGCCTTAATCTTGTTGGCGGGTGTTTATTATGGCGCAATATTTGGTGGCTCTACTTCTTCAATATTAATTAATGCGCCTGGTGTCGCTTCAACAGTAGCAACCAGTTTTGATGGCTATCCGCTTACTAGGCAAGGTAAGGCTGGTAAGGCCCTTACCGTCGCAGCAATTGCTTCTTTTACTGGAGGAACAATCGGAGCCATTTTACTTTTGCTTTTTGCGCCTGCGCTAGCCTCTGTCGCGCTCTTGTTTCATTCCTCAGAATATTTTGCATTAATGGTTGTTGGATTATCCGCTATTGCAGCATTCGCTGGGTCTGGCCAAGTATTTAAGGCAGTACTTATGACTGTAGTTGGTTTAATGCTAGCAACAATAGGAGAGGGGGCACTTTTCAACATGCCTCGCTTTACAATGGGTATAATGGATCTTCAAACCGGAATTGGTTTTATAACCTTAGCGATGGCTATGTTTGCAATTCCAGAGACGATTTTTCTAATTTTGGATCCGGCACGCTCTGGTAAAGCAGGTGATAGAAAATCAGATATTAGTAATCTAAGAATAACAAAGGATGAAGCAAAGTTGATAGCCCCAGCGATAGGAAGACAGTCAATTCAGGGGTTTATTATAGGTGTGATGCCAGGAGCAGGAGCTACCATTGCATCCTTTCTTGGTTATGCTGTTGAAAGAAATATTGCGACTAGAGAACAGCGTAATGAATTCGGTAAGGGGTCTTTAAAAGGCCTAGCGGCTCCTGAGAGTGCAAATAATGCTGCTTGTACAGGCTCATTTGTGCCGTTACTTACTCTTGGAATTCCTGGTTCCGGCACTACCGCAATCTTATTAGGTGCGCTGATAGCCTTGAATGTCTCTCCTGGCCCTCGCTTAATGACGGATCAGCCAGAAATTTTTTGGTCAGTAATAATATCAATGTATATTGGTAATATTGTTCTCTTAATTTTAAATCTGCCTTTAATTCCATACATCGCAAAAGTCTTAACTGTCCCTCGCACCTTTCTTATACCATTTATTTTATTTTTTACCCTAATGGGTGCTTATATTGGACAAAATAATTCAACAGAACTTCTCATTCTTGTTGGAATGGGTGTAATAGCAACTATTCTTCGATTTGCATCTTATCCTCTTGCTCCACTTCTAATTGGATTTATACTTGGTCCTATGTTGGAAGATAATTTCTCACGTGCAACCCAACTTTACGATGGAATTAGTTTTGTTTGGGAGCGCCCTCTTACAACAGCGTTATTAGTAATAGCGGTGCTTCTAATTGCTTTTCCTGCAATATTTTCAAGAATTAAGAGAGAAAAATAAGAAATTATTGTCAATTTTGTCATCTTTTAGATTTTGAACAATATTTTATTAAATTGCTTCCATTAGTTTTTGAATATGAAAGCCAAGTTGCTTCCCACAAGCTTTTAACTAGGAACGATGAGGAATAAGAATTATAAGTTAATAGATTTTCAATTTTTACAACTTGGTGATTAAGTCTTTTATAATCTTAATTAGGGTTAGTCTGATAGTAAGAATAACAATGAAAGAATGAGATTTTTTATGTTGGAGAAAAAAAACTTAAAAGAATTTGAGATAAGTGAAATAATTGAAATGGCGTTATCTGACCACGTTAGTTTTTCACAAATTGAATTACAATATGGTTTATCAGACAAACAGGTTAAGCAGTTGATGAGAGAAAATTTAAAGCCAAGTAGCTATAAAAATTGGCGGACGCGCGTTCGAAAATTTGGAGATAGACGACAAAGTTATAAATAAAACATTTTTTACATAATTCTTCTTTTAGCAGTATTCAGCAAATATTGCTTTTGTTTATATATATCTGTGTTATTAGTTTTTTGTTTTTCATTGAACGTAGCATTTTTATCCAATTAACGTTAATAGGCAAGAATAAGTGTTAAAGCCAGAAAATATTGCAATAATTGGAGGTGG
>JAAXKA010000242.1:4566-9470 GCA_012269555.1 Alphaproteobacteria bacterium
GGCAGCATTTCTGACAATCAGCTTGGTGGATGGTATGCCTATCGAGCGTCTAAGTCAGCTTTAAATATGATCATTAAGTCAGCGTCGATAGAGGTTGCTCGAAAAAATCCAAAAGCAATAGTTGTTGGACTTCACCCTGGTACTGTTGATAGTAATTTATCTAAACCATTTCAGCATAACGTTGATGCAAACAAATTATTTACACCTGAATTTGCGGCACAAAAAATGTTGTTGGTGTTAGACTGTTTGACATCGTCTCAGACTGGAAAATGCTTTGCCTGGGATGGGAGTGAAATACTGCCATAAAAATGATTTCTTCATTAAAGCAGAAATTTATGAAAGTAATAATATGTTTCAAAATATGATTTCTTTTGTTCAATTCAAAACGATCAAGGATATTTATCTGAATATCAGTCATTTTTTAGATCATTTCATCATGTTGGTCTTTGCAAAATCTGCTTATGATGCTGGGCGACATTTTGGAATGACTTATGACGAAATTATTATCTATGGTGTAGGTGGTTTTATTTTATTTGGTGCGGTTGCCCCACTTTCTGCGAGTTTAGCTGATAGGTTTTCGAGATCCTTGTTATTAGTGATTTATCATTTTGGGATAGGGATAGCAGCCGTTTTAGCTGGATTTACACAATCGGTTTGGCAACTGGCTATTGCAATCAGTTTGATTGGCGTGTTTGCTTCAATCTATCACCCTGTTGGAATTGCAATGCTCATAAAAAGTAATAAAAAAATAGGCTTTAGGCTTGGAATAAACGGTGTCTTTGGAAATATGGGTGTAGCTGCTGCCCCTCTTATAGCTGGAATATTGTTAACTTTCGGTGACTGGAGGCTATGCTTTATTATGCCAGGTTTGTTTTGCCTGATTTATGGGATCGCTTTTATCATTGCATTAGAGGAAGAAAAAAAACAAACTCAGAAAATAAAAAAGAAACAACATTCTTTTTTCTCGCCAAACTGGAAGCTTGCTTTAACAGCTGTATTTTTATCCACAGCGAGTGGTGGATTTGTTTTTGGTGCTATGACATTTGTCGTTCCTAGATATTTTGAAGTTTCCATGATTAGTTTAACTAGTTCAGTTGCTATTACTGGATTTTTGGCATCTCTTGTATATGCTTGTGCTTCGTTTACTCAAATAGCAGTTGGTTGGATAATTGATAGGGTAGAGCCAAAATGGGTTCTATTTTGTATCGGTATAGGCCAAATATTCTTTATTTTCCTCACATCTCAATTTACTGATTTTGCCTTATTTTTTGCTATGCTAATAGCAATGAGCTTTGTATTTGGTCAGATACCAATAACGGATACAATTTTATCAAGATATGTTCCCGATGAATGGCGCGCAAAGGCGTTGAGCTTTAAATTTATGTTGAATTTGGTAGTTGGCGCTTCCGTATTACCAGTGTGTGGATTATTGTTACAATCCGGGATACTTATGAGTTCTTTGTTCGTTATATTAAGTTGTATTGCTACTTTGGTAGTCGCTTCTAGCATTATCCTTCCTATTCAAATAGCGTCTGAAAGGCAAGATTTGTGATGAGATGTCGGAAGCAAAAAAAAAGAGCCCGGTAAGGGCTCTTTTTTGATTGAAATCTTTGATCTAGTTAGTATTAGTTTGAGCAGCTAGTTTGCTGTCATGTTCAAACGTGACTGCATACAAAGCCTTTCCATCGAATAATTCAGATAACTGAGAGCCTTCGCTTGCAAAAAACTTATGGGCTTCAATTCTGGAGGTAAGACGATACCCTTTTGCAGACAGGTTTTGTTTGTGAAACATAATTGCCGCTTCTGTAAAACTAGGTGCAAGTATTGTTATCTTGTTTTCTTCGTCAGACGATAATGGTGTTGCCTGAGTAGTGTTATTCATGATTTGATTCCCATTTGCATTATGGGAGGTATTTTTTAAATCTTGAGTAAAGTTTGTCATTTTATCCTCTATTCTGCTGCTTCAGTTTGCTGCTCTAAATTAGTTTCATTAACGAATTGTGCATTCTCTGTGCTGTCTTCAAGCGCAGTAGTTGAGGGATTTCCTCTAACTGCCACAGATACCGCATCAAACCAACTTGCACCAACTTCTCTTTGATGACGGTGAGCTGTGAATCCTCGTGTCTCAGCTGCAAATTCTGCATTTTGTAGATCCATATATGCAGCCATTCCACGGTCTCTGTAATCATCAGCCAATTCAAACATCGCATGATTAAGGGAGTGGAAGCCTGCCAAGGTAATAAATTGGAACTTAAATCCCATTCTACCGAGTTCTTTTTGAAAGTGCAGGGCTTCTTCAGAATTCATGTGAGAGGCCCAATTAAAAGAGGAACTACAGTTATACGCCAACATTTGTTCAGGAAATTCTTTTCTTATTGCATTTGCAAAATCTTCCGCTTGTTTTAGGTCTGGCTTGGAGGTTTCCATCCAGAGTAAATCTGCATAAGGGGCAAAAGCTAGACCACGTGTTACGCAGCGATCAAAAGCATCTTTATCATCCAACGTGTAAAAACCTTCCTCAGTGCGTTGCCCGGAAATAAAAGGTTTATCTCTGGGGTCAATATCGGAGGTGATGAGCTTGGCACTATCTGCATCTGTTCTCGCCATAATTATTGTTGACACGCCACATACATCCGCAGCAAGCCTTGCCGCATTTAGATTGCTAATTGCTTGCTGCACTGGAATGAGCACTTTGCCACCCATGTGACCACACTTTTTCTCTGAGGCTAGTTGGTCTTCAAAATGAACTCCAGCTGCACCAGCGGAAATATAAGATTTAGTAATCTCATAAGCATTTAGTGCTCCACCAAAACCAGCTTCGCAATCTGCTACTATAGGAGCCATCCAGTTTTTGGTTGCCTTTCCATTTTCTAAGACATCAACTTCATCTGCTCTTAAAAGAGTATTATTTATACGACGGGCCAATTCAGGACCAGAATTTGCCGGATAAATTGATTGATCTGGATACATGGAACCTGCAGTATTGCTATCCGCTGCAACTTGCCAACCTGATAGATAAATGGACTTTAAACCAGCGCGCACCTGCTGCAGTGCCTGATTTCCTGTCATAGCCCCCAGGGTTGGCACGTAGTCTTCTGTTTGAAGTAAGTTCCATAAGGTATTGGCTCCATTTTTTGCCAACGTGTATTCTATTTGTACAGACCCAGATAACTTTTGGACATCCTCCATAGAATAATCTCTCTCGACATGGTCAAAACGACCTTCATGTGACTGTGTTCTTTTTTCATATGTGGTTGTCATGTTCATTCTCCGTCTTAAAACATTAAAGATGGGTATCTATTATCATATAAATATTTAAATACCAGTAAAATTGTGTATTGAAATAAAATGTAAATATTTACAAAATAGAAATTGAAAAAATTGTAAATATTTTTTATTTATTATATTTACAAATTCTTTATTATGAACCTCAATTTAGGCTTATTAAATTCTTTGTATGGAAAAGGATGTCAAATGTCAGAACTTCCCGTTGGTAAAATTACAATAGGTCCAAAGCTCAGAAAATTGAGACAAAATCTTAATCTCAACCAGGCTGATATGGCTGCTGAACTTGGCATATCAGCATCTTATCTCAATTTGTTAGAAAATAATTCTCGACCAATTACAGTTCCACTATTATTCAAGCTTGGGCAGACCTACGATATAGATTTACGTGAAATCGCAGAAGACGACAGCGCTAAGTTAATAGCGAGATTAGCGGAAGTTTTTTCAGATCCAACATTAAAAGAGCTGCGTTTGTCTAGAAGGGATATTCAGCTGCTTGCAAATCAACACAGCCAAGCGGCACAGACTATGATTGGGTTATTTGAGTTATATGAAACAATGCGAGATGCGGCTTACAGTGAAAAAAAGGTTGAACAAACTCTTTTACAACCCAAACCAGTAGAGGAGGTCCGCAAATTTTTAGAAAATGCTGGTAACTATTTTGACATATTGGAGAGGGCAGCAGAAAGCTGCAGAGAAACTGCCAAATTAAGAAATGGTTTTCTTTTTTCTGATTTAGTAGCGTGGTTAGAAAAAGAGCATGGAATTCAAACTAGGTTAATGCCCATTAACGTGATGGGGAGTATGTTAAGACAGTTTGACTTTCATAGAAATAGAATTTTGTTGTCAGAGGCAATGCCTGAAGAACAACGATTGTTTCAGCTATGTTCACAAGTAGCTTTAGTTATATCTCAGCCACAACTTGATACGATCATTTCTGAGTCTGGAATCGACAATATTGAGGCAAAAAATTTACTCAAAATGACATTATCTAACTATTTTGCAGGATGCTTGATGATGCCGTATGATAGTTTTCTTAACGCAGCCATTGAATCAAAGTATGATTTAGAGCAATTAACCAATCGCTTTAGTGCAAGTTTTGAACAAATTTGTCATCGACTTACCACTCTGAATAAGCCAAATGCGAGAGGTATCGAATTCTTTTTTCTTAGAGTTGATGAGGCTGGACATATCTCAAAGAGGCTTTCTGGTGGTGGGGTTGAATTTGCACGATATGGAGGCTCCTGTTCAAGGTGGATTCCCCATCAAGCATTTAGGTCTCCAGGCCAAATCCAATACCAATTTGCAGAATTAGAGGATGGCCATAAATTTATTACAATAACCAAAACAGTTGCAAAACCGAGAACTGAGCCTGCGTATATTGGAACCCCAATATACGCAATAGCGCTTGGGTGTGATGCAAGATACTTGAAAGAAATTTGCTATACCGAAAGACTTACTTCTGAAAAATTTACTCATACTGTCCCAATAGGCCTATCCTGCCAATCCTGTGAAAGAAGTGATTGTCAACACAGGTCAGTTCCTCCAATTGGGCATGAGATGAAGTTAGATCTCACTAAACGATATGTTGGTTTATATCATGTACGGAATTAGGTTCT
>JAAXKA010000095.1 GCA_012269555.1 Alphaproteobacteria bacterium
CCTTTCAAGCCGGTCAATGCTGTGTAAAAAGACATTTTTAACTCCTGTTACGGTAAACTAATTGAAAATTTCTTGCAAAAACTGTGCCAAAAATTTGATTTATATTTTTTTAAATTACTCACGATCATCGGAAGTTGACGGCTGAAGATACGTCTAGATCACCGTAATCTTCTACATTCAACAATACTTGTTTTGTTTCTCCACTGCCTACAGAGGCAGATATTACCTTAGAGTAAATAGATGGACTGAGTTGTTCTGGACCATTCCCAGTGTCTATCAAAGCTTCAATTTTAATTCGCTTATTTCCATCTAAAATATCTTGAGGAATGTCAGACCAAGAGAACCCAAAAAGACCGGAGCCTAATGGACCCAAATCTTCCGCAAAAAGTTCTTCATTAGTATCAGCATCAAAGTAAGTGAGTTTCGTCATAAAGGTTTGCTCTGGCAAATCTAATACGCCATGTAATTCACCCTCTTCATTGGGCCTTCCAACATTGCCAGGAACTAAAACAGAATGACCCAGTAAATTGGATGCTGTTGCAATCCTTGCCTGATCAAATTCTTCGACCAATTTCCCGATAGAACTATTTATTTCCTGAATACCGGTAACCGTTGAAAATTGAGCCATCTGAGCAATAAAATCTCCGTTGTCCATAGGGGCAAATGGATCCTGATTTTGAAGTTGCGTCGTCATGAGCTTCAAAAAATCTGATTGTCCAAGCGTATCTTTTGTAGCTTTTTGGGCTTCAGATTGCTTTGAAATTCCTAATTTTTCAAAAAGTGCTGTTTGTGCACTATTGGGATCAATTGTGGTCATGATTACTCCTATTTGCCCATGCTAATTGTTCGCATCATCAGTCCGCGCAATGTACTGACAACTTCTACGTTATTTTCGTATTGTCGGGACGCCTCGAGCATCTCGACGAGTTCTTCTTCGGAATTGACTGCAGCCATGTAAATATAACCATCTGCATCTGCTTTAGGGTGCCCAGGCTGATAAACTTTTTCCGGTTCGCGATCGACAGACACAATATCCACGACATCGACCGATGAGACGCCACTCTTTTCCAAATCATCGGCATATAAAGTGCTAAAAACTGGCTTTATCGCTCGATAAGCTTCAGCTTCGGAAGAAGCTACAGATCTCGCGTTAGCGAGGTTACTGGCTACCGTGTTGAGACGTACCATTTGAGCTGACATGCCTCTAGCAGCAACATCAAAAATATTCTTCAAATCAGCCATTTTATTCACCCTTGATCGCTGACATTAATCCAGCAATTTTTCTGTTCAAAAATTCTAGGGATGTCTGATAACGCATAACATTTTCAGAAAATTGCATCTGCTCGACATGCAATTCCACCGTATTACCATCTTGGGAGGGTGTGATATTTTGGCGAAACTTTACGCCCTGCTCATTCGGACCAATACTTGTATCAAAATGTCTTGCATCCGTAGTCATAACGCTACCAAAACCCATACGGGAGTTTAGCATTTCTTTAAAATCCAGATCTTTTGCCTTGAAGTTAGGAGTAGCTGAATTTGCTATATTTGATGCCAGAATTTCATTTCTCTGAGATCTCAATGCTAATGCTTCAGCATGTACCTTAAGTTGATTTTCAATTGACTTCACGACTAAATCCAATTTTTGTTTGGTTTGGTTCAAATATTGCAAGTAGTGTGCCAAAGTAGAGGAGTGGTACAGATGACCGAAAACGAGACACCAAAATTACATAAAGATCGCAATCGAATATTGGTACAATATGCTGAACATTCTTTTTCTGCAGCTCTTGACGAAATCAATGAAACATTGGCTTCAGAAAAAAACCATGGCAAAAAACTAGCTCTTTTATCTGCAAAAAGCTGGATACTAAGAAATAAGCTGTACGCTGCGTTGCATGATCCTTACATTTATACTCTAAACGAAATAGAAAACACAGATGTGTTTGACGAGATTGATGATGAGGATCAATCAGCAATTGATAATCTTTTCGATGATGCGCCAGTAGAAAAAATGGTTGAGATTATTATGATTAAAAATGCTTCGTTGAATGGGAAAAAATTAGTCAAAGACACAATACTAGAAGTTACCGAGGAAAATGCTAGTAAATTGATAGATGATAAGAAAGCGAAGTTAAATGAGATAGCTTCAGAAGAAGCCTAAATGCATGTTAAAAGCTTCTTAACTCAATAACTAAATAATAGGATAACGCCAGCCTAAATCGTTTATCTCTATG
>JAAXKA010000057.1:0-37116 GCA_012269555.1 Alphaproteobacteria bacterium
ATCTATATCCATTCTAAAGCTCCTACCTTTCGAGTTTTTATAACAATAAAAGGCTAACATTTTAAGCTTTTTAATCTCGAAAATAACAAAAATAACTCATATTGAGCAATAAATTTATTTTTGATATGTTTACTAAAAAAACAAAGGTATACCCGATGACTGCAAACTTTTATGAAAATTTTGGCTTAATATGGGAAAGATTTTTAAATTTTGAAATAAATAGGTCAAGAGAAGCGATAAAATATTTTGGAAACGCCAATTCCTATTTTATACTTCAAACAGTTGCCTGGCATAACCTTCACCTAGTTCAAAAAGAAGAAGGGTCTCGAGAATATGAGAGACTAAAAAAGCAATGGGGTAGCAATATTTTTGATTTTGGAAAACATATACCAGGTAAATTATCAATTTTAACTGTTTCTCAAATCTCCGGAATAGATAAAGAAACTTGTCGAAGAGTAGTAAAAAAACTAATTTCTGATGGATGGATAACCTATTCTCGAAATGAAGGTATAAGATACTACCCTACAGAAAAAAATAATCAACTCATGGTAAAGTTTAATGAGGCTATAGAAATACCACTTTTTTTGAATTTAGCTACTAACATCAAAAAATTGACCTAGTTAAAACTCTAATTATTTTGTACTGTACAAGTCGAAAATGATTAAAAGGAAAAACATGAAAATAGCCATCTGAAACATTAATTCAGTAAGATTAAGAATTGCTCAAGTTTTGAAATTTTTAAAAGAGCAACAACCAGACGTATTATGCCTTCAAGAAACAAAGACACAAGACGTTTATTTTCCAGCAAAAGAAATAGCTGACGCTGGATTTTCATATCAAGCAATTAGAGGGGAAAAATCCTATAATGGGGTTGCTATTTTATCAAGATTGCCAATCGAAAATGTTAGTTACCAAGACTGGGTTGGAAAGGCAGACTGTAGACATATTGCTGCTCAGATAAGTGGTGTAAAAATACATAATATTTACCTTCCTGCAGGAGGTGACATTCCTGATAGATTCGAGAATCTTAAATTTGGCCATAAATTAGATTTTATCGCTGAAGTAACGGATTATTTTGAAAAAAATACGCCGGTTAAGGCACTTTTGGTGGGTGATTTGAATGTAGCCCCTCTGGTTTCAGACGTTTGGTCAACCAAGCAATTAAAAAACGTCGTGAGCCATACTGATATAGAGCGAAAAAAAATTATTGATATGCAGAAAAAAGGTGGATGGATTGACGCAGTCCGTGAGTTTTTTGGACCAGAGCAAGTTTTATATAGTTGGTGGTCTTACAGAGCACGAAATTATATCGAGAGCGATCGCGGAAGAAGGCTCGACCATATTTGGGTCAGTATTGACCTTGCGTCGAAGATCGATAAAGTTGAAATTCACAAAAATACAAGAGGTTGGGAAAAACCGTCAGACCATGTTCCCATTACTCTTCAACTCCTATGACTTTTGTAGTAAGAGTTTATATAGTTTACTCAAAATGAAATATTAGTCATTGATAGTTTTATAATGATAGAATTCACAAAAATGCATGGATTAGGGAATGATTTTGTCTTGCTAGATGGCAGACAAATGCCAATTAATCTATCGTCTAAGCAAATTAAAATCATTTCAGATAGGCATCTAGGTATAGGTTGTGACCAAATAATGATAATGCATCCTGCCCAAAGAACAGGTGATATTTACCTGCAAATTTTAAATGCTGATGGAAGTGAAGCTAATGCATGCGGTAATGGCACGAGATGTGTCGCTTCCGTTTTATTGTCTGAATTAAAAAAACAAAAAGTTTTAATAGAAACTATCTCGGGTATAGTAAGTGCATACTTCAATGGGAGTATGATCGCAGTTGATATGGGGCCGGCAAAATTTTTGCCAAAAGATATTCCATTTGATAACTCCAAATTACAATTAGACGATTTGTTGTTTGTGCCCTTTTCAGAGATAACTTCAAACACAGCAACTTTGGTTTCAATGGGTAATCCGCACGCAGTATTTTTTGTGCCCAATTGTGAAATTATAGAACTTGAAAAAATCGGACCATTAATCGAAAATCACTACAGTTTTCCGGATAGAACAAATGTTGAATTTGTTCAAAAATTGTCCGATGGGAGGATGCGTATGCGTGTTTGGGAGCGGGGCGCTGGTATTACAAGGGCGTGTGGTTCTGGCGCTTGTGCGGTTGCAGTTGCTGGAGCAAGGCATGGTTTTATTGATAGAAAGGTAGAAATTTTGCTTGATGGTGGAAGTCTTTGGATTGAAATAGTGACCGACGAAAAAGGCATACTGAAAAAAGAAAGTTCAGGAAAGAATAGAGTTATTATGACGGGGCCTATTACAAAAAGCTTTTCTGGACAACTTTCCGATTTATTATCTCAAGTTGAAATGTCATAGTCCTATGTCTTCTAACCGCCCGACCGTTACGACCTTTGGATGTCGTTTGAATATCTGGGAATCAGAAATAATACGCAAACATGCAACAGATGCATATCTAAATAATACAGTTATTTTTAATACGTGCGCTGTTACATCAGAGGCTGAAAAGCAAGCAAGACAAGCAATTAGAAAAATAAAAAGAGAACAGCCTGACAAACAAATTATAGTGACTGGATGTGCGGCTCAGATTAATCCAGAAAAATGGAACACGATGTCAGAAGTGGATTGCGTGATAGGAAATCATGAAAAGCTTTTAGCAGATAGCTGGCAAAGATTACGAAATAATCAACTCTCAGGTATAGAAGTTACTAATATTTCCAAAGTAAAGGAAACAGCGTCGCATATGATTGACAGTTTTGAGGAACATACGCGGGGTTTTTTGCAAATTCAGCAAGGATGTAATCATAGGTGCAGTTTTTGCATTATTCCCTACGGTCGGGGTCAGTCTCGCTCTGTTGCGGCAGGACAGGTTGTAAAAAGTGTAAGAAAGTTATCCGAGAATGGTATAAAAGAAGTAGTTCTATCTGGAATAGACCTTACTAGCTGGGGTCAAGATTTGCCCGGTAGACCAAAATTAGGTTGGTTGGTTTTGCAAATTTTGAAAGAGGTACCAGACTTACCAAGATTAAGATTATCTTCTATTGACCCTGCAGAATTCGACCATTTTTTAATGTTTGCTTTTGAAAATGAGCCTCGATTGATGCCCCACATACATTTATCTGTTCAACATGGAGATGATGTTATTTTGAAGAGAATGAAACGTAGGCATTTGGCTCGAGATGTTATTCGTTTATGTGGGGAAATGCGCAGAAGACGACCTGATACTGTATTTGGTGCAGATCTAATCGCTGGCTTCCCAACAGAAACCGAGAGCGCACACGAAGCAACAATTAGATTAATTGAGGAAGCTGATTTGGCTCATTTACATGTTTTTAGTTATTCAGATAGAGAAGGAACTCCCGCAGCCAAAATGCCTAAAACAAAACCATCAGATATAAAACGAAGAGCTTTAGCTCTTCGAGAAATGGGAAAAAAACAACTCGATAAACTAATTTCATCACGGGTTAACAAATATGATGAGTTATTGCTTGAGAAGTCCAACCAAGGGTATTTACGCAATTTTATTCGTGTTAAACTTGCGCATGATACATTGTTGCCCTCTGGTAATATTCTTCCCGTAAAAATTTTACATGCACAATCTAATGGCAGTGACTCACCATCAGTAGTTGCGGAGTTACTATAATGAGTTGGTTAAAAAAACTTACTGAAGGGTTAAAAAAGACTTCCTCTTCAGCTAAAAGCAAGCTTTCTGGGATTTTTATCGGAAAAAAAATAGATGCTGATACGATGGAATCTTTGGAAGAAGCCCTTATCTCATCAGATCTAGGCGTATCTGCTTCTCAAAAAATTGTTAAAGAGTTTGAAAAAAACTATTCTGGAAAAACAAGCGACCAGGAAGAATTATTAGAAGCTTTATCAAAATCAATCTCAAACATTTTAGAACCTCTAGAAAAAGAATTGATAGTTTCAGATGATCATCATCCGCACATAATGATGCTTGTCGGCGTAAATGGTTCTGGAAAAACTACAACAGCTGGAAAATTAGCAAAGCGTTTTTCTCAGCAAGGTAAAAAAGTTATATTGGTTGCAGCCGATACCTTTCGGGCAGCTGCAATAGAGCAATTGAAGGGTTGGGCAGAAAAAACGTCAGTCGAACTAATATCAGCAGAAAGAGGAGCAGACCCAGCTGCTCTCGTTTATCAATCTATTGAAAAAGCAAGAATTCAAAAAACAGATTTAATATTGATCGATACAGCAGGTAGATTGCAAAACCGCATAGAGTTAATGGAAGAGCTTGCAAAAATTGTGAGAGTAATAAAAAAATTAGAGCCAGAAGCCCCACATGATAGTCTAATTGTTTTAGATGGAACAGTTGGACAGAATGCGCTTTCTCAGCTCAAGGCATTTTTAGATGTGGCAGCAATAACAGGCTTGATAATGACTAAGTTGGATGGTTCTGCTCGAGGTGGCGTACTTGTTGCACTAGCAGAAGAGTTTGGATTACCTATACACCTTATTGGTGTTGGTGAAACGGCCGAAGATTTGCAGGATTTTAACGCCATGGCTTATTCACGGGCGTTACTTGGACTAACTTTAGAAGATTAGTCATTTTTTATCTTGCCTTGACATAAACTAATAAAACAGGCATTACAAATCAAAATTTTCGGCCATTATTAAATGCCAGACCTTAGCAGGTTCCATCTGTCCTTAATAAATAGAGCACAGGTGTCATTTTTGTTTGTGAAAACGCGCACAAAATGAACAAACAATTTTAAAGTGCTTAATTTGGCGTTATTTTTGTGACTATTAGGATAGAAAATGTTTGATTCATTAAAAGACAAATTACAGTCGGTGTTTTCTGGTCTAGGGAGAACAGGTGCATTAAGTGAGACAGATGTAAATAATGCTCTGCGTGATGTAAGGCTTGCATTGCTTGACGCAGATGTCGCCGTTCCCGTCGTGAAACAATTTATGGAATTGATTCGAGAAAGGGCTATCGGAGCAGCTGTGTTAAAATCAGTTCGTCCTGATCAGCAAGTGATAAAAATTGTAAATGACGGACTCCAGGAAATTCTAGGGGGTGATGCAGAAGAATTAAAGGTGGATGTTACGCCACCTGCGGTTATTCTGATGACTGGTCTTCAAGGTTCTGGAAAAACGACAACTGCGGGCAAGCTTGCGCAATTTTTGAAAACAAAACGTAAGAAAAGAGTCATGCTAGCATCTCTTGACATGACACGACCTGCTGCTAGGGAGCAATTAAGGATACTTTCAGAACAAGCAGAAGTTGGGATTCTTCCAGAAGATGATAAGCAAACACCTTTGCAACTCGCCAAACGTGCGATTAAGTCTGCAGAGCTTCAAGGGTATGATGTTTTGATTTTAGATACGGCAGGTCGACAGTCTATAGATGACGGTTTAATGGAAGAACTTGTAGCAATAAAATCAGTTTCGAACCCGGCTGAGACACTGCTCGTGGCTGATGCATTAACAGGGCAGGATGCTGTAAATACAGCTACTGCTTTTAAGTCTAAAATTGGGATTTCAGGCATAATTTTAACAAGACTTGATGGTGATGCTAGGGGTGGTGCCGCATTATCTATGCGGCAGATAACAGGCTGCCCAATCAAATTTGCTGGTGTAGGAGAAAAATTAGATGCACTGGAGGCATTTGACCCAGCGAGAATGGCTAGTCGTATCCTTGATATGGGTGATGTTGTAGCACTTGTTGAAAAAGCAGCTGAAGCTATTGAACAAGAAGAAGCCATGCGAATGGCTCAAAGGATGGCAAAAGGAAAATTTGATCTAAACGATTTTCTCTCACAGCTTAGACAACTGAAAAAAATGGGTGGGGTGGGAAGCCTCCTAGGAATGTTGCCCGGAATAGGAAAAATTAACAAGCAGCTTGCTGCCGCAGGTGTAGATGACTCCATGATAAATAGACAGGAAGCCATCATTTTGTCTATGACAAAAAAAGAGAGGGCTTCTGTTGGATTATTAAATGCATCTAGGCGCAAGCGAATTGCTTTTGGGTCTGGTACGAGCGTACAAGAGGTAAACCGGTTGGTAAAACAGTATCAAGATATGGCTAGAATGATGAAAAAAATGGGTACCAAGGCTGGAGCTGCGGGCTTGAAAGCGATGTTAGGTAGTGGAACTAATAGTTCACCGGGACTCTTTAGCAGTCCTGGAATGGATTTAGATGCAATGTCAAAGCAATTCGGTTCTTCAAAATCAGGTGGATTACCAAATCTTGGTGGAATGACGAACTTTGGAGGATTGCCTCCTGGTGTAAATCCAAATCGAAAAAAATAATTAATTTAAAGAATATAATTTCTAAGAAAGGAAACTAAAATGGCTTTAAAAATCAGACTATCTAGAGGTGGTTCAAAAAAACGTCCATTTTATAGAATAGTTGTGGCAGAAGCAGCAGCGCCTCGTGATGGAAGATATGTAGAGCGTGTTGGGCATTATAACCCAATGGTCCCAAAGGAGCATGAAAATCGCCTTTCAGTAAATGGGGAGCGAGTAAAATTTTGGATGGATAGGGGAGCTCAACCAACAGACAGAGTTCATAAATTACTCTCATTGGTGGATATTTTAAAGGCTCCAGAAATAAGAGATCAGCCAAAAAAATCTGCAATTGGTAAAAAGCGTGCCGAACGTGAAGCAGAGGCAGCAGAGGCAAGTGCAGTTGCAGAGGAGGCACCGGCAGAAGAAGCAGCACAGGAAGCAAGTGCAGTTGCAGAGGAGGCACCGGCAGAAGAAGCAGCACAGGAAGCAAGTGCAGTTGCAGAGGAGGCACCGGCAGAAGAAGCAGCACAGGAACCTAAGCCAACAGAATAATATTGTTGCTATGATTTATTTTATTATTAATGACCGATAATCTTTTTTTGACTGATAGTGTTGTGCTGGGGGTTATTGTCTCTGCCCACGGACTAAAAGGTCAGTTCAAGGTTAAGAGCTTTACTAAGCCTCCGGAAAACTTGTTTGCTTATGGAAATGTGAAGCTTGAATCAGGGGAAGAATTATCACTTAGATTAGTGAGTAAGCATAGAGAATTACTAATCTGTGCAGCTCAGGAAATAGAAGATAGAACAGCAGCGGAATCTATTCAAAAACAAGAATTAAGAATTGAGAGAGGGGCTTTACCATTACCTGCTGAAAACGAGATATATCAAATAGATTATCTTGGGTTTATGATAGTAGATCTAGATAAAAAACCGATTGGTTCTATTGTTGGTTTTCATAATTTTGGTGCAGGTGATATAGTGGAAGTCAAACCTGAAGGATCGGAAACTATTTTTCTGCCATTTACAGGATTTTTAAAGCAGGTACATATAATTGAAAAACAATTGGTTATGAACATTCCTGACGGGTTCATAAATTAGGAGTTCAAAATAACATCTTTTAAGAATACAGAGACAATTGCTTGGCAAGCGACCGTCCTAACCCTATATCCTGAAATGTTTCCAGGCACTCTCAAATATGCACTGGCAGGTCGAGCATTAAAAAATAAATTATGGCAGTTGGATGTAATAAATATTAGAGATTTTTCAACAGATAAACATGGTTCAGTGGATGATGCCCCATTAGGAGGAGGTCACGGTATGATTATGAGGGCAGACGTAATTGATGCTGCTTTACAGGCAACAAAAAATGCGCCAGGCCCGCGTTTTTACCCAAGTCCAAGAGGAGCAAAATTAACGCAATCGGAAATTCGCTCTCTTAGTAGAGGAAAAGGAGCATTGTTTATATGTGGCCGTTTTGAAGGCATAGACCAGCGTGTGATAGACAAGAATGATCTAATTGAAATATCTTTAGGAGACTATATTTTATCGGGCGGAGAGTTAGCAACACAAGTGATTTTAGATAGTTGCATTCGTCTCTTGCCTGGGGTGATGGGTAACCACTTATCTCATGAGCAGGAGAGTTTTGAGAATGGTTTGCTAGAGCATCCAAATTATACACAGCCAAGAATATGGCAAGGGATAGCAGCTCCAGAAGTGTTATCCTCTGGACATCATGAAAAAATTGCAAGCTGGCGAAAAAGTCAGTCAGAAGATATAACCAAGAAAAGGCGCCCAGATCTATGGCAAGATTATTTGGATAATAAATAATTTTAACGTTGAAAAAAGTTGACAGATTATAGACTAGACGGCATTAAGGTTTTGTCGCGAAAAGGAGATGATTATGAACCTCATCGATAAGATAGAAAAAAAGCAAATTGAAACAATTCTCGCACAAAGAGAAGTCCCAGAATTTGGTCCAGGCGACACTTTGAAAATAGATGTGAAGGTTGTTGAGGGTACACGAGAGAGGGTTCAGGCTTTTGAAGGTGTGTGCATCGGCCGCAAGAATGATGGAATAGGTTCATCGTTTACTGTTCGCAAGATTTCATATGGTGAGGGAGTAGAGCGCGTGTTTCCTCTTTACTCTCCAAAAATCCAAGCAATACACGTGCTTCGTCGTGGACGTGTTCGTAGAGCAAAACTCTATTATCTACGTGGACGCACAGGAAAAGCTGCACGCATTGCTGAAAAAGTGACTAACAGAACAAAATCTGCTTAACTAAAATCGTTTTTTTAAATATTGCGCTCTTTGATAAATGTTCTGAAAAAGTTTACGGGGCAAATAGAGGGCTATAGATATCGCACCAAAGGAGACAGTGATGGTAAAGCCGCGTACGTTATTTGATAAAATATGGGATGCCCATTTAATTCATCAGGCTGAAGATGGAACCTCCCTCATCTACATTGATAGACATTTGGTGCACGAAGTTACTAGCCCACAAGCATTTGAGGGTTTGCGTAATTCTTCTCGTACTGTAAGAGAGTCAGCCAGAACACTTGCTGTCGCAGACCATAACGTCCCAACTTCTGATCGTTCAAAAGGAATAGCAGATGCTGAAAGTAGATTGCAAGTTGAAACATTGGCACAGAATGCCAAAGATTTTGGCATTCCTTTTTTCTCAATGGAGGATATTAGGCAGGGTATTGTTCACGTAATCGGTCCTGAACAAGGTTTCACTCAGCCTGGTATGACTATTGTTTGTGGTGACTCCCATACGGCAACCCATGGTGCTTTTGGTGCTTTAGCTTTTGGTATAGGGACATCCGAAGTAGAACATGTTTTGGCAACACAAACACTAATACAGCGTCCTGCAAAGAACATGCGCATCACTGTCTCTGGCAGTGTTGCTTCTTTTGTTACAGCCAAAGATATTATTCTTGCAATTATCGGTAAGATTGGAACTGCTGGTGGTACAGGCCATGTAATTGAATTTGCTGGTGAAGCAATAAAGGACTTATCGATGGAGGGGCGAATGACCGTTTGCAACATGGCCATTGAAGCTGGGGCACGAGCTGGTATGGTTGCTCCAGATGAAAAAACATTTGCATATATAAAAGGAAAGCCTATGGCGCCTTCTGATGAATTATGGGATAAGGCATTAGACTGGTGGAAAAGTCTTCCTTCGGATGATGGCGCTGTTTATGATACTGAGATAACCTTGCAAGCATCTGAAATTGTTCCTACTGTGACTTGGGGAACAAGTCCAGAAGATGCATTGCCCATTACAGATTATGTTCCTAATCCAGAAAAAATTTCAGATCCTGTATTAAAGGCAAAAATTGAGAGAAGTCTCGATTACATGGGATTAAAAGCAGGACAAAAACTTACAGATATTCAGATTGATACTGTATTTATTGGTTCTTGTACTAATAGCAGGATCGAAGATTTAAGAGCTGCGGCGGGTATCATTGAAGGTAGAAAAGTTAAAACTGGTTTAAGAGCGTTAGTTGTTCCAGGGTCAGGCTTAGTAAAACAAATGGCAGAAGAAGAAGGGCTTGATAAAATATTTAAAGAAGCTGGCTTTGATTGGCGAGAGCCTGGATGTTCTATGTGCTTAGCTATGAATGCTGACAAATTATCTGAGGGTGAGCGTGCTGCTTCTACATCCAATCGAAATTTTGAGGGGCGTCAGGGAAGAGGTGGACGCACTCACCTCGTTAGCCCAGAAATGGCCGCCGCTGCCGCCTTAACTGGGCACCTTTCAGACATTAGAGAATTATAAGGGGCTATTACAATGCAGAAATTTGATAAATTAGAGGGTGTGGCAGCGCCTATGGATATCATCAATATTGACACAGATATGATTATTCCAAAGCAGTTCTTAAAAACAATTAAGCGTTCTGGTCTTGGAAAAAGTTTATTTTTCGAAATGCGATATACAAATGATGGAGACGAAAACGCGGATTTTATTTTGAATAAGCCGTCTTACAGAAGTGCTCAAATTTTGGTAGCTGGGGACAATTTTGGATGTGGTTCAAGTCGCGAGCACGCGCCGTGGGCGTTGCTCGATTATGGCATTCGATGTGTGATATCTACTAGTTTTGCTGATATCTTCTATAATAATTGCTTTAAAAACGGCATCCTACCTATAAAAGTAACTCCTGAACAAAGAGATGCATTGCTTGCAGATGCAGCAGACATTGAAAATCCAGAATTAAAAATTGATTTGAACTTACAGAAAATATCACGTCCCAACGGGGCAACAATCTCATTTGAGATAGATCCATTCCGGAAGGAATGTTTGTTAAATGGTCTTGATGATATCGGATTAACTTTGGAAAAATCAGAAATAATTCGCTCTTATGAGCAAAAACGAAGTTCTAGCCTGCCCTGGTTATGACGTCTATTTAGTTAGGGCAAGAGAGCATTTTGCATTATATCAAACAATGTGTAGTAGTAGAATAAGGAATTTTGTATGGCATCAAATAGAAAAGTGATGGTTCTCGCAGGAGATGGGATAGGCCAAGAAGTAATGCATGCAAATATGCAGATAATGGAATGGTTAGCAAAGCACCGTTCTTTAGGGTTTGATGTGTCGGAAGGACTTGTTGGAGGAGCTGCATATGAAGCTCACGGTGTTCCACTTACAGACGAAACACTCTCAGACTCGATCGCAAGTGATGCTATATTGTTTGGCGCGGTAGGTAATCCAAAATATGACAATTTACCTTTTGAGTTAAAACCGGAACGTGGGCTACTCACACTTCGAAAGGAGTTAGATTTATTTGCTAACCTGCGCCCTGCGTTGGTGTTTGATCCGCTCATTAGTGCTTCAACACTGAAGCCGGAGGTGATATCTGGTCTTGATATATTGATTTTGCGCGAATTGTGTGGCGGGGTATATTTTGCGGAGCCCAGAGGCATTGATGAAATGGCTGACGGTCAGAAAAAAGGCTATGACACTAATGCATACACAACTAGTGAGATAGAGAGAATTGGGAGGGTTGGCTTTGATTTAGCCAGAAAACGTGATGGTAGGCTAACTTCTGTAGAGAAAGCTAATGTAATGCTTTCAGGCGTTCTTTGGCGTGATGTTATTACAGCTTTGCACAAAGAAGAAGGCGATGGGGTTGAGCTATCTCACATGTATGCTGATAATTGTGCTATGCAGCTAGTTAGAAATCCAAAACAGTTTGATGTCATAGTAACAGATAATTTATTTGGCGATTTACTATCAGATTGCGCCGCAATGCTAACAGGCTCTTTGGGCATGTTACCTTCTGCATCTCTTGGAGAACCAGATCCTGAAACTAAAATTCCAAGAGCAATGTACGAGCCAGTTCACGGTTCTGCGCCAGACATCGCCGGTAAAAATTTAGCAAATCCCCTTGCCCAGCTTTTGAGCTTTGCAATGATGCTTAGGTATAGTTTTGACCAGCCAGATGAGGCAGAGCTTGTAGAAAATGCAGTTAGTGATGCTTTGTCAACAGGTATGCGGACAGCAGATATTATGTCAAATGGAGCTATAGCTGTAGGCACAGATCAGATGACACAGGCTGTTATAGACTCAATGGATAAGCTTGCAAGATAACGGAACGAATTGTGTTCAACTAGGCAATTTTTAAGGAGTATCTTATGGGATATAAAGTAGCTGTAGTTGGTGCAACTGGTGCTGTTGGTAGAGAAATGCTTCAGACATTAAGCGAGCGAAAATTTCCAGCTGATGAAGTGTTTGCTTTAGCTAGTGAAAAGTCAACGGGAAAAGAAATATCTTATGGGGAGGATGGCGTAATTAAAGTAACTTCTCTAGATAAATTTGATTTCTCTAGTGCGGACATAGCGCTATTCTCGGCAGGTGGAGAGCTATCAAAAGCCTATGCGCCTAGAGCCGGACAAGAAGGATGTTTGGTGATCGATAATAGCTCAGCATTCCGAATGGATCCAAATGTCCCTCTGATTGTTCCAGAAGTAAACCCTGATACGTTGAAACAAGCTAAGCCTGAAAACAAAGGCAAAAATATTATTGCAAATCCAAATTGCTCAACAGCTCAACTTGTGGTTGCATTAAAACCCATCCACGATGTCTTTACTATAAAGAGAGTAGTTGTTTCTACTTATCAAGCAACTTCTGGTGCAGGCAGTCTAGGCATGGAAGAACTTTTTAATCAAACCAAAGGAATTTTTGTAAATGATACAGTGACACCAGAGGTGTTTACTAAACAGATTGCATTCAATGCTATTCCACACATTGATGTATTTATGGATGATGGATTTACAAAAGAAGAATGGAAAATGCAGGTTGAAACAGCAAAAATTCTGGATCCAAATATCAAGCTCGTAGCACATTGTGTTCGTATACCAGTATTTATAGGTCATTCTGAAGCTGTTTTTATTGAAACTGAAAAATCATTTGAAGAAAAACAGATTAGAGAGTTATTGCGTAATGCTGAGGGACTAGCTGTTATTGACATGCGTTCAGACGAGGGATATGCGACACCTGTAGAGTGTGCTGGAGATGATTTAGTTTTTGTTAGTAGGATACGTAAGGATATTACAGTTGAAAATGGATTAGTTTTCTGGTGCGTTTCAGATAATTTACGTAAAGGGGCAGCGCTAAACTCCGTCCAAATTGCAGAGCTTGCTGTTGCACAAAAATATTTTTAATTTGAGTTTTGCCCCAAAAAATTGCAAAGGTATATTAACGAATTAAATCTATGGTTAGTAGTGGCATAGACTGTCTTGATTGAGACTGCTCAATTAGAGATTGTGTGATGCGACAGGCTTTGTTTGCAGCTTCTATTTGAGTTTTTCCAGATACTAATAAAGATGTTAAGATTGCCGCCAATGTGTCGCCCGCTCCAGAAATACCTGCTCTTTGTTTTTTATGCCGGAAAACACTTATATGATCTGGGCCAACCAATATATCAGCTATCTCATTTTCCGCTGAAAAAACACCAGTTGTTAAAACCCATTCAGGTCCTTTTGATTGTATGATTTTGCTAGCTTTAACTGCTGTATCTACATCGGAAACGCAAATATCAGACAAATAAGATGACTCAAATACATTAGGCGTCGTTACAGTAGAGAGTGGTAATAATTGTCTTTTTGATTCTTCGGCAAGCTCCTTATCTATATAAAGAGAGCCGTTATCTCCAAACACAGGGTCATAGATGTATAGAGTTTCTGGATTTTTAATTACATGTTTGCGTATGACATTGACTTGTCCCTTGTGACCAAGATAACCAGTTTGTATAGCATCGATATTGTTTGCACTTTTCACCTTTTTTAATTCTCTCAACAAGCAGTCCATCTGCCCTTTTGGCATAACAAATTTAGAGGCATTTATGATACCAGGATGGGCTGCAAGAACTACACTATTTATGCAAAGAGTCTCGTGCCCAAATAGAGTATGGATTGGCACAGCAACCGTATTTCCAACACGACCTGAAACAACACTGGACTGAATTGATAGTATGGAAGGTGATTTCATTAGGAATAATAACACTTAAAGCGATTTTAAGAAATCAGATTTAAATAAAAGAGGTCTTTTTACTAGATCATGAAAACATTCGTAAATCTAACGTCGGATTTGTTGATTTTGATAAGTGGCTGTCTTATACCTGATCTACTAGAAGATACAAAAGGATTTTGATAAAAATGTCTCGGCCTCGTCCTCTATCGCCACATTTATCTATCTGGCGATTTCAGCTCCCCGCTGTAATGTCTATTACCCATCGAATGACAGGGGTTATTTTGGCATCTGGAACTATTTTGCTAACTTGTTGGCTCCTAGCTCTTGCGTTCGGAGAAAATAGTTTCAACCTTGTATCCATAATAATATTCCACCCTCTTGGACAGCTTGTAATGTTTGGTTATTCGGTTGTGTTATTTTATCATGCGAGCAATGGTGTGCGTCATTTGTTCTGGGATTTTGGAAAAGCACTTGATGTGCCAGGCGTTTATACGTCAGGGCGTATTGCCTTGATAACAATGTTTTTCCTGATAGTTGGTTTTTGGTCAGTAATATTTTTTAGTTAGGAAAACAAAATGGCACAGCCTTCAAATTCAATGAGAACTCCACTTGCAAAGGCACGCGGTCTCGGTTCAGCTAAATCGGGGGTGCATCATTGGTGGTATCAAAGACTAACGGCTATAGCTATGGTACCTTTGGTTTTATCAGCTATATATTTGATCTTTAGGATAGCAGGCTCTGATTATAACCAAGCTATTTCTCTTCTTCAAAACCCATTTCATGCCGCTATTTTATTATTATTGATTATTATAGGCTTCTGGCATTGCATGCTTGGAATTCAAGTTGTGATAGAAGATTATGTTGGTTCAGAATGGGGACGAATATCATCAATAATCGTTGTTAAGGCTATACTTATCTTGCTTGCAACTTTATCAGCTCTATCTTTACTGAAGATAGTATCAATCTAATTGGTTACGAAAAAAATTGACTGTAGAAAAGGTAAATAAATAATGAGTGCATATGAAATTACAGATCATCACTATGATGTGGTTGTTGTTGGAGCGGGTGGTGCAGGATTGAGAGCAACATTAGGCATGGCAACATCGGGTCTGCGCACTGCATGTGTAACCAAAGTGTTCCCAACTCGTTCACACACTGTAGCGGCTCAAGGCGGTATAGGCGCTGCGCTCAACAACATGGGCGAAGGTGATGGATGGCGTTATCACATGTATGATACGGTTAAGGGTTCAGACTGGCTTGGAGATCAAGATGCAATTGAATATATGTGTCGAGAAGCCATTCCATCTGTGATTGAACTAGAGCATTATGGTGTTCCTTTTTCTAGAACAGATGAAGGCAACATTTACCAAAGACCTTTTGGAGGCCATACATTGGATTATGGGAAGTCTATGGCAAGACGTGCTTGTGCTGCTGCTGATAGAACAGGGCACGCAATTTTACATACACTTTATCAGCAGTGTTTAAAACACGCTGCAGAATTTTTTGTGGAATATTATGCTATAGATCTGATTATGGATGATAATGGAACATGTCAGGGCATCGTTGCATTATGTATGGAAGATGGTTCTATACACCGCTTTCTTGGACAACGAACGGTTCTTGCTACTGGTGGGTATGGAAGGGTTTATTTTTCTTGCACATCTGCTCATACCTGCACCGGTGATGGGAACGCGATGGCATTGCGTGCAGGGCTACCACTTCAAGATATGGAGTTTGTACAATTCCACCCAACAGGTGTTTATGGAGCAGGTGTTTTGATTACAGAAGGAGCTCGTGGTGAGGGTGGGTATCTTACCAACTCTGAGGGTGAGCGGTTCATGGAGAGATATGCGCCGACTGCTAAAGATTTAGCCAGTCGAGATGTGGTAAGTAGGTCAATGACAATTGAAATTAATGAGGGAAGAGGAGTTGGCCCGAAAAAAGATCATATAATGTTGCACCTTGAGCACATAGATCCGGAGACTCTTCATCAAAGATTACCCGGCATTACTGAAACAGCTAAAATTTTTTGTGGTGTTGATGTAACCAAAGACCCAATTCCTGTTCTACCAACAGTGCATTATAATATGGGTGGTGTGCCAACAAATTATCATGGTGAAGTGTTATGTCCAAGTGACTCAGACCCAAATAAAACTGTTCAAGGACTAATGGCCATAGGGGAGGCTGCATGTGTTTCTGTCCATGGGGCAAATAGGCTCGGAACAAATTCACTTCTTGATATTGTGGTTTTTGGTAGGGCAGCAGCACACCGAGCAAGGGAAGTGCTAACGCCAGGAGCATCTCACGCACCAGTATCCAAAGTATCATCAGACCGTGCTATTAGCAGGTTAGATAGAATGCGTCATTCAAAGGGCGATAAACAGCCAGGTGAACTAAGGCTTGAGATGCAACTGGCAATGCAAAAATATGCAGCCGTTTTTCGTTCAGGTGAATCACTTACAGAGGGTGTAAAAACAATGGACTCTATAGCGGGGGATATGAACAATATTGGTATTCAGGATAGGTCTTTAATATGGAATACCGATTTAATAGAGGCGATGGAACTAGAAAACCTGATGGGGCAGGCTTTAGTAACTATCCGTTCTGCTGAACAGAGAAAGGAATCAAGAGGAGCTCATGCACATGAAGATTTTTCTGAAAGAGACGATAAGAATTGGATGAAACACACAGTGATGTGGCTTGATGATGAAAACAAATCCTCCGTCACCTATCGTGATGTGACGTTAACAACACTTACCAATGAAGTAGAGTCTATACCACCAGTGGCACGTGTATATTAATTAGGAAAAATGATATGGCTGAATTTACCCTTCCCACACATTCAAAAGTTACAAAAGGAGATTTTTTCCCAGCTAAAAAAACAGCTGAGAATGTTAAGACATTCTCAATTTACCGTTGGTCTCCAGAGGACGATGATAATCCAAGGATGGATGATTTCGAAGTTGACTTGGACGAATGCGGTCCAATGGTATTGGATGCATTGATAAAAATAAAGTCAGAGGTTGATAGTTCTCTTACATTTAGGCGTTCATGCAGAGAAGGTATTTGTGGCTCATGCTCCATGAACATTGACGGTACAAATACGCTTGCTTGTTTAAAGGCAATAGAGGATGTCAAGGGTGATGTAAAAATATATCCACTACCGCATATGCCGGTCGTAAAGGATCTTGTCCCAGATCTCACCCATGCATATGCACAATTAACTTCTATTGAGCCGTGGCTAAAAGCAGATACACCAGCGCCAGAAGGAAAGGAGCGCAAACAGTCCCCCGAAGAACGTCAAGAAATAGATGGGATGTGGGAGTGCGTTTTATGTTTTAGTTGCACCACGTCCTGCCCAAGCTATTGGTGGAATGGTGATAGGTATCTCGGACCAGCAGTATTGCTTCAAGCCTACCGTTGGATTGCGGATAGCAGAGATGAATATACGGGCGAACGATTAGATGCGTTAGAAGACCCATTTCGTTTATATCGATGCCATACGATTATGAATTGCGCAAAAACTTGTCCAAAAGGGCTAAATCCTGGAAAGGCTATCGGTGAGATCAAGAAAAAAATGTTAGAGAGACAAAGTTAGTAAAATATATTGGTCAGCAAAAAAGCCTGTGTCATACGAGCAAAATACACTCCTTTATAAATATAATTACCTTTTATCGACTGGCAAGTTAAACAAGGACGTTGGACAGGCCATGGCGGTAGAAGAACTGAACAACTTATATTTGTCTTTATTAAGTAATATTAAAAAAAAATGGCAGTTTTGGAGCTCTAGTGTTGCTCCAAAGGGCATTTACTTATTTGGTGGCGTTGGTCGTGGAAAAACCATGTTAATGGATTTGTTTTTTACAGAATGTCCTGAAGGTAATAAACAACGTCTTCATTTTCATGATTTTATGGCAATGGCGCATAATCTAATCAATGAGGCACGAAAAGCGAATTCCGAAGATCCGATAGAAACAGCGGCTAAGCGCATAATTCAAAATGGCAAGATAGTTTGTTTCGATGAAATGGAAGTTCGAGATATCGCTGACGCCATGATTATCAGTCGTTTATTTGCTTTCCTATGGCAACAGGGAATGGTTTTAATTGCAACCTCCAATAGACACCCAGATGAATTATATAAAAATGGGTTACACCGCGATAGGTTTATACCTTTTTTGACAGAACTTAAATCAAAGATGCGAATTATTGATATTAAAGAAGGTGATGATTTTAGAAAACAGATTTTAGCTGGATTTGATGGTTGGATGTTTCCGTTTAATCAAAAGGTAAATACAAAATTATCTAAATTATTTAGCCAATTGTTGCAAGATAGACCGCCTCAGGGAGAAATAATAAAAAGCTCTGGTAGAGAAATAAAGTTAGCAAAAACGGGCGGCGATATTGCTTTTGTGCACTTTGATGAGCTTTGTCGTACTGCGCTAGCAGCAGGTGATTTTTTGATTATTGCTGACAGGTTTAAAGGGTTGATTATGTCAGATGTTCCTATTTTAGGAGATGGTCAAAGAGATGCTGCCCGAAGGTTCATGTGGCTTGTTGATGCACTTTATGATAGAGGCAGATTCCTCGTTGTGGGTGCCGCTGTTGAAAGAGAAAAAATATATGTAGGTGAAGATTGGCAGTTTGAGTTTAGTAGGACACTTTCGAGATTAACACAAATGTCACGATATCATCTACCATAATGAGATGGGTCTATTATGTTTAGACTTGTTTTAGTTTGGTAGATTAGTTACCAATGCGACATAAATTACTATTTTAATAATTCGGTATTATTAATGTCTTTACATTTCTATTCAACACTCATTTATGAGGTATATAATGGCACGCAATAAAATAGCACTAATAGGGTCTGGTAATATTGGTGGAACATTAGCTCACTTAGCCGGTATAAAAGAATTAGGTGATATTGTTCTTTTTGATATTGCAGAAGGAATTCCACAGGGAAAAGCTTTAGATATAGCGGAGTCAAGCCCAGTAGAGGGGTTTGATTGTGCGGTATCAGGGGCAAATGATTATGCTGAAATAGCAGGTTCTGATGTGGTGATTGTTACTGCTGGAGTTGCCCGGAAACCAGGTATGAGTAGAGATGACCTTGTTGGCATCAACAGTAAGGTTATGATGGCAGTGGGAGATGGAATAAAGAACAATTGTCCTGACGCTTTTGTTATATGTATTACAAATCCGTTAGATGCAATGGTAGGTGTGCTCCAACAATCATCTGGTCTCCCTGTGAATAGAGTGGTAGGCATGGCCGGCATACTCGACTCTGCCAGATTTAGGTATTTTCTTGCCGAAGAATTTAACGTGTCTGTGAAGGATGTAACTGCATTTGTATTAGGGGGGCATGGAGACACAATGGTACCCCTTACTAGATATTCCACAGTTGCTGGAATTCCTGTGCCTGATTTGATTAAAATGGGGTGGTCAACTGCAGACAGAATTGAAAAAATCGTTCAGAGAACACGAGACGGTGGGGCAGAAATAGTAGGACTCCTCAAAACAGGTTCAGCTTTTTATGCTCCGGCTTCTTCGGCCATAGAAATGGCTGAGGCATATTTAAAAGATCAAAAGAGATTGCTTCCTTGTGCAGCTTATGTAGACGGCAAATATGGTCTTGAAGGAATGTATGTTGGAGTTCCAGTAATAATTGGCAAAAATGGCGTTGAGCGGATCATTGAAATCACGCTAAATGAAGAAGAACAAAATATGTTTAATCATTCTGTTTCTGCTGTAAAAACACTAAATGATATTGTAAAACGTGTTGTTTGAATGCAATCTGGTAAATAAAAAATCGAGGAAAAAATGAACATTCATGAACATCAGGCTAAGGCATTACTTGCACAATATGGCGTGAAGGTGCCAGATGGCTATCCAGCTTTTAGCGTAGAAGAAGCTGTTGAGGCTGCTGGCAAACTAAAGAGTGATGTAAAGGTTGTTAAAGCTCAGATTCATGCTGGTGGTAGAGGAAAGGCAGGAGGCGTAAAAGTTGTAAAAACTATTGATGAAGTTAGAAGTGAAGCTAAGGAAATGCTTGGCAAAACACTCATAACACATCAAACTGGTCCTGCTGGAAAAGAGGTTAAGCGTCTTTTTATAGAGGAAGGGTGCGACATAGACCGCGAGTTATATTTTTCAATGCTGATTGATAGAGCCACATCTCAAGTGAGCATTATATGCTCAACTGAGGGCGGCATGGACATAGAAGCTGTAGCGGCGAAAACACCAGACAAAATTTTAACTCTCTCAATTAAGCCTTCGACAGGTATTAAAGCACACCATATAAGACGCATCGCAAAAGCATTAAGGTTAACTGGAGATACGGCTAAGCAAGCTGTTCCATTTATAACTAACTTGTATAACGCATTTTGCTCAAAAGACGCTAGTTTGATAGAAATCAATCCGTTGGTTGTTAACACAGACGGTGATCTCTTGGCTTTGGACGCAAAAATGGGGTTTGATGATAATGCCTTGTTTAGACAAAAAGAGGTTTTATCGCTGAGAGACTTGTCAGAAGAAGATCCAGCTGAAGTTAAAGCATCAGAATATGATTTAAATTATATTAAACTGGATGGAAACATTGGTTGCATGGTAAATGGTGCCGGTCTTGCAATGGCTACCATGGACATTATTCAGTTAGAGGGGGGGTCTCCAGCTAATTTTCTAGATGTGGGTGGGAGTGCTACGGCAGAGCGAGTAACAGAGGCATTTAAAATTATACTTTCGGATAGCAATGTTGAGGGTATTCTCGTAAATATATTTGGTGGCATTATGAGATGTGATGTTATTGCAACAGGGGTGGTGCAGGCTGCTCGAGCGCTTGGACTTGAAAAACCACTTGTTGTTCGTCTTGAAGGAACCAATGTGGAAGCAGGAAAAGATATTTTATCCTCTTCTGGTCTTGCGATTATCCCAGCTGATAACTTAGCTGACGCAGCAACAAAAATTGTCGCTGCTGTGAAAGGAAACTAGTCAATGTCAGTACTAATTAATCGAGACACGCGTGTTATTTGTCAGGGATTCACCGGTTCGCAAGGCACTTTTCATTCTGAGCAAGCGATTGCTTACGGTACTAATATGGTTGGTGGGGTCACGCCTGGTAAAGGAGGTCAAAAGCACTTATCTCTGCCAGTATTCGACACTGTATCAGAGGCAGTTGAAGAAACAGGCGCTAATGCATCGGTAATATATGTTCCGCCGCCATTTGCAGCAGACTCTATTCTTGAGGCAATTGATGCAAAAATTGAGCTCATCATCTGTATAACAGAAGGTATTCCTATCATGGATATGGTTGCCGTAAAAGCTGCACTCAATGATAGTTCAAGTAGGTTAGTGGGGCCTAACTGTCCAGGTGTTATCACTCCAGGTGAATGTAAGATAGGTATTATGCCAGGGCATATTCATAAACCTGGCAAAGTAGGTATTGTTTCTCGCTCTGGCACATTAACTTATGAAGCAGTAGCTCAAACAAGTGTAATTGGTCTCGGTCAATCAACCTGCATTGGAATTGGAGGAGATCCAATAAATGGAACAAATTTTGTAGATTCATTATCATTATTTCTAGAAGACGAGCAAACAGAAGCAATTTTGATGATAGGGGAAATCGGCGGAGATGCGGAAGAAAAGGCGGCAGATTTTTATTCAGCCCATCCAAATAAAAAACCAATTGCTGGTTTTATTGCCGGGCAAACAGCCCCACCTGGCAGAAGAATGGGGCATGCCGGCGCGATTGTTGCAGGAGGTAGTGGGGCTGCTTCAGATAAAATAAAAGCAATGGAGGCAGCCGGTTTTAGTGTTGCTTCCTCTCCATCAGCTCTTGGAGAAGCAGTGAGTGAGGCTATTTCAAAATTTAAGTAGTTTTTTGTTTGATCAAATATATAATTGAGTAAAGTGTAAAAAATTGGGGAAAAAGAGCGCTTTTGAGTGTCTAAAGACATATGTATACGATTACTAGTATTGAATATAAAAAGTAAGCTCTAAATTAGTGTCGGAGCCAAAAATGGATGATAGTTTTTTAACTGGAACAAACGCTACTTTTGTTGCTGAACTGTATCAGCGCTGGAAACAAACTCCAAATTCTGTGAGTTCTGATTGGTCAGATTGGTTTACTAATTTAGATGAACTTTCATCTGAACATTTTGAAGAAAAATCTCCATCTTGGGGTAAGCCAAAAAGTAAGGTTATTGGCGCAAATGATCCAGACGCTTCCATAAAAGCAGTTGCTAAGGGAATCGCAGGTAATCGTGATCTTCTTGCAGGAGATGTTCGTTCTGCAACATTAGACTCACTTAGAGCAATAATGCTGATTAGAGCTTATAGAATAAGGGGCCACTTGTTGGCAAAGTTGGATCCACTCAACTTGCAAGATGAGGAAATTCATCCAGAATTAGACCCTGAAACTTACGGCTTTTCTCCAGAAGATTACGACAGGCCTATTTTCATTAATTATGTGCTTGGGCTCGAGATAGCTAGCCTAAATGAAATATTAACGATATTAAAGGCGACCTATTGCGGAACTATAGGTGTTGAATTTATGCATATTCAAGATCCTGCGCAGAAAGCTTGGATCCAAGAGCGTATTGAGGCTATTGGAAATCGAACAGAATTTACTGAGCGTGGAAAAGTTGCAATCTACGAAAAATTATTGGCAGCTGAAAACTTCGAGAGATTTTTGCATAAAAAATATATTGGCACAAAACGCTTTGGGTTAGATGGAGGCGAAGCACTTGTGCCTGCCCTTGAGCAGATTTTAAAGCGTGGGGGGCAAATGGGTTTGAAAGAAGTGGTAATTGGAATGGCCCATAGAGGTCGTTTAAATGTACTTCATAATGTACTTGATAAACCTTTTAGGGCAATTATCTCAGAGTTTTTGGGAAATCCAGCTAATCCGGAGGAAGCAGGTGGTTCAGGAGACGTAAAATATCATATGGGCTCTTCTGCAGATAGGCAATTTGACGAAAATCAAATCCATTTAAGTTTAGCCCCTAACCCATCCCACTTAGAGATTGTTGACCCAGTTGTTGTTGGAAGAGTAAGAGCAAAACAGGCACAGCGTACTTCAGATGATTTTAAGGAGGTTCTGGGAGTAATACTTCATGGGGATGCAGCATTTGCTGGGCAGGGTGTTGTTGCGGAGACTTTTGCATTTTCAGCACTTCGAGGATATAGGACTGGCGGTACTATGCATATAATTGTGAATAATCAAATTGGTTTCACGACAAGCCCTTCTTATTCTCGCTCGTCGCCGTATCCTACCGATGTTGCTAAAATGGTTATGTCACCTATTTTTCATGTTAACGGCGATGACCCCGAGGCGGTAGTTCATGCAAGCAGGATAGCAACAGAGTTTAGGCAAACGTTTGGGGTGGATGTTGTTCTTGATATTATTTGTTATAGAAGGTTTGGTCACAATGAGGGCGATGAACCAGCTTTTACACAGCCACTTATGTATAAGCAAATCAATCAGCAACCATCGACACGTGAAATTTATCTGAATAGATTATTAGAAGACGGAATCTTAGATGATAGTCGTGCTCAGGCAATTATGGATAAGCATAACACTTATCTTGAAGAAGAGTTTGAGGCTGGAAACGCATATAAACCAAATAAGGCAGATTGGTTGGAGGGCCAGTGGTCTGGAATGACAGTTGCTTACGGTGATGATAGGCGTGGTGATACCGCTGTACCACTAGACACTTTGAAAAAAATTGGCAGTGTTATAACGACTGTTCCACAAGGCCTTCAAATACATAAAAAATTAGAACGTGTATTGAGCACAAGAGCAAAAGCAATAGAGACTGGTCAAAACTTAGATTGGGCAACTGCAGAACATCTTGCATTTGGCTCAGTTGTCCTAGACGGTTTTGTTGTCCGCTTATCAGGTCAGGATAGTTGCAGAGGTACATTTAGCCAGCGGCATTCGGTTTTCGTTGACCAGCTTACTGAGGAAAGATACGTACCTCTAGCAAACTTAAGCACTGAACAAGCAAAATTTGAAGTTATTGACTCACCTTTATCTGAGGCATCGGTTATGGGATTTGAATATGGATTTGCTCAAGCCGAGCCAAACGCACTTGTGATGTGGGAAGCGCAATTTGGTGATTTTGCCAATGGGGCTCAAGTTGTAATAGATCAGTTTATAAGTTCAGGAGAGTCAAAATGGCTGAGGATGAACGGTCTAGTATTATTGCTGCCACACGGGTATGAGGGGCAGGGTCCTGAGCATTCCTCAGCTCGATTAGAGCGATATTTACAACTATGTGCAGAAGATAATATGCAGGTTGTAAATTGCACTACTCCCGCAAATTATTTCCATGTTTTAAGAAGGCAGGTTTGTCGAGACTTTCGAAAGCCATTAATTATTATGACACCAAAATCACTGCTTCGACACAAATCATGTATTTCGGATTTATCAGAGTTAGGTCCTGGTACAAGTTTTCACAGAATATTACGAGATTCAAATTCAAATATTAAAGATGAAAATGTAAAGAGAGTAATTCTTTGTTCTGGAAAGATTTTCTATGACATAGAAGAAATGCGTAATTCTGAAGAACAGTTTGATATAAAAATTGTTCGTATCGAACAACTTTATCCATTTCCTAAGAAAAACTTAATTGAAATACTTAAACTCACTCCAAAAGCAGACGTTGTTTGGTGCCAAGAGGAACCAAAAAATATGGGTGGCTGGACATTTGTTCGTGATTATATTGAAGAAGCAATGCATCAATCTGGTTTAAATACAGATAGACCAATTTATTGTGGTAGAGATGCAGCTGCTTCACCCGCCACGGGTTCAGCGGGTCGTCATGCAAAGGAACAAAGAAGTCTTGTACAACAATCATTGCTATTGTCAGAAACAAAAGCAGCAGCAGAATAAACGTAAACTTTAGCGCTCATCAAAGGAGATATCACGCGAATGTCTATTGAAATTAAAGTCCCTGTATTAGGTGAATCAGTTGTTGAGGCTACAGTTGCTAAATGGATGAAAAACGTCGGCGAGAAAGTTAATGCTGATGAGCCCATAGTGGAGCTTGAAACTGACAAGGTGTCTCTTGAAGTTCCTTCACCGAAGGCGGGGGTGCTAAGTGATATAGTTGCACAAGAAGGGGATACAGTTGAGGTGGATGCCATTTTAGCACTTTTACAAGAAGGCGCTGTTGCAGCTGCTGAGCCTAAGCGACCTATCGAAAACAAAAATGAAGAAAAAATACAACCACAAGCTGCAAACCTATCTCCTGCGGTACGCAGGCTGGTAGAAGAAAATAATTTAGATGCAAGCTCGATTCCAGCATCAGGAAAAGATGGGAGATTAACAAAAGGGGATGTTTTATCTTTCCTAGAAAAAGAAGTATCTGATTTTCCTTCATCTTCAAGTGCTGGCTCAATATCTCACATATCTGAAACTCTTGAAAATAAAAAAGATAATCTTCGAGAAGAGCGAGTGCCTATGTCTCGATTAAGGCGTGTTATTGCACAGAGGTTGAAAGAGGCACAAAATACAGCGGCAATGCTTACTACTTTCAATGAAGTGGATATGACTGCAGTAATGGAACTGCGTTCCCAATATAAAGATAGTTTTGAAAAAAACCATGATGCTAGACTTGGATTTATGGGGTTTTTTGTGAAAGCCTGTATAGCAGGTTTGCGTGAGTTTCCCGCGGTTAATGCTGAAATCAACGGCAACGATATTATCTACAAAGATTATTATAATATTGGAGTTGCTGTAGGCACTCCTCAAGGACTGGTTGTTCCTGTTATAAAAGATGCACATGATTTATCCATTGCGGAAATAGAGACCTCGGTCGCAGGATATGGATTAAAAGCTCGAGATGGCGGGCTTGCACCATCGGATATGTCTGGAGGAACCTTTACTATATCTAATGGCGGAGTTTATGGATCATTAATGTCTACCCCTATTTTAAATACTCCCCAGAGCGCTATCCTAGGAATGCATAAAATACAGAAGCGTCCCATTGCTGTTGGCGATGAAATAGTTATTCGCCCAATGATGTACTTAGCGTTGTCTTATGATCACCGCATCATTGATGGAAGGGAAGCGGTATCATTTTTAGTTAGAGTAAAAGAATCAATTGAAGACCCAAGAAGATTGCTTTTAGACATATAACCTATTTATTTTATTGGACAAAAACTACATCAAACAACCTATTTGGAAAAGGTATAAATAAAATGACGGTGCAAAAATATGACTTAATAGTTATTGGTGCTGGACCTGGAGGCTATGTTGCTGCAATAAGAGCAGCTCAGTTGGGGATGAAAGTCGCATGCGTTGAAAAAAGAAGCACCCTCGGGGGGACATGTCTTAATGTTGGTTGTATTCCGTCTAAAGCTTTACTGAATGCATCCGAAAAATTCGCAGAGGCAAAACAAAAACACCTATCAGCTCTTGGTATTGATGTAAGTCAGGTGAAGTTAGACCTTCAAAAAATGCTAAAACATAAATCAGATATTGTATCTGGTCTTACCACTGGTATTAGTCAGCTTTTTGCAAAAAACAAAGTTTCCCATTTAATTGGTTCCGCTCAAATAACTTCCTCTGGTGTAGTTAATATTATGGAGGGTCGTGATAAAGGGGAATTTAAAGCTGATAAAATTATAATAGCAACTGGTTCTGAGCCAACCAACCTAGCTTCGATGTCGATTGATGAGAAACAAATTATTTCTTCAACAGGCGCTCTAGAGCTCTCAGAATTACCAAAAAAGCTCGTAGTTGTGGGGGCCGGGTATATTGGTCTCGAAATGGGTACTGTTTGGTCACGCCTTGGAGCAGAAGTTGAGGTTGTTGATTTTTTACCACGAATTTTGCCAGGGATGGATGCCGAGATTGCTACCAAGTTCAAAGCCATTTTAGAGAAGCAGGGTATAAAATTTAATCTAGGGAAAGGTGTTAAGGAGGCGAAGAAATCGAAATCATCTATCAGCTTAATTTTGCAAGATAGTAAAACACAACAAGAAAGTAAGCTCAGTTGCAACGTTGCATTAGTTGCTATTGGTCGAAAACCATACATTGAGGGTCTCGGCTTAGAGAAGTTAGGGATAGAACTCACTCAGAAAGGCCAGATTAAGGTAGATGATAAATTTCAAACAAATAGGGAAGGCATCTACGCTATTGGGGATGTTATTGAGGGCCCTATGCTTGCACATAAAGCGGAAGAGGATGGAGTGGCCGCTGTAGAAATTATGGCAGGGCATTCTGGGCATGTTGATTACTCTCTTGTGCCAGGGATTGTTTATACAGCACCAGAAGTTGCAACTATTGGCCTTACGGAAGAACAAATTAAAGACAAAGGTATTTCTTACAACAAAGGTGTTTTTCCATTTCTTGCAAACAGTCGAGCAAGAGCGACAGGGCATACTGATGGCATGGTTAAATTACTTGCTGATAAGAAAACAGACAAACTTTTAGGGGCTCACATTATAGGTTATGAGGCTGGAACGATGATACATGAAATAGCAGTTGGTATGTCGTTTGGGTCATCTGCAGAGGATATCGCTCGCACTTGTCATGGGCATCCAACAATGAATGAGGCTGTAAAAGAAGCTGCGCTTGCGATTGGCACTGGCGCTATTCATATTTAGGAAATTAGACTATTTTGCGCTGACTTACTATTTTTAAGCTTTTTTGGCACGTGGGTGTGTTTGTTGATGAATTTCCGAAAGCTGTTTCGTATCAATATGAGTATAACGTTGTGTGGTTGATAGGCTTGAATGACCAAGTAATTCTTGAATAGCTCTTAAATCACCTCCATTAGACAAAAGATGAGTTGCGAAAGCATGTCGCAATGTGTGAGGTGTTGTTTCTGAAGGAAGATTAGCAGTAATCCTAAGTTTCTCAACCATTCTTTGTACTGCTCTCGGCCCAAGCGGTAGTCCCCTTTTTGATAAAAAAATGGGTTTATTGTGCTCAAGCCTAAAAGGGCAGCTTTGAATTGCAGTTTGCAGTGATTCTGCTACGACTGGTAAGACAGGGACATCTCTAGTTTTCCCCCCCTTCCCAATAATTCTCAGCCAATTTGGGTCGGAAAGATGTGCAGGTGTAATGCTAAGTGTCTCTGCTAATCGAAGCCCGCATCCATACATAAGGTATAAAATTGCTATATCTCTATCATTTTCCCAAGTTTGATTGGACCTTTTTTTAACTAACTCAAGTAATAATGATGCATCACTCACACTGATAGCCCTTGGAAGTGAAATTGGCAATTTGGGAGATTTCATCCAGCTTATATCTAAATTTTTAAAAATCTTATGGCGATTACAATAACGGCTAAAACTTCGTAAAGCAGAAACCCTCCTTGCAATTGTTGTTTTAGCGCACTCAGACTCATACATTTCGGAAAGCCAAATTCTAAAAGTGGCCCTACTTGGCTTGAAATCGACCTCATTATATCTTGTTAGACAACCAATATAGTTTGCGAGGTCCCCTTTATACGCCTCTACGGTGTGAGATTGATAATGTTTTACAGAAGAAAGCCAACCTAACCAACTATTGACATATTTAGCAAATATTTTTGCATTAATATTAGAGGAGGTCATTGTCATATTTCTTTATTTTTAGATTTAATATAGTTGCTAAACATGTTCCTATAATGTTGGATAAATTGGAAAATATTGCGTCTGTATTGCCAAGTTGAAAACTATTTTTGTCTCGTCCAGCTAATAAAAGTACCGACCCTGATATTTGGGCAGGAAGGTTTTCTGGTAAGGAAATGACAGCTATAGACGCCTTGGGGTTGGAGAATAAGGTTAAACCCAATTCAGGTGGTGGCCCAAGATAAACAGACTTAGCTTCTTTTATTTTTTGAATTTGCTCAGCAGGTAGCACAAGAAAACCATATTCTTCAGCATCCTTGATGGCAAATTCTTTTGGCATTAGAAGCCTCGCACCTGCAAGCTCAAGAATCAAAGGTAATTTTTCATCTACTATATCTGAAAACTGTTTTAAATTTCTGATACGTATAAAAGCAATTGCAACGTTAAGTAATTGTTGCCATTTTTTTGTATTATCTTCTACACCATCAATTAATGCCAAATTTTTTTCTGAAAGTATGCGCGCCTCTTCCCTCGCGCGTTTTGCAATTTCTCCAGTAACGTCGATTATATTGCTGTCTATTTTTTGGTCGTAGAATTTTGCAGTTTTATTTGATTTTTCTTTTGAAAGAGTTTTGACTTGTGCATTAAGATATGTCTTCAAATAATCTGGATTATTATCAAGAAATACAGATACTAATTTTTCATCAATTATCTCATTGCTCATACCAGAGCCCTTTTGGTTGCTATTCTTAGACTTTATAAAATTGACTGACCTGTTGACTTCCAATCAGCTAAGAAATCAGCTAATCCCTTATCCGTTAGAGGATGCTTGTACATTTGAAGCATAATTTTCGGAGGAATTGTAGCAACATCAGCTCCCACTAAAGCAGCATCAACCACATGTTGAACACCTCTAACTGAAGCCACCAAAATTTCAGTTGGATAATTATAATTAGAATAAACCTCTGCAATTTCACTTATAAGGTTCATTCCATCAGACCCAATATCATCTAACCTTCCAACAAAAGGAGAAATAAAGCTTGCTCCGGCTTTTGCAGCTAGTAAGGCTTGCGCTGTTGAAAAACATAACGTTACATTTACTAAAATATTTTGATTGCGTAAGCTAGCACATGCTTTTAAGCCATCTGGTGTTAACGGAAGTTTTACTGTTACGTTACTTGCAATTTCAGCCAGCCTTTTTCCTTCATCCATCATTCCATGATAGTCTGTCGCAGTAACCTCAGCACTGACAGGACCAGAGATAATACCACAAATCTCTTCAATGGCTTCAATAATATTGCGTCCAGATTTGGCAATCAAAGAGGGGTTAGTTGTAATCCCATCAACTAGACCTGTTTGATTGAGTTCTGAAATTTCGTTAATATCAGCAGTATCCAAGAATAATTTCATGACGGGTCCCTGATTGGTTAATTTTTGTGAGGTAGATTTTGCAGTCTTTTTATGTTTAGTCTACAGTTTTGTTGCGTGTGCTTGCAACAATAAATCTATGACGGTTTGAAATGGCTTATTTACGAGATAATCTAGTTAAAAAAAATGACCCACTTTTTTTGATAGCCAAAGTAAGAGTATCTGTCCCGATATCTTCACAAAATTTTCAAAATGGAAAAAGTGAATTTGATTATCTTGTAAGTAAAGGCACACAGATTCAAATTGGCAATATTGTTGAAGTATCTTTCAGAAATCGGACTATATGGGGAGTGGTATACAGTCTTGAATATGAGACTAGAATTAAGCATTCAAAATTAAAACAAATTTTGTCCATCAGTGGCGTGTCTCCAATTAAACTATGTAATCTTGAATTTTTAGAGAAAGTAAGTGAATGGACAATGGCACCATTTGGACAAGTGCTTCGTGCGCTGCTATCTGCACCAAATGCATATAAGGATGAAACCCCAATATTTTATTATAGTCTATCCTCAGCAGCTCAATTTGAAATGGAGAAATTATCTAAAGCAAGAAAAAAGGTTATTAATTGGTGCATGCAAAAGCCACCCGTTTCAATTAATACCCTTTGTAAGGAGATAGGAGTAAGTAGAAATACTATAAATTCGATGTTTCAGGAAGGGCAGCTCGAGAGGGTACAAAATTCTTTAAAACCAAAAGAAGATACGCAAACCATTCTTAAACATCTAAAAACAGCTATTGGTGCAGCAAGCAAATTAAATCTCAGCACCGAGCAACAGCAAGCGGCCGACCAAATCATTGTGCATGAAAATAAATTTAATATTGTGCTACTTGATGGTGTTACAGGTTCTGGTAAAACGGAAGTTTATTTTGAATTAGTAAAAAGGCAGATATTATCTGGCAACCAATGCTTAATTTTATTACCTGAAATTGCTCTCACCGCAGGTTGGGTTGATAGATTTAATAGATGGTTTGGGTTTACTCCATATATTTGGCATTCCGGTATTACAGCGAGCAAAAAAAAGATTATATGGCGCGATATAAACGAGGGATATCCAGGGGTAGTGGTTGGTGCACGTTCAGCCTTATTTCTTCCGTTTAGCAGTTTGAGTGTAATTGTGGTCGATGAAGAACATGATGTGGGTTATAAGCAAGAAGAACAAGTAATTTACAATGCTAGGGATATGGCTATTCTTCGTGCTAAACTTGCTGAATGCAACATTATTCTTGCAAGCGCAACCCCTTCTCTAGAAAGCTGGACAAACATGTTATCTGGGCGTTACCAACACATAACGCTTACAAACAGATATGGTCTCGCTACTATGCCAGACATTCAAACGATTGATTTAACTAAAAATAAACCTTTGTTCGGCAAATGGATAAGTGAGCCTCTAATTTCAAATATAAAGGAAAAGTTAAATTCGAAACAACAGGTATTGTTATATTTAAATCGTAGGGGGTATGCACCAATTAGCGTTTGCAATGGGTGTGGCATGAAGCAAAGTTGCCATCAATGCGATAGCTTACTTGTTACACATAGACTTAGCAATTTGCTGCGTTGTCATCAGTGTGGAGTTGCTCGTCCATTTGAAAATAAGTGTCAGTCTTGCGGGCAAACAGACACTATTCAGCTAGTAGGTCCAGGTGTTGAGCGTTTGGCTGAGGAGGTGTATGAGCTTTTTCCAGATGCAAGAGTAACAATTCTCTCAAGTGATACGCTTTCCAACCCTAAGCAAATAGAGCCCACGATTCAATCTATTGAGAAGGGAGAAGTTGACATTATTATTGGGACTCAAATGGTTTCAAAAGGGCATCATTTTCCAAAATTAACTTGTGTTGCTGTAATTGACGGTGACTTTGGATTATCTGGGGGTGATTTGCGTGCCGGAGAAAGAACATTTCAGATGTTAACACAAGTCGCTGGAAGGTCCGGACGAGAAAACCAAAGAGGGACAGTTTTTATTCAAACGTCAGAGCCATTTCACCCAGTTTTGCAAGCTTTGAAAACACAAAAAAGAGATAACTATTTTAAATTAGAATTAGAGATGCGGGATTCTGCAAATATGCCCCCTTACAGAAGGCTTGCTGCAATAATCTACTCGAGTATAGATGAAACTGCTATCACAACCTATGTTAAAAAATTGGCTAATCTAAAACCACAATTTGAAGATGTATATATTCATGGGCCTGCACCTGCGCCAATTTATAAAATAAAGGGACGACATCGATTTAGATTTTTAGTAAATGCTCCAAAAAAAGTGAATATGCAGAAAATCATTCATGGTTGGCATTCAAGTCTAGTAATGCCAGCTATAATTAGAAGGCAAATTGATATAGATCCCTATAATTTTATGTAGTTATGCTGGGAATAAAAAAATAGTAAATTTTTAGTGTTAATATAGACACAAATACTTGCCTTTACTGTGGTCGTATGATAGCTCACTATGATGAGATTGTTGAACATGTTCGTGACACCTAATAGATGTCTCGTTCGAGGTTAAAAAGGGTTGTAATGTGAGTACTATAACAGCAGGTTTGGCTGGCAGATATGCAACAGCTTTGTACCAGTTAGCTATTGAGTCCAAGCAGGTTGATAGTATTTTACAAGACCTTAATTCCTTTAAAGGATTAATTGACGGTAACCAAGATCTACAAAAATTAATTTATTCCCCAGTGTTTGGAGCAGACGAAAAATCAGCATCAGTAACCAAAATACTGCAGCAAGCTGACGCAAATAGGTTAGTTGTGCAATTTGTTGGAACAATTGCTAAAAACGGTCGTTTGTTTGCAATCTCATCCATCATTTCTGCGTTTAATAAGGAAGTTGATAAAAGGCGCGGAAAAGTGTTAGCTGAGGTTGTGTCAGCTGTGCCGCTCAACGATGCGCGTCAGGCCCAAATTCAGAAATCGATTACATCTATTGCAGGAGCCAAAGATGTGTCGCTCGTCATGCGGGTTGACCCATCTTTGATTGGTGGTCTTGTAATTCGTATCGGATCTCGTATGATCGATACATCACTTAAAACTAAACTGAACAGGCTAGAAACGGCCATGAAGGGTGTTACATAATGGATATCCGAGCAGCTGAAATTTCAGCAATTTTAAAAGAGCAAATTACTAATTTTGGTAAGGAAGCAGAAGTAGCCGAAGTCGGCAGGGTATTGTCTGTTGGAGATGGTATTGCCCGTGTGTATGGGCTTGACCAGGTACAAGCTGGTGAACTAGTTGAATTCGACAATAATGTTAAGGGAATGGCACTTAATCTTGAAACGGATAATGTCGGAGTTGTGATTTTCGGCGATGACCGAGGTATTCAAGAAGGCGATGTTGTTAGGCGTACAGAAACAATTGTTGATACGCCCATTGGAAAGGGCTTGTTGGGACGTGTTGTTGATGCTCTTGGAAACCCAATAGATGGCAAAGGTCCAATTAAAGATGTTAAGAGAGGTAGGGTTGAAGTTAAAGCTCCTGGTATTATGCCTCGGCAATCGGTGTTCGAGCCTATGCAAACGGGATTAAAGGCAATTGATAGTTTGATTCCAGTTGGGCGTGGTCAGCGCGAACTCATAATTGGAGATCGGCAGACCGGAAAAACATCCATTGCGTTGGATACATTTATCAACCAAAAATTTATTAATGGTTCAGCAAAAAAAGATAGTGATAAATTATTTTGTATTTATGTTGCAGTTGGTCAGAAGCGCTCTACGGTAGCGCAATTTGTGCGTGCATTAGAGGAAAATGGTGCGTTAGAATATTCAATAGTAGTGGCTGCCACTGCATCAGAGCCTGCTCCTATGCAATTTTTAGCCCCATATACCGCAGCAGCAATGGGGGAATATTTTAGAGATAATGGTATGCACTCTCTTGTTGTTTATGATGATCTATCTAAGCAGGCAGTCGCTTATCGCCAGATGAGTTTATTGCTTCGTCGCCCACCTGGACGTGAAGCTTATCCAGGAGATGTTTTTTATCTCCACTCTCGTTTGTTAGAGCGGGCAGCTAAGCTAAATGAAGCAAATGGGTCTGGTTCAATGACAGCATTACCAATCATAGAAACGCAGGCAGGAGATGTTTCTGCTTACATTCCAACAAACGTAATTTCAATTACTGATGGGCAGATATTCCTTGAGACTGATTTATTTTACAAAGGTATTCGACCAGCTGTGAATGTTGGTTTGTCTGTATCACGCGTTGGTTCTTCGGCTCAGATAAAAGCTATGAAACAAGTTGCGGGCTCTATCAAATTAGAACTAGCCCAATATCGTGAAATGGCAGCCTTTGCCCAGTTTGCGTCTGATATGGACGCATCAACTCGTCAATTGCTTGAGCGTGGTGCGAGATTAACAGAGCTGTTAAAACAACCGCAATATTCTCCAATGCCAGTCGAAGAGCAAGTTGTTGTGTTATTTGCTGGTGTAAATGGATATTTGGATAAAATTGCGCTCACAGATATAGGAAGATTCGAAAGTGGATTGTTAGATGCTTTACGGGGTTCTGGAAAAGAAATTTTAGACAATATTCGCGCTGAGAATAAAATATCTGATGATACTGAAAGTAAGTTGAAGGAAGCCGTTGAAACATTCACAAAGAGCTTTGCATAATTTAACTTTAAATAGTTTTAAGTAAAAGGATAATTGGCATATGGCCAATCTAAAAGATCTAAAAACGCGAATTAATAGCGTAAAATCTACTCAGAAGATCACTTCTGCTATGAAAATGGTCGCGGCTGCAAAACTACGGCGTGCGCAAGAAGTTGCTGAGGCAGGGCGGCCATATAGTTCTCGAATGCAGCAAGTGATTTCAGGACTCGCTGCTAATGCAAATAAGTCAAATGCGCCTGAACTACTTGTTGGTAGGGAAGATGTAAAAACACATTTATTGATAGTTGTATCAGCAGATAAAGGCCTATGTGGTGGCTTTAATGGTTCAATAGCAAGGCAAACAAGACAAGAGATCAATAGACTTGAAAATGAAGGTAAATCTGTTCTTGTTTATATGGTTGGTAAAAAAGCAGCAGATAACTTAGGACGCGAAATTTTAAATAAAACATTTGAACGTATTGAAAATCTTCAAGGTAGTAATGTTGATTACAATAAAGTTAAAGGTGTTGCGGAAAAGATATTATTAGGTTTTGCTGATAATCAGTTTGACCAGGTGTCAATAATATATAATCAGTTTGTGAATGCTATTACTCAAAACGTTGTTGTGGCGCCTTTAATTCCAGCAAATGTGGTTGGTGAGCAGGAGAATGAAAGTTTGGTAGTTTATGACTATGAGCCAGAACAAAATGAATTGTTAGAGTTGTTGCTACCTCGTAACATTACCACTCAAATTTTTAGCGCTTTGTTGGAGTCCTCAGCAGCCGAACTTGCTGCGAGGATGACAGCGATGGATAATGCAACTAGAAACGCAGGGGATATGATAGATAGCCTGACTTTGGTTTATAACAGAACGCGGCAGGCGAATATTACAAAAGAATTGATAGAAATCATTTCGGGTGCAGAAGCACTATAATTTTAACGTGAGCCTAAGAACGGAGTTAGTCCCATGGCAGAAAATGCAATTGGAAAAGTTAGTCAGGTTATTGGCGCGGTCGTCGATGTTGAGTTTGATGGAAATATACCTGATATATTAAACGCACTTGAGGTTGATAATAACGGTCAGCGCCTTGTTTTAGAAGTTGCTCAGCATCTTGGAGAATCGACCGTAAGAACAATAGCAATGGATGCTACAGAGGGCCTCGTCCGTGGAACAGAGGTTAAAGATACAGGTGGACCAATCATGGTCCCTGTTGGGCCAGAAACATTAGGAAGAATACTTAATGTTATAGGAGAGCCTATTGATGAACGCGAAGCCTTGAAGACCAAAACTATGCTTCCTATTCATCGCCCAGCCCCAGATTATGTGGACCAATCCACTGAATCCGAAATTTTAGTTACAGGAATAAAAGTTATCGACCTTCTTGCACCCTATGCAAAAGGTGGAAAGATTGGCTTATTTGGTGGCGCTGGTGTGGGAAAAACAGTTACTATTATGGAGCTTATTAACAATATCGCAAAAGCGCACGGAGGCTATTCTGTATTTGCTGGTGTAGGTGAAAGAACTCGTGAAGGAAATGACTTATATCATGAGATGGTAGAATCTGGCGTTATAAAAACAGATGGTGAGGGCAGTAAAGCTGCTCTTGTTTATGGTCAAATGAATGAGCCTCCAGGTGCACGTGCACGTGTTGCGCTTTCGGGGCTTACTTTAGCGGAATATTTCCGTGACGAAGAAGGTCAAGACGTGCTGCTGTTTATTGATAATATTTTCCGATTTACGCAAGCTGGTTCAGAGGTCTCTGCACTTTTAGGTCGTATTCCATCAGCAGTTGGTTATCAGCCAACACTTTCAACAGACATGGGGGGACTTCAGGAGCGAATTACTTCTACTAATAAAGGGTCTATAACATCAGTTCAGGCGATATATGTTCCTGCAGATGATCTGACCGATCCTGCCCCTGCAACTTCTTTTGCACACCTTGACGCAACAACGGTTTTATCTCGTCAAATTGCAGAAATTGGTATTTATCCCGCGGTTGATCCTCTCGATTCAACCTCTCGTGTTCTTGACCCTAGAATAGTTGGGGAAGAGCATTATGAAACAGCACGTTTGGTGCAAGAAGTCTTACAGCAGTACAAAGCTTTGCAGGACATAATCGCTATTTTGGGGATGGACGAGTTATCTGAGGAAGATAAATTAACAGTTGCTAGAGCTCGAAAGATTCAGCGCTTTCTATCACAGCCTTTCCATGTTGCCGAAGTGTTTACAGGAACCCCAGGCGTCCTAGTAAGCCTTGAAGATACTATTAAAGGATTCAAAGGCATTGCAAATGGTGATTATGATCATTTGCCTGAGGCTTCATTTTATATGGTAGGTACAATCGAAGAGGCCATCTCCAAAGCTGAAAAAATGAATGAAAAAGCAGCATAAAGATCGTTTAGAGAAGATATAAATAATGGCAGAATCGATAAATATTGAGATTGTAACCCCATTTGAGATGTTATTTACCGACACTGCTGATATGGTTGTTGTTCCAGGGAGCGAGGGTGTTTTTGGAGTTTTGCCAAGACATGCAGCCACACTCGCTAATCTTCAACGGGGTGAGATAAATGTTTATAATAATGGTTCGATAACAAGAAGATTTTTTATAGATGGCGGCGTTGCTGATGTTTTGCCTGAACGAGTAATTATACTAGCTGAACGAGCTGTTGACCTTGACTCAGTTTCAATACAACAGCTGGAAGAACGAGCTGTTAACGCAACAGAATCAGAAGCATCATTTATTACGGCAGTCAAAAAAGCTATTTAATATTTCCATA
>JAAXKA010000057.1:37216-90055 GCA_012269555.1 Alphaproteobacteria bacterium
AAATTTATTTAAAATTAAAAATACGGTTTAAATACATTTAAAACATTTTCATAAACCTCCCGTTTAAAAGGAGCAGCTAGGGAAGTAAGCTGTTGTGGGCTGATCCATTTCCATTTTGAAAATTCTGGTATGTGAGTTTTAATATTTATGTCACTGTCTGTGCCAGTAAATTTGAGCGCAACCCACTTTTGGGTTTGCCCCCTATATTTTTGGTTCCATAATTTATCAGCCAAGATTTCAGGAATGTCATAATTTAACCATTCTGGATGGATAGCTATTATAGACGCCTTATCTGTTCCAATCTCTTCTTTCATTTCACGAAAACAAGCAGTCTCGACATCCTCTCCTTCATCAATACCTCCTTGTGGCATCTGCCATGCCTCAAGATGGTTATCAATTCTTTGTCCTGCAAATATTTGATTATTTGAATTAATAAGCATAATTCCAACGCATGGGCGGTAGGGTCTTCTTTGATATTCCAGCTTCATAATTTCTGTTCCTACTGAAATTTTTCAGCAGACACATTATTGAAAATGCTGATTCCATGAATTAAATCAATAGCTCTAGCTAGTTGAAAATCAATTTCCGATTGTTTACGCTTATCATTTGATTGTTCTTCCTCTGCACCCTCTTTTCCTGAATCTATAGCACCTTTCAAATCTTCTTCGCGCACGTCTACATCAGCTATTTCCTCAATTCTGGCTAGTTCAACTTCAATATCAGGCAGAATTCCCTTGCTTTGTATAGAAACACCTGAAGGGGTATAATATAACGCTGTTGTAAGTCGAATAGCCCCATGTCCAGGCATCGCAATAACGCTTTGAACTGAACCTTTTCCAAAAGATCTGTTGCCCATAATAATAGCGCGCTTATGGTCCTTTAAAGCGCCTGCAACTATTTCTGATGCTGATGCAGAACCAGAGTTTATAAGTACTACCAATGGTTTGCCTTCTATAATGTCTCCTTCACTTGCATACGCATGCGACATATCTGAACCGCTGCGCCCACGAGTAGAAACAATTTCTCCTTCCTCTAAAAATGCATCAGCAACTTTTATAGACTGTGTAAGAAGTCCGCCTGGATTATTTCTTAAATCTAAAACGTATCCTTTTAAATTATTTACAGATTCTTTGTTCAAATCATTAACCGCTTTAATGAGTCCAGGATTTGTTTGTTCAGTAAATTTTGAAATTCTAATATATCCAACATCATTGAATATTTCAGAACGCACACTTCTGATTTTTATTTCGTCTCTGATTATGGCTACATCAAATGGTTCATCTTGGCCACGTTGAATTGTAACTACAATTTTGCTTCCAATAGGCCCTCTGAGTAATTCAACCGCCTCATCTAGGGGCAATCCGATAAGGCTTTCCTTATTTGCTTCAATAATAAAGTCACCAGTTTGCAATCCAGCTTCAAAGGCTGGCGTATCATCTATCGGAGATACAACTTTTACCATCCCATTCTCTGAGGTAATTTCAACGCCCAGACCACCAAACTTTCCCGAGGTTTCAACCCGCATTTTTTTGTAGTTTTCTTCTGGAAGAAAAGAGGAATGTGGATCGAGGGAATTAAGCATTCCATTAATAGCAGATGTTATCAATTGCTGGTCTGTCTTTTCTTCAACATAACTTGTTTTCACGCGCTGGAATACATCACCAAATAAAGCAAGCTGCTTATATGCTTCGGCCTGATCTCTAGAAAAAGCGTCTTTAAATGACGGATTTGCTAGCCAAATAACGAATAATGCAAGGAGAATAACGCCTCCTCGTGATATTACTTTGTTGACTAAAGTGACTTTCATAATCGACATCCTCTTTATGGATAAAAATATTTTTTAATGTACAAACATTAAATTGGTTTATTTATAAGAGAAATACCAGACATTTCGTTTGGTTTTTTGATATTTAAGAGATCTAGCATTGTCGGTGCTATATCAGCAAGTGTTCCATTGGATATATTATCTATAGAGGCACCAACAATACTGAATGAAACTAAATTTGTTGTATGAGCTGTATGTGGTATTTTTTTTATCTCATCCCACATAATGTCGCAGTTACCGTGGTCAGCTGTTACTATTAATATTCCATTATTTTCCTCTATATTCTCAATAAGAGATTTTACGCATTTATCTACAGTTTCTACAGCAGTTATAGCTGCTTTTAAGTCCCCCGTATGGCCAACCATATCCGGATTAGCAAAATTGACAATGATAACGTCTACCGCATGGTTTTTTATAGCCTTTATCGCACTTTTTAACAAAAACTTGGCACTCATTTCAGGTTGTAAATCATAAGTAGCAACTTTTGGTGAAGCGATTAATTCGCGCAATTCGCCTTCAAAAGCCTTCTCTACTCCACCATTAAAAAAGAAAGTGACGTGGGGATATTTTTCTGTTTCTGCTAAACGTAGTTGTGTCATTCCCGAATTTGAGATTGTTTCGCCTAAACCATTGCTTAGGTTAGTTGGTGCGAAAAGGTAGGGGATTTTATTATTCAAAGTGTCTGATAGCGGTGTCATGGCCAAGCCAATGGATGGTTTGAATTCATCAGATGTCTGAATATCTGTTTCTTCTGGTGTATAAAAGGAAGACATTATTTGTCTCACTCTATCAACACGAAAATTGGCCATAAATATACCGTCACAAGGGGCTAATCCCCGATAATTTGCTATTGAAGTTGACTTAATGAATTCATCTGTCTCACCCCTTTTGTAAGCGTCTCTAATTGCTTGTTCTGGCGTACTGCAATAATGTTTTGCTTTTCCATATTTTATTAGGTCATATGCTATCTGAGTACGTTCCCAGCGGTGGTCCCGATCCATACTAAAATATCTTCCAATGACGGTAGCTACTGTCGCCTTACTTGGGCAGTTTTTTTTCAGAATAGATAGATAACTTGCACTGCTATTTTGTGCTGTGTCCCTTCCATCAGTAGTTATATGGATATAGACAGGAATATCATGCTGTATTAAGTGTTTCGTGAATATGCAAATATGGTCAATGTGGGAATGAACGCCACCATCTGATAAAAGTCCCAATATATGAGCGGCACCACCCGTTTTTTTTAGTGAGGCTATGAAGTCAGCTAGCTCATTACTTTTATTTAGAAAATTATTTGTTAAGGCTTTAGTTATCCGGGGTAGGTCCTGTTCAATTACCCTACCAGAGCCAATAGTTAGATGTCCTACCTCAGAATTTCCAGGCTGATTATCTGGAAGTCCCACTGCTGGACCAGAGGCCTGTAGCTGACAGGTAGGATAATCTGAGACTAATTTATCTAGGTTTGGAGTATCGGCTTGGAATACAGCGTTTGTCTCTGTTTGACTACCAATACCAAGTCCGTCTAGAATACATAAAACTAATTGTTTTTGTTTATTTGAAGCCATTTTTTTGAAATATAATTTTGGATTAAGCTATTCGCAATTAATCGATTTTAATAGTTTTTAATAAAAATATCTTATAATTCATACCGCATTAGTGACTATTATGATAGGGATGATTTTTTAGAATCATTTCGGCGCGATAGAGTTGTTCTGCAAGCATGGCCCTAAATAATAAGTGTGGCCAAGTGGCGCTACCAAACCTAATACAACAATGCGCAGAGCTAATAAGTTTTTCAGAATGTCCATTCGCACCTCCTACAGCAAAATAACAAGCGGGTATAGCTTTGTTACGCCATGTTTTAATAAGTTCTGCTAATTGTTCGGAGCTCGTGTCAATACCATATTTGTCCATAACTATAAGGCGATAACCCTTAACTGCCTGTAGGGAAAGAAATTTAATTACTTTTTCACCTTCCTCTAAGATGCCTCCAGAGTTTGATGAGCGTGAACCCTCAAGTTCAACAATGGTTCCAGAAAAAGGTAATCTATTGAAATAAGTTTGTGTTAATTCGTAAGAAGGGTGATTTTTTTGCTTTCCGAAAGCAATTATATGTAAACGCATAAATCGTAACTAGGCCTCGATTAAATTCAGCTTCATTAATATTATAAAATTTATTCTACCGATATTTGAATGGTCTCGTCATCCGCAGAAGCTGACCACATTCTCTCGAGACCATAAAATTCCCTAACCTCAGGCTTGAATAAATGAACAATAACATCGCATGCATCTAATAGAACCCAATCTGCTTGTTTTACACCTTCACGACCAAGAATAGTGACACCAGCTTTTTTTAATTTTACTTCAAGGTTCTGTGCCATCGAAAGTACCTTTCTTGAAGAAGTACCAGATGCTATAACAATATAATCAGCGATAGAAGAAGTATTCCCAAGAGGAATAGATAAAATATCCTCACCCTTCTCATCATCTAATGCTTGCAAAACAAGCGTATTTAACTCTTCAGGTGAAAGATGCTTTTTTTTTCTGAAAATTGTCTATCTCCTTTTTAAATTTTACATACGACATATAGCGTTTTTTCACTGTTTCTACAACAGAGATGAAAGTAAGTTATTAATTAGGCATATTTTTCCTAATTTTTGTTGCTGAAAGTGTATTTCGAGTTGAAAAAGAAAAAGCCCATTTGCGTTTGTGACCAGTTCCTAAATGACTAGGCGGACACCTACTACCAAGAATTGCAACACTTTTGCTGGAAAGTGCCTTAAAGGTAAAATCAGGTCTGTTCATTACAAATATGTCCACGAGTTTTGCAATTCGATGTGCGTCTTTCCATTGAAAAAACTGTATTAGATTGTCGGCGCCCATTATCCAGATGAATGAAGTAACCGGAAATTGCAGACGCAATCGAGATAAGGTAATAATTGTTGACGCTCTTTTGTTAGGGAAGCAATTTGCAATTTGAAGCTGATGTTCATAATCAAGTACCTTAAGCCAAGGCACATTATTGGCAACCATTATTGCGCTTAATAGTCTGTGTTCAAACGACATCATATTAATATCGGACTTCAGAGGATTTTTCGGACTAACTAGCCACCATATCTCACTTAATTTGGCTTGTTTTTTTGCAACTTCTGCGATTTCTTTATGCGCCTGATGAGCTGGATTAAATGACCCCCCCATTAATCCAATACGTTGTTTTCTTAAATGATGAGAAAGGCGTGTTATAAAAACATTTTTATTTTCGCGTTTCACCATGCCCCCTTACAATATATTTAAAACTTGTAAGTTGATCAGCGCCGACAGGACCTCTGGCATGCAGTTTTCCTGTTGCAATTCCAATTTCTGCTCCCATTCCAAATTCACCTCCGTCTGCAAATTGGGTAGATGCATTTGTCATAACAATTGCACTATCAACTTCTGCTAAAAACCGTTCGGCTAGATTTTTATTTTGCGTGATGATGGACTCCGTATGGCCAGAGCTATATTTATTGATATGCTCTATAGCAGTGTCAAAATTCTCTACAATTTTTATAGATAAAATTGCATCTAAATACTCTGTGGACCAATCTTCCTCATCTGCCTTCTTAATTGAGGGTAAAATTTTCATTACTTCTTCATCACCTCGAAGTTCGCATCCAGCCTTTAAGAGGCTATCCGAAATATCTGGAAGTAAATTACGAGAAACAGACTTATCAACAAGCAAAGTTTCACAAGCGCCACAAATTCCTGTTCTTCGCATTTTTGCATTTAAGGTGATTTCGCGTGCCATATCGGGATCTGCTTCTTCTGCTACATAAATGTGGCAAATACCTTCAAGGTGGGCAAAAACAGGGACACGCGCTACTTCTTGCACTAAACTTACTAAAGATTTACCACCCCTAGGAACAATTACATCTATTTTTCCAGCAGCTTGTAATAATACATTTACAGCTTCTCTATCTGATGTTGGTATCATTTGAATGGCTGACTTTGGTAATTTAACTTCACTGAGACATTCTTGCATTAATTCTGTAAGAATAGAGCTCGTATGAAAAGAATCAGAACCACCACGCAATATTGCTGAATTACCAGATTTAAGACATAATGCGCCAGCATCAATAGTTACATTGGGTCTAGATTCGTAAATAATACCGATTGTACCAAGTGAAGTAGATATACGTTCAATTTCAAGTCCAGATTCAACATTCCATTTCGATAATGTTTTACCTAATGGGTCTGGCATCTGTGCAATATTTTCTACCCCAGCCGCCATATCATTTATTCTTTCTGGAGTAAGCTTTAGTCTATCAACGAAAGAAGAAGGAAGCTGTTTATCATTTGCATTAGACAAGTCTAATTGGTTAGCGGCGACAATTTGTTTGCTGAGAGCTCTTATTCTTTCAGCAATTTTGTTTAATGCTGAACACCTTATCAAATGCGAAGATTGTCCCAATAACAGTTGTGCTTGTCTTGCTTCGTGAGTTAGATAATCTATCATATCAACAACAGATAAGTCTTTTATGGAATTATTAGGTTGACTCATTATCTTCTCTTTTTATTTTCATAATTACTAAATCATCAGCGTGGATTAATTCAGCGCGTCCTTGAAATCCCACTATTGAGGCGAAAGAAGCACTTTTCTTACCTTTTAGCTGATTTGCCTGCTTATTGGAATAGTTTGAGAGACCTCTAGCTATTTCAAAATTGTCATCCGTCTTCACCGAAATAACATCACCTCTGTCAAAATTTCCAGAAATAGATTTTATACCCACTGGTAATAAGGATTTTCCTTCACTTATTGCTTTTAAGGCACCTTCATCAATCGTTACACTGCCCGACACTTTAAGGCTTCCAGCAATCCATTTTTCACGAGCTGTATGTGGTTCTATCCTTGAATAAAATAAACTTGCACGGTCGCCATTTAGCAAGCGATTGATAGGGTTTTTAGGTCGACCATCGCAAATAATCATGTCAGCGCCGGCTTTTGTTGCAATCTGGCCTGCTGATAATTTTGTTATCATTCCACCAGAGGCAAAAGTTGAATTTGCACTACCTCCCATAGCTAAAATATCTTCCGTTATTTCATTGATTTCTGGGACGTGTTTGGCATTTACATTACGTGAGGGGTCAGCGGTATATAACCCATCAATATCAGATAATAAAATTAGTAGATCAGCAGAAATCATCCCTGCTACTCGAGCTGCTAGTCTATCATTATCCCCAAATCTTATTTCATATGTTGTAACAGTATCATTTTCATTTACAACAGGAATAACATCGAGGTTTAAAAGTGTCTTTATTGTTGCTCTGGCATTTAAGTGACGTCTTCTTGTTTCTGTATCTTCTGGTGCGAGTAAAATTTGTGCGGCAGTAATTTGATGTTGTGCTAGATAATGAGCCCAAAGGTGCATAAGCTGTCCTTGTCCTACAGCAGCAGCCGCTTGTTTTTCTTCAAGTTTTATAGATTTGAATTTAAGATTAAGGATTTCCCGTCCAATAGCAATGGACCCAGAAGAAACAAGAATAATTTTCTTTCCACTTGATTTTAATAAAGCAATATCTTTGCAAAGAGATTTGACCCAATGTGATTTTATTCTTCCAGTCGATTCATTTATAAGTAAAGCAGAACCAATTTTGATTACAATGCAGGATGCCTCTCTTACTTTGTTTGATAAATTTTTCACTTAAGTTAAAACCTTGAATTTAGTTACTTCTCAAATATAAATTCATTTTAAGGGTGCCATGTTTCATGAACCTTCCCCTCACTTTTCTGCTTTACGTTTTCACGTTTTATCACATCATATACTGCACGCAATATCTTATTCAAACCAGAACCTGTAACAGAGGATAGAGGGTAAATTTCAGTACCACCAGCTTTTCGCAGTTCACTAATTAAGTCCGAAACATAATCTTTAGGTGCTGCGTCACATTTAGACAAGGCTATAATTTCTGGCTTTTTAGATAAATCGTCATTATAAGCAGATAGTTCAGAACGAATGGTTCGCCAACTCTCAACTGGGTCTGCGTGTGTTGCATCTATCAAATGCAGTAACACAAGGCATCTTTCTACATGTCCTAAAAAGCGGTGGCCTATTCCCGCTCCATCATGAGCGCCCTCTATAAGTCCAGGTATATCTGCCATTACAAATTCTTTTTCGTCAATGGCGACAACCCCTAAATTAGGATGTAATGTTGTAAAAGGATAGTCTGCGATTTTTGGTTTTGCAGCAGAAACAACACTTAGGAATGTTGATTTGCCTGCATTTGGTAATCCAACTAATCCGGCGTCTGCAATTAGCTTTAAACGAAGCCAAATCCACATTTCTATTCCCATAATGCCTGGCTGAGATTTTTTAGGCGCTTGATTGGTAGACGATTTGAAAAATGCATTTCCGTGCCCGCCTTCACCGCCTTTTGCTAAGATAATTTCCTGTCCAACAGTGGTAAGATCCGCCAATATCATTGATTGGTCATCAGATAATATTTGAGTCCCAACAGGAAGTTTTAAAATAATAGATTTTCCAGATAATCCTGATTTATCTCTACCCGCCCCAGGGCGGCCTGACTCAGCTTTAAAATGTTGATGGTAGCGAAAATCAATAAGTGTATTTAAACCATCAACACATCTTGCAATTATATCTCCCCCACGTCCACCATCCCCGCCATCTGGGCCTCCATATGGCACATTCGCTTCGCGTCTGAAACTTACAGAACCTGGCCCTCCATTTCCAGAACGAATAAAAATTTTTGCTTGGTCGAGGAATTTCATTTTTTATGACTTTGCATTAATGATTTTTCTGCAAACTTAAGCTTATTTAAATACCGTTTAAACAAAAAAGGGAAAACCCTTGGTTTTCCCCACGAAACAATTAATTTTCTCTATGATTTATTCTGCAGCAACAGCTTGTGAAACATTCACGAAGGTTCGACCACCTGTTTTCTTTCTAAAGTTTACTGAACCTGTTGTCAGCGCAAATAATGTATGATCTTTGCCCATTCCCACGTTTTCACCTGGATGAAACTTAGTTCCTCTTTGTCGGACAATTATGTTTCCTGCCAACACAGATTCGCCACCGAATTTTTTAACTCCTAAACGACGGCCAGCTGAATCACGTCCATTACGAGAACTTCCACCTGCTTTTTTATGAGCCATCTTTAAACTCCTCTTATTTTTTTACACTAAGCGTTTTTTTAGCAGTTGCTTTCTTAGCAGCTAATTTTTTGGTAGTAGCTTTTGTACTACTTGCCTTTTTTATAGTTTGTTTTTTAATACTTTTTTTTGCAACTGCTTCTTTTGTGGTGCTTTTATTCTCTTTGCCCCCTTCTGGTTGGGGTTTTTTATTTGAGGCTTTTATCTTCCCATCTGGACTTATATCTATAATTTTGAGAAGAGTTAAATCTTGTCTATGTCCCTGGGTTCTTCGATGGTTTTTACGTCGCTTTCGACGAAAAATAATCAACTTAGGACCGCGAGCTTGTTTTACAACTTTGGCGGAAACTAACGCACCATCCACTTTTGGTGTTCCAATTGTTAAATCACCATTATTATTTAGCATCATCACATTGTCTAAATAAATAGTTGAACCAGTCTCTGCCTTAATAAATTCAACCATTATTGTGTCATCTTTTGAAACACGGTATTGTTTTCCACCTGTTTTCACCACAGCATACATGGAGACACCTTTAATAAAAAGTTAATAAAATTTCTTAATCAAGTTAAATTTTGTAACAAATATAGTTAGTTAAAAATTCATAAGAGTTAATTTGAGCAATCACATCTTAAGACGATGCGAGACTATACATCTTGGGCTATTTCTGTCAAGTGTTGCATCTGTTTTTACATCTGATGTGTTATATTAATTAGAAATTAATTATTATTTTGAGCAGTAAATTGATATTATTATTTTTCTAACAATGAAATAGCAGCATTTCTTCCTGAAATCCACGCTGATTCAATGCGTGGTCCAGAAAGCCAGTCACCTGCTAGAGCAATTGAATGGTGTATATTAGTGCGCATATGTGATTCGTCGGCAATTTTGGATACCCTCGCAAAACGCCATTTATGGCCTTCTAAGTAAGAAATCTGTTCTGGTAGCGCAGATATATTGAGTTTGTTACTTTCACTAATTATTGATTTCCATTCCCCCCATAATTCATGAGACAGTTGATTTAGATTTCTTTCAATATTTTTTAAGGAAAATTTGGGACTCGCATGAATGATTATAGAGAAATAAGACGTATTATTTGTTTCTCCATGTGACCATTTTCCAATGGACCAGCTTATATTTCTTTTTGCCAGTAATATAGGTTCAAATGTTGACCGGTTCTTATTCAAAATTAACGCAGAATCGTATGACAATTGAATACCTGCTAAAATTGCAATACAAGGCTGATATTCAGCTTTCAAGGTTGTTTGTCTTAGCTCTGTTAGAAATTCTGGAAGTATTGCATGTGTTTGGGGTGCGGGCATTGTCAGAATAACATTATTTGCATAAATAGGCTTTGAGTTTTCAATTGATATACACCAACCTCTAGTACCTTTTTCCTCTTTCTTTTTAATTTTTGTTACAAGTGCATTTTGAACAATATTAAAAGGGCTTACTAATGTTGAAATAAATGACTTAAATATAGGATTTCCAACGTATACTGGGCCTTTTTGGGGATGATCAAAAATAGCTATTTCTTTATTTTTAGCACCTGTTTGAACTAATTCGTTAAATTCACTATCTTTTGTTGTAAAAAATTGAGCACCATGATCAAACGAAAATAAAGGGTGGTTTCTTGTAGATAATCTACCGCCAGGATTATTACCCTTATCAATTATGAGCACATCTCTTTTATTTTTGGTAAGAGTGTTTGCAGCGGATAATCCAGCTACTCCAGAACCAATAATGACGAATTCGTATGTTTGTTTTAATGTGTTTATTTGAATTCTCCGCTATAGAGGTTTATCATCACTTAAGGAAATTCAATCTAAAATTGATCAACAACGGGAATTAAAAAATGTCAATTTTTTCCAAAAAACGTTTATAAATATGACTGATAAAGAAAATAGTCCTGATTATAGTGATAACAATAAGCTAAACTTATATAGTGCTGAAATTCCACCTGCAAATAAATTAAATGCAGAAAGCGCATTTAAGATTTACGAGTTATTAAGGCCAATTTTACCTGAAACTAAATCAATCGATCCAAAAATGTTAGGTTCTGTTAGTGAACTTCTTGATGAGGTGGATGGAATTATTTTAGATGGGTATGGAATTGTTAACATTGGAAATAATTTAACTCCGGGGTTCCAAAAATTTTTTTCTGAAATTTCCCATCGCAATCTTCCGTTTGTTATTCTAACGAATGGTGCTAGTCAGCCCTCCAAGAAAACAGCACAGATATATAATAGTTGGGGATTAGAAATAAGCAGGCATGATATAATCTCGAGTAGAGATGTCCTTGAAGAAAAGCTGATAAATAAATCTGCAAAAAATATAATGCGCTTAGATGAAGCCACCGCACCACTTAAACATTGTTTGGATTTTAATCAAAAAATGGGGATTTATTGTGATGCTTTGCGGCAAGCTGAAGCTTTTGCGTTTATGGGAAGTATTGGGTGGACAGATACCAAGCAATCAAAACTTGAGGCAGCATTGAGAGAAAATCCTAGGACTGTTTTCGTTGCAAATCCGGATATTACAGCCCCACAAGAAAATAGGTTTTCTGCCGAACCTGGATATTGGGTGGCTCGAGCTATGAAGCAGGCAGAATTCCCAGTAGAATGGTATGGAAAACCTTATCCCGCTTCATTTCAAATGGCTATTAAAATTCTTCAGAGAAAAACAACTAAGGCCCTGAAAAAATCACGAATAGCAATGATTGGAGATTCGTTGCATACAGACATCTTAGGAGCCAATGCAGCGGGCTTAATGTCTGTTTTGGTTACGAATTACGGATTAATGCGTGGATTAAACGTTTTGGAAATCTGTAAACAGACTTCAATTTTTCCTCATTTTATAGCTCCGGTACTTTAAATTCTGCGCGTTTTACTATTGGTTTATATTTTTCCTGTGTTATGTTTTTTATTGAAATTTAGGACAAAAAATGGGTTTAAGCTTAAAAAAAATTTTAATTACAGGTGGGTCTAAGCGTATTGGAGCTGCGCTTGCAACACATCTGGCAGCAGATGGTTGGCACGTAATAATACATTGTAATAAAAACAGAAAATCAGCGGAAGCACTTTGTGCACGCCTTATAGAAAAGGGAAGGGAAGTCGAAGTTCTTCAAGCTGATTTGTCTAATCCCGACGCCTGCAAGCAATTGATTAAAGATGCTTCTCGGGGGTTGCCTCTATCTGCTTTGATAAACAATGCCTCTTTGTTCGTTTATGATGAAATTAATGATTTCTCTGTCCAGACTTTACAAAGACATATAGCGGTTAATGTTGCTGCTCCCGCAATTTTAACTTCGGAATTTGCGAAACAATTTAGAGCAAAAAATAGTGGATGTGTAATAAACATTCTTGATTCAAAGTTATTTGGCCTTAATCCAGATTACTTCACCTACACTTTATCAAAAGCGGCTCTCCAGAATTTTGGTATTTTGGCAGCACAGGCATATGCACCTGCACTTAGGGTAAATGCAATTGCGCCCGGAATTACCCTTCCCTCAGGCGGCCAAACAGATGAAGAATTCAAACGGTCTCATAAACGAAATTTGCTTAGAAAAGGCGCAGATAAAGAAGATATAGTCGCTGCTGCACGTTTAATATTATCTACATCTTCTATGACGGGAGAGACAATTATTCTTGATGGAGGAGCGCATTTGCAGCCATTACCTCGGGATGTTGCTTTTATGGAAGATAATTAAATGTATGAACCTAATTTAAAACGATGTTTTCAGCTTTATGGTATTGAAGTTATTTGCTCCATTGGAATTCATCAGTTTGAGCGTCAAAAGCCACAACGAATTTTAATTGATTTGGATGTTCACCTTGATCCAAAAAATGAACCCAGTTCTGACAAAATTTCTGAGGCACTTGACTATGATACGGTGAGAAGCGCTGTCTTGAAATTATGTAGAAGCAAGCATTTTGATTTGCAGGAAACATTGGCACGTGAGATATTTGATTTAGTGAGTCAGATGCCTTCGGTTATAGGTGTGTCCATTCGAACTTGTAAGCCAGATGTCTATTCTGATATCCGCGAGGCCGCTTATATCTTGTCTAATTGCAAGTAACTTTGTGAATAATATACTTAAATGGATTTCATTTAATAAATCTTGCTATTTTTAAAAAGAATTTTGAGGTATGTTTATTCGATATCATATAAAGGATAAGCAATGTTATATGATGTAGGAAAAATAGATACCTTTTATAATAGCACACGTGGACAAATGGTTGCGAGACTATTGAACAAAGAGCTATCAAAAATCTGGATGCCATCAAATAAAACTTCAAACCTTGTGGTTGGTTTTCCCTCTATTTTTCCTGAGCGAAGCACAATGTTTCCAGTGTTAATGCCATCTGAAATTGGTGGTATGCCATGGGAATATGAAAATGTTGTATATAGCGCATTGATTGACTCAACAAGTTGGCCATTGGAGAGTGACTCAGTTGACTATGTTCTAATAACGCATGCACTTGAATTTATTCTAGATAAAAATGGATTTTTGTTGGAAGCGAGTCGGGTTTTAAGAAGTGCGGGCAAACTTATAATGATTGTGCCTCATCGTGGTGGTTTGTGGTCAAGAGCTGAAACAACACCCTTTGGACACGGCACCCCTTTCAGCAAACGTCAAATTTTCGCCCTATTAAAAAATACAGGGTTAAATCCAGAAAAATGCACAAGAAGTTTGTTTTTGCCACCATTCGTAGATAAATTACCAAGGGTATTTTCTAACCAAGTAGAAGTTTTTGGGGAGCGCGTGTTACCACTTCTTGGAGGAGTCCTAATTGTTGAAGCAAATAAATTGGTTTATGCAGAACCAAATAAAAACAGGCTTGCCACGAAGAAACGGTTGTTTGTGTCTGTAAAAGGCCAGTCAGCTTATTCTGTAGAAGAATAATAAAGTTCTGAAAAAAAGCGAGAAATTTTTTATTTTGATGGCAACTTTTGGGGGAAATTTTATGTCAGACACACTTTTGGAAATAAGACAAAAGATAGATAAAATAGACCAAGCGTTACTTGATTTAATTAGGCAGCGTTTGTCTCTCTCTAATGAAATAGCTACTGTGAAGTTAGATGGTAGCCCAGTTTACCGCCCAGCAAGAGAAGCTCTACTTATGCATAAGCTTCTTTTGCAAATAGATAATGATTTTGAAAAAGATGTTGTTATCAGGTTGTGGAGATTATTATTAGCTTCAAGTGTCCATAGACAGAAACCAAAATTTAAAATTATAAGTCTTCGAGGTTTAGAAAAATTTACTCAAGAATTCAGTTCTAATTTCTTGGAACATGAACAATGTGAAACAGAGAAAGATATAATAAAAAAATTGTTGGAAAATGATGCAGAAATCGCATTTTTTCCTTATTCGGGGCTCTCTAAAATCGGAATGCATCTTGGAAAAAAGACGGGTATTTATCTTAATCATAAAATAGATAATGTTGCTATAATCTGTAAAAACATGCCAGAAGAAACAGGCTTTGATATTTCAGTTTTTAAGAGTTCCAATGTTTTAGAAACAGCAATAATTGAAAAACCTGGTTTCTTGGCAGAAAATAATTCAAAGGAACTTGTTTATATTGGAGCTTGGGTTAATCTAAAATCTAGTTAAAACTAGGATAATTCTAGAGTTTTTCATTTTTACAGTTGGAGATATCTTTATAATGACAGTTAAGCCAATGCCAGCTGATGCTATACAAACACTGGTGAGTTATAGACCTAATTTTGGTAAAAAAATATCTAAATCATTGATTCGGTTGTCTGTCAATGAGAATGGAATTGGGTGTTCCCCTCTCGTTGAGGAGGCAATAAAAAAAAATGATATAAAGTTTTATCGATATCCTGCACAACAAGATGAGGATTTAATAGAATCAATAGCATTGAGGTTTAAGCTAAAGCCAGAGAAAATTTTAACAGGAAATGGTTCTGATGAGCTTATTTATTTATTATGCACTGCTTTCTTAAACCCTGGTGATGAAGCGATTCATACAGAATATGGTTTTCTGGTATTTCCGCAGGCAATAAAAATAGCTGGAGGCGTCCCTATTGTTGCGCCAGATGATAACTTTACAGTAAGCGTTGACGCTATTATCTCTAAGCTTACACCAAAGACAAAATTGGTGTTTCTTGCAAATCCCAATAATCCAACGGGTTCAATGATTTCTGACCAGGAATTAACAAGATTAATCGAGTCAATTCCAAAATCTGTCCTTCTTATTCTTGACTGGGCTTATTGCGAGTATGTGACCTCTGGTCTATCTGATGCGGCTAAGCTAGTTGAATCTAATAATAACGTTGTTATGCTTAGGACGTTTTCTAAGTTATTTGGAATAGCAGCTTTGCGATTGGGTTGGGGTTATTGCCCCCCAGATATTCTTGCGACTCTGCAATCTATACGAGGGCCATTCTCAGTTAATCAAATTGCAGCTTTAGCTGGAAGAGTTGCTGTAGAGGACATAGCCTTTCAAGAGAAGTCAGTTGCCCATAATAAATTTTGGATGAATGAGATAGTAAATAGATTCAATGAGATGGGTGTTAAAACATTAGAAGGCCAAGCAAATTTTATGTTACTTGATTTTAGAAATAAAAATGGGCCTTCTGCGGCCTATATTGCTAATCATCTTATGGAACAAGGTATTCAGCTAAGAGATATGACTCCCTATGGTTTACCAGAAATGCTAAGAATGTCGATTGGAAGAACTGACGAAATGGAAAAATTTACACTATGTTTAAGAAAAATTCTTCTTCAGGAGGCTAGTTAAGGCAAATGGCTGATAAGCTCCCAAATGTTTCTGTAATAGGTCTTGGATTAATTGGCAGTTCTATTGTATGTGCAACTCAATATTTTGGTGCTGCAGCGACTGTTACTGGTTTTGATGCATCTAAGGAAGTTCTATTAGAGGCAGAAAAAATAGGGCTTCCTGTAAATTTAGTCGATGATATAAGGGCTGCTGTTAAGGATGCAGATATCATATTTTTAGCAGTACCGGTTGGAGCTATGGCTGGGGTAGTTAAACAAATTATTTCAAATCTTAAGCCAGGTGCTATTCTTACAGATACTGGTTCAACCAAACGTTCTGTCATTGATGATATTAATCCTCTTGTCTTGCCTCATATTTCCTTTGTTCCTGGTCATCCATTAGCAGGAACTGAGTTTTCAGGACCATCTGCAGGTTTCCCTACTTTGTTTAAGGACCACTATTGGCTTCTAATCGGTGACAAAAAAACAAACTCTGCAATTTCAGTGATTAAGAGATTTTGTGAGAAATTAGGAGCTATGGTAGAAGTCATGGATGCAAATTATCATGATAAGGTTCTAGCAATAACTTCTCATTTGCCTCATTTAATTGCCTTTACCATAGTCGGGACAGCCTCAGATTTGGAACATGACTTAAAAAATGATGTTATTAGATTTTCAGCATCCGGATTTAGGGATTTTACCCGAATTGCAGCTTCAGATCCTACAATGTGGCGGGACGTATTTTTAAATAATGATAAGGCTGTGCTTGAAATGTTGCAGCGATTTACAGAGGACCTCACATTTCTTCAGAAAGCTATCAATGAGCGGGAGGGAGATAAACTTTTTAATTTATTTAAGCGCACAGGAGAAATAAGACGGTCAATTATTGATATAGGTTTTGCAAAAGAGTGATCTTAATTACTAGATTTATCCAAAACTAAATTTTACAAACAAAAATTTAAGATATTCTTTTAGTAGAAGTCTACTTGTCTGCCAGCTTAAATACCAATGTGATAATTTTAAATCAGGCGGATTAACAGCCTGAAAATATATTTTCTTTTCTGGCAGATATCGTCTAAAAATAATTTCTGCCCTTGGCAAATGGTAATTTGCGCTAACAAGTAAAACATCTTTTAGATTATGTTTTTGCATCCATTGAATAGTTGCTCTTGCATTCCCATTTGTATCAATCGCGGTAAACTCAATTTCAACACAGCAATCAAAAAACAAAGCCTGTTCATCTGAAAGAGACAAACTTTCTCTCAATAATTGTTTTGAAATACCTTGTCCCACACCTGAAATAAGCATTTTGTTTGCTTTACCCCCGGACAGCATTTCCAATCCTTTTTGGATACGCGCTTGTCCGCCTGTTACTACAACTATGCCATTCAAGGGTTCAACTAAAGAAATATTAGCTTTTGGAAGTGTGAGAATGAATTGTTGAAAACTTGCTAATGCCAATCCTGCTAGAAGTAGAAAGCATAAGAAAACTCTTTGAATAGAATTAGGAATAAAGGACATGACAAGAGCTCTTGTTAGTTATAAAATTTTAGAATGAATTTATTACTCTTTAACTTCACTTCGTATTAGATAAATAATCAAGTTAAATCAGCTATTACTATTTTTAGTGTTGTTAAACTTATTTTTTTAGGATTTAGATTTAATGCTAATAACTTGTCATAATTGTGAAACTATTTTTCAGATTGACAAAAGCAAAATTGCTCAAAAGGGACAGCAGGTAAAGTGTTCTGTGTGCGCGCATGTTTGGACTATTTTTCCAGATAATGAAGAGGAAACTAACACACCAAAGTTAAATTTAAATAGAAATGAAGACCTTTCTACGGAAGCTAAAACCCAAAAATTACAAGGGCCAAAACACAGACAAGATATTCTCGAGAAAAATAAAAAATCAAATTTTTTAGCTTTTTTAATTCGGCTATTTTTAATTTGTATGGTGCTTACTTTAGTCATCTTTGCATTAATAACTTACCGAGCGACCGTCACAGCATACTACCCAAAATTATCAACGTTTTTTGAGCTAGCAGGGATTAATATTAATTATTCATCAGAAAGCCTTGATATTAAAAACTTACAGACAGATTGGAAAGATGATATCTTGCGGGTTAGGGGTGATATTTTTAATAATGGTTCAATGCGAGTTCATACTCTTCCAGTAAAAATAACTGTGATCGATCCCTCTGGCCTTTTATTGTCAACTCACGAAATATGGCCAGATAGCACCACAATAGATGCGTCTGAATATGTTCCATTTTTTGCACAAATTACGATTGACGCAGATGAAAAAGCAGAAATACAAGTCGATTTTTTATCATATAAATCAAAATAATAAAAATTTTATACAAAAGGATTAGTATCCATTTTTATAAGATCCTCAACTGTCCTTCGTTTACGAACTAAATGTGCTTCTCCATTATGGTATAAAACCTCCGATGCCTCAGGCCTTGTATTATAATTTGACATCATAACTGCACCATAGGCACCTGCACTTCGCACTGCTAGATAGTCGCCAGCCTTAACAAGGGGCATTAACCTTTCTTTTGCTAGATAATCACCTGTTTCACAAATAGGGCCAACAATATCTGCAATGTCTTTAAAATCGCCTCGCGGGCGCAGGCTATCAATTTTATGATATGCGTCATATAAGGTGGGTCTTATAAAATCATTCATCGCAGCATCAACGATAATAAATCGTTTATCATAACCCTGTTTAACATAAATCACTTTGGTAATAAGATTTCCACTATTAGCAACGATAGATCTCCCTGGTTCAAATCCTAATCTATACCCCTGATTTGCAAACAAGCGGTTAACTAATGCTCCATAATCAAAAAAATCTGGACTCATATTTGTTTCATAATCAACGCCCACTCCTCCACCCAAATCAAGGCAAGGTACATCAAATCCTTTACTACGAAGATGATTTGAAAAGTTAAGCAAAGCTTTATAAGCTTTTTCAAAAGGCGCTAGTTTTCGAATTTGTGAACCAATATGCACAGCAAGTCCGGCTGGAACTAAATTTGGATGCAAAGTAATTTTTTGATAATAGTTTTCAGCTTGACCATCATTAATAGAAATTCCAAATTTTGTGCTATTTTGGCCTGTTGAGATTTTAACATGACTTCCTGGGTCAACATCTACATTTACTCTAAGTGCTACTGAGCATTTAAGATTATTTGAAGACGCAAGGTCCGAAAGTCTTTCTAATTCTGGACCTGACTCTACGTTAATTTGTCCGATTGAGTGTTGCATGGCCAATAGTAACTCTTCATCAGTTTTTCCAACTCCAGAAAAAATTATATCGCTTGCCTTTATATTTGCGGCCAGCGCTCGTTGCAGCTCACCCCCTGAAACAATATCAGCTCCAGAGCCGGCTTTGCCTAGTAAGTATAAAATAGCAATTGATGAATTTGCTTTAACAGCAAAATGAATCTTGCAATCAAGCATCGATACAGCTTTTTGAAATGCATAAAAATTTTCAAGAATTTTATCACCATCATATACATACAAAGGAGTCATATAAATGTCAGCAAGTTCAGTTAATAAGTCATCTTGCAGACCATTTTGATTATTTCTTATCTTATTTATATTAGTATTTGATGAAATCATAAAACTTATCCTCAAGTTAGTATTAATTTAACCTGTAGATTTAACTTGTGAAATCTCAGATGGGCGTTGAGGTATACCTCTCTTACCGCAGGATGTTTGAACTATGAAAATACTGCATATTAAAAACAAGAATATAATATTTCTCATTACGTAATCCTAATTTTCTTTGTCATCTAGATCAAATCGCACAGCTGCTTCTTTTAATCGCTCTTTTACCTGAGCTGAAGCGGTTCCGCCAAAGCTAGAACGAGCATTGCAGGCATTATCAATTTTAAGTATGTTATAGACAGATTGATCAAGTTTTGGTTCAATTTTTTGAATATCTGCAAGATTTAAGTCCTCAAGCGCACTCTTATTTTCATCTGCTAACGCAACGATTTTACCACTTATATGATGCGCATCACGAAAAGTTTTTCCTAATTTAACAACTAGAAAGTCTGCCAGATCTGTAGCAGTTGGATGGCCCCTTTGAAGCGCATTACGCATAGCAGTAGCATTAATATGCATGTCTTCAATCATCCCAGTCATTGCAGCAATACTAATAAACAAAGTTTTTTGTGTATCAAACAGAGGCTCCTTATCTTCTTGTAAGTCTTTGCCATAAGCAAGCGGCAGACCTTTTAAGATAGTTGCCAGTGATGTAAAATGCCCCATTATCCTGCCTGGTTTTGCTCGTACTAACTCTGCAGCATCAGGATTTTTCTTTTGTGGCATTATTGAAGATCCAGTGGTGAAATTATCAGACAATTGAATAAAATTAAATCTATCGGTAGACCAAATTACAATCTCTTCAGCTAGTCTTGATAGGTGAATAGCACAAATGGTGGCTGCACTTGCGAACTCTAAAGCAAAATCACGAGACGAAACAGCATCAAGTGCGTTTGGCATAGGCCTATCAAAACCTAGTAATTTCGCTGTTAGGTGTCTATCAATTGGAAAAGAGGTGCCAGCAAGTGCAGCAGCTCCAAGGGGAGATTCATTAATTCGCTTTCTACAGTCTTGGAATCTTTCCCGATCTCTTCCTACCATTTCAATATATGCAGCAAGATGAAATCCAAAACTTATAGGTTGAGCAGTTTGAAGGTGAGTATATCCTGGCATAAGAGTTAGCGTATTTTTCTCAGCTTTTTTCCACAATTCTTTCTGAAGTTTTTTTAATAAAAAATCTAATTGGTCAATTTGATTTCTTAAATATAGTCTAATGTCAGTAGCTATCTGATCATTTCTGGAACGTGCAGTATGTAAGCGTTTTGCTGGTTCACCAATTAACTCACTAAGTCTCGTTTCAATATTCATGTGGATATCCTCGAGCTCAACGCTAAAGGAAAAATGACCTGCTGCAATTTCCTCATGAATTTTTTCTAGGCCTTGTTTTATGGCTTTGAAATCTTCAGGGGTAATAATTTTTTGTGTGGCCAGCATTTTTGCATGTGCCTTTGATCCCTCTATATCTTCTGAATACAGAATTTTATCAAAAGAAATCGACGAATTTATTTCTTGCATCAAATCAGATGGGCCAGTTTTAAATCTACCACCCCATATGGATGATTTTTGTTTATTTTTTTTCGACATGCACTATTATCTTTCTTTTTGCGCGTGTTATAAAATAGAAATGAAAAATTATCAGCCTAAAATTTATAAAAGTAGAAGAAGGTTTCTAAATCAAACAGCATACATTGCATCTTTGTTTGCGTCTCCATTTATAATTTCATCTGCGCATTCTGAATTGAACTGGAAGAAAGTTGTTGAACCTTTCCCAGATGCATCGATACATTATGAGGATGACATAGAATTACATTTGAAACAATTCCTTGGAAATCCCCTTTTGATTAATTTTTGGGCCACTTGGTGCGCTCCTTGTATCATCGAACTTCCGCATCTTGACAAGGCGGTAAAGCATTTAAAGAAAAATAAAATTGAAATATTGCTCGTATCAACAGATAGAAATCCAAAAAGTCATGTCAGCGTATTTTTAGATAACCAAAAAATCTATAATTTATTGAGAGGTTTTGATCCTCAAGCCATCTGGGCAAGAAAATTAAAAGTATCCGCATTACCAGTCACATTTTTAATCAATTCAAATCAGACAAAGGGATTGTTCCACATTGGAGCAGTGGACTGGTCAAAGCCTGAGATTATTAATGAGATTAATTCTAAAGTAGCGTTACTAGACTTATGATATTTCAACTCTCAAAGCCATCAACAAATTTTTATTATTCAGCGGTAAACTTATGATGAGTAGCTTTCTATGTCTTATGACAATTTACTATCTAATTCAGGTATTGCTTCGAACAGGTCAGCGACTAGACCATAATCAGCAACTTGGAAAATAGGGGCTTCTTCATCTTTATTAATAGCCACAATCACTTTACTATCTTTCATGCCTGCTAAATGTTGAATGGCACCTGAAATACCTACCGCCATATAAAGTTCTGGCGCTACAACTTTTCCTGTCTGACCTACCTGATAGTCGTTTGGGGCAAACCCGGCATCCACAGCTGCTCGTGACGCACCAACAGCAGCGCCCAGCTTATCAGCTACGTTTTCTAACATAGCAAAATTGGACTTATCTTGCATTCCTCTCCCGCCAGAAATAACAATTCCGGCTGAAGTTAGTTCTGGTCTTTCAGAGCCAGACTGTTCAGATGACACAAATTCAGACAAACCTATACTTCCTGTTCCCTCAACACTAATTATTTCAGCAGCCCCACCAGATTTTTCTGCTGCCTCAAAAGCAGTTGACCGAACAGTAATTAATTTGATTGGGTCAGATGATCTTACGGTTGCGAGAGCATTTCCAGCGTAGATGGGACGTTTAAAGGTGTCAGAAGAAATTACTTCTATAATATCAGATATTTGCATAACGTCTAAAAGAGCAGCAGTGCGCGGCATAATATTTTTACCAAAGGTTGTTGCGGGTGTAAAAATATGTGAATAATTCTTAGCGATTTGTTGTATCAATGGAGCTATGTTTTCAGCCAAATTATGAGCATATTCAGCGCCATCAGCCACGACAATTTTTGAAATAAACTCTATTTTTGAAGCTGCTGCAGAAATTTGTTTTACATCTTCTCCAACGACCAGTGCTTCAATTGGCTTTTCTAACTTTAAAGCTGCTGTTATGGCATTAAACGTAGCTGGTAAAATGTTTTCATTGTCATGTTCTATGATAACTAAGATTGTCATTATATCACCTTTGCTTCTGCTTGGAGTTTTTCAACGAGTTCTCCTACTGAGTTAACCTTAATTCCAGCCTCTCTTGTAGATGGTTCTTCTACCTTTATTACGGTTAAGCGAGGTTTTACGTCAACATTAAGCTCTTCCGTAGTCAAAGTATCAATTGGTTTCTTTTTTGCTTTCATTATATTCGGAAGGGATGCATATCTTGGCTCATTTAAACGTAAATCTACCGTAATAACTGCAGGTAATTTTACATTAATCGTTTCAAGTCCCCCATCAATTTCACGAACAACTTTTGCGTTATCTTTATTCAAGGAAACAGATGATGCAAAAGTAGCTTGTGACCATCCAAGAATGGCGGCAGTCATTTGACCAGTTTGGTTGTTGTCATCGTCAATTGCCTGTTTTCCACACATAATTAATCCAGGCTTTTCTTTCTCAGCTACACTTGCAAGTAATTTTGCTACACTTAGAGGCTCTGTCTCATGAGGAGCATCGATATAAATGCCTCTGTCTGCGCCCATTGCAAGACCTGTTCTTATGGTTTCCTGTGATTGAATGGGGCCAATTGAGACAATTACGATTTCATCGGCGTCGCCTGCTTCTTTTATACGCAGAGCCTGTTCTACGGCAATTTCATCAAAGGGGTTCATTGCCATTTTGACATTATCCAGCTCAACACCAGTTTGATCCTGTTTTACTCTTACTTTGACGTTGTAATCAATTACCCGTTTGACAGGCACCAAAATTTTCATTTTTTTATCCTTTTTATTTTTTGGAATTCTTTTTTTGTTAAATGAGATTTACTAATTTTTCATAGAGTTTCAACAAGGTTTTTATTTTTGTTTACCGGTTTGCGCGCCAGGCACCCACAAAACATCATTTTTGCCATTTTGATTAGCAACTCTAGCTAATACAAATAAATGATCTGATAGCCGATTAATAAAATGCATAGCAAATTTATTAATTGGCTCTTCAGCAGAAAGTGCAGCAATCTCCCTTTCTGCCCTTCTTGCAACTGTACGTGCGAAGTGCAACCAGCTTGAGAGAGAACTGCCCCCAGGCAAAATAAACGAAGACAAGTCTGACAAATTTTCATTTAACGCATCTATCTCATGTTCTATTCTTTTCACTTGTTTTTCTGTTATTCTTAAGCATGGAACATTATCATGCATCTCAGGTGTCGCCAAATCTGCGCCCAGATCAAATAAGTCATTTTGTATTCTAGCAAGCATATCATCAATATCAGTATTATCTGCAAAATTACGTGCTATGCCTATAACAGAATTTAGTTCATCTACCTCACCAAAAGCCACTGGACGCTTGGCATGTTTTGCAACACGTTGGCCGTTTACAAGCACCGTTTGTCCATCGTCACCAGTTCGAGTATATATTTTGTTCAGTTTTACCAACTTAAATACCTTTTTAATAATTAGTCACGAATTAATAATAAGCCCAAAAAAATAAATAAGGCGGCAGCCTGAAAAACAATTCTATACCGCATTATTTTATTGGAATTTTTCTTATTATATTCCCCGCCCCTTGCCATTGTAATTACGCCCCATAATAAAATACCGGCCACAGAAAGCATAGCAAGAGCAATTAAAACCATTTTCCAGCCCATAATTTACCTCTACATTAAAAATAATTTCCATATACAAAGATGGATTATTTGAGTCTGATCTCAACCCCTTTGCGCTTTGCTGTGGCCATGACTGTATTTCTGAGTAGGCAGCTAATGGTCATTGGACCCACTCCACCCGGAACAGGTGTAATAAAACTAGCTTTCTCGCTAACTTGTGAAAAATCTACATCCCCTACAATTCGATATTTCCTAGTTTCTTTTTCTTGGGTTTCTATTCTATTGATTCCCACATCAATGACGCAGGCACCTGGTTTTATCCAGTTTGATTTTACAATTTCAGCACGCCCAACAGCTGCAATCAATATATCAGCCTTTGATGTAATTTCAGTGATATTTTTTGTTTTAGAGTGGACAATTGTAACTGAAGCATTTTCGGCTAGTAATAATTGAGCTAAAGGTTTCCCGACAATATTTGACCGACCAACAATTACAGCATGCAATCCAGATAAATCTCCAATTGTGTTTTGCAGTAGCAATAAGCATCCAAGGGGAGTGCATGGAACCAATCCTTTCTGACCAATTGCAAGCTTTCCTGCATTAATGACATGAAAACCATCAACATCTTTTTCAGGATTGATATTCTGAATTACTGAGTTCTCATTTATGTGCTTTGGTAATGGAAGTTGTACTAATATTCCATCAATTTGATCATCTTTATTTAGTGTATCAATTAGAGACAATAGAGTTTTTTCACTTGTTTCTGCTGAAAGTTGATGTTCAATTGAAACCATGCCTGCATCTTTTGTCTGTTTCACTTTATTTCTAACATACACATGGCTTGCAGCATCTTCTCCAACAAGGATAACGGCTAATGCTGGTGGCCTTCCTATTTTTTCAACGATTAATTTCACATTAGGAAGGAGAGATTGGTTTGTTCGACTGGAAAATTCCTTACCATCTATAATAGTAGCTTTTTTTAAACCCATAATTCACCCGCTTATTTTTAGTATATGAATACCAATGTTAACGAATCAATGATTAATCTCGTTAAACTAAAAACACAAGTTCGGGAAAAAACTTTTGCTATAAAAGCAATTCAAATAATAAATTTCGGGCAAACTGAATAGCAAGCAGCAAAATCACAGGGCTTATATCCAAGCCCCCAAAATTTGGAACAACAGAACGTATCCAATCTAGTAGAGGGTCATGTAATCTTGATAGCCCCGTATACAAGGAGCGCACAACTGGTTGCCATGGATTAATTATATTGAAGGCTACCAGCCAGCTTAATACAACATACGCAATAAGTGTGAAGCAGTATAAATCTACAATGCTATTAATTAAATTAAGAATTGAATTCATAAGGTTTTATAATTCTTTCACGATGCTATGTTTACAGTTATTATCGAAAATATGCTTTACAAGATACTATCATATACAAACCCAATTAAGGACCCGGAAGATATGGGAATAAAAATGAGTTATGTCAATCAATGATTTTAGATAATTAGTCACTTATTTTCTCTATTGTTGATTAAGTCTTCAACAACAGATGGGTCAGCAAGTGTTGATGTATCTCCCAGCTCTTCAAAATCATTGGCAGCTATTTTTCTTAAAATGCGTCGCATAATTTTTCCAGACCTTGTTTTTGGTAGTGAAGGTGAAAATTGGATTAAATCAGGTGTTGCGATAGCACCAATCTCCTTTCTTACCCAGAGCTTAAGAGCTTTTTCGAGTGCATCATTAGTTTTTATTCCTGCTACTAAAGTCACATAAGCATAAATCCCTTGACCTTTTAAATCATGAGGATAGCCAACAACAGCAGCTTCTGCCACACTTTCATGGGATACCAGCGCAGATTCCACTTCAGCTGTACCCATGCGATGTCCTGACACATTTAATACATCATCGACTCTTCCGGTTATCCAAAAATATCCATCCTTATCACGCCTTGCGCCATCTCCACTAAAATAGCGGCCTTTGAATGTTGAAAAATATGTTTCCTCGAAACGTTTGTGGTCTCCATAAACGGTTCTCATTTGTCCCGGCCAGCTTCTATTGATGCATAAATTTCCTTCAGCTTCCCCAAGAAGTTCATTATTTTCTTCATCAACTATTACGGGTTGTATACCAAAAAAGGGTTTAGTTGCAGCGCCTGGTTTAGTTGGAATTGCACCAGGCAGTGGAGTAATTAATATCCCACCAGTTTCAGTTTGCCACCATGTATCTACGATGGGGCATTTCGAGTCACCAACAACTTTATGATACCACATCCACGCCTCTGGATTAATTGGCTCGCCCACACTTCCTAGTAATCGCAAGGACGAACGATCATGTTTTTTAACGGGTTCCTCTCCATCACGCATTAGTGCCCTTATGGCAGTCGGTGCAGTATAGAAAATTGACACTTTGTGTTTTTCAACCACATGCCAAAATCTGCTGCTATCCGGATATGTAGGGACACCTTCAAACATTAGTGTAATTGCTCCATTTGCAAGGGGCCCATATAATATATAGCTATGACCTGTTACCCAGCCCACATCTGCTGTACACCAATAAACATCACCCTCTTTATAATCAAATACATATTGGTGTGTCATAGAGGCATAAACCATATATCCCCCAGTTGTGTGCAAGACCCCTTTTGGTTTTCCAGTAGAACCAGATGTATATAAAATAAACAGAGGGTCTTCTGCTGACATCTCCTCTGGTGGACATAAGATAGATGCATTTTCCATTGCCTCATGATACCAAATATCTCTATCAGTATCCCAAGAAATTGATCCTCCCGTTCTTTTTATAACAATGCAAGTGTTGCAATTTGGACAGTTTACGAGAGCATCATCTACATTTTGTTTAAGAGGGATAGATTTACCGCCCCTTATGCCCTCATCTGAAGTAATAATGCAGGTTGAGTCACAGTCAGTAATTCTACCTGCTAGTGCATCGGGTGAAAATCCTCCAAAGACAACAGAATGAACAGCGCCAATTCTTGCGCAAGCTAGCATTGCAACTGCTGCTTCTGGGATCATAGGTAAATATATGGTAACTCTATCACCCTTCTTAATACCATTAAGTTTTAATACATTTGAAAATTTACACACTTCTTCATAGAGTGTTTCATATGATATATGCTTGGACTGGTTAGGATCATCTCCTTCCCAGATTATTGCTGTTTGTTTTCCTTTTGTCTCTAAATGTCTATCCAGACAATTGGCAGATGCATTTAATACGCCGTCTTCAAACCATTTGATTGATACACCAGGTTTATTGTATGAGACGTTTGAAACAGTTTGATATGGTTTTATCCAATCAATTCGTTTTCCATGTTCTCTCCAAAATTGCTCCGGTTGTAGAATAGATTCTTGATATAGTCTATCATAATCATTCTTAGAAATATGGCTTGATTTTTTTAGCTCATCAGAGGGTTCAAAAACTAAATCTTCGCTCATGATAGTTGCATACTCCTTAGTGGATAAATGTCAAAAATAATTTGTCATTTTTTAAAATGAATGATCACAAGTTTGCTTTTGATTCAATAGAATAGTCAAATACATTTTTACATATTTCGTAATTGAATCCTGCTCTAGCTAAGCGTGCTATCTGACGTCTTCTTTCAGACTTGTCATTGGTTGGCTTTAATGAGAACGGCCCTATCCGCTTTTTTTTAGCCATAACTAGCGCAGCTTTAAATTCATTTTCAAAATGATTTTCATCCTCCGTAAATGCTTTTAAAACGATATTTTTTGATAGCCCAGCTTGTATAAGTTTTTGTTTAATTAGTGTGGCTGACTGTCCCTTTAATCTTCCGGAATTTATTTTCATAATCATATAATCATAATCATTTACATATCCATTCTTAGAGCACCATTTTACAGTTTCTTTAATATGTTCTTCAGAATCTTGAATTGTAGCCTGGGGCCATTTTCTTTTACAGTATTTTGCAAGTATTTGCCTTAGTTTTTCTTCTGTACTTGCATACTTGCTAAGATAATTCAGTGCTTTATTCTTGAGAATTTTTTGGCAAACTCCACTCGTCTGATTTTTGCTATTTTTTTTCTTTGGCACTCTATTGATATTTGCATTTTTCATAAGTTCAATCTAAAACCGTTCTGTTAAGTTTGTAAAGTTAGGTTGCATTTTTTTGCGAGATCACGGGAAACGGTATGAAAGCTGAGCATTTTACGAGACCGGTAAAAATAGGTATTATAAATTGGCGTGGAATGTATACCTTATACTGCAAAGAAGTTCATCGTTTCATGAAGGTTTCATTGCAGACGCTCGCAGCCCCAGTTGTAACATCTGCACTCTTTATGCTCGTTTTTACGCTTGCATTAGAGGGAAGAACAAGTGCTTTTGAAGATGCAACTTATATGCAATTTCTTGCTCCTGGGTTAGCTATGATGGCAGTTCTTCAAAATGCGTTCGCTAATACCTCCTCCTCAATTATTATTGGCAAGGTGCAAGGAAACATAGTTGATATCTTAATGCCGCCTTTAGGTTCATTTGAATTACTAGTTGCCTTTTTGTTTGGAGGTATAACACGAGGGGTGTTCGTTGGCATAATAAGTATAACAATACTTTCTTTTATTGGTAAAACAGGTTTTCCTCATCATATAGTAGTAGCAACAGCATTTCTATTGCTAGGCTCTTGCGCGATGTCACTCGTAGGAATTTTAGCAGGTATTTGGGCTAATAAGTTTGACTCATTAGCTGCTATTACCAACTTCGTAATTCAACCGCTATCTTTTTTATCTGGTACATTTTATTCGATTGATAGATTGCCCGATACGGTTGAACGATTTGCTATTTTTAACCCATTTTTTTTAGTAATAGACGGATTTAGGTATGGCATTTTGGGCATTAGTGATAGCTCAGTCATATTTGGATTATTTGTTTTATTTATTTTAAATGTGGCTTTATTTATTACAAGCTATTATGTCCTTGAGTCAGGGTATAAGCTTAAATCGTAAGTGTAATAGATATTAAAGGATAAATGTTTGATGAATGTATCTACTGGTGTGTTGCCCGGTCAAACTTTGTCTGCACTTATTCAGCAGGAAGTAATAAAGGCGTCAACGCCGTTTGAACCTGGGCAGATTCAACCTGCTAGTCTTGACCTGCGTTTGGGTAGTAAAGCTTGGAGAATTCAGGCTTCATTTCTACCCGGCGCAGAGTCAATGGTAACAGATAAAATTGATAAATTTGCGTTACACGAGTTGGATTTAACAAAGGGGGCTGTTTTAGAAAAAGGATGTGTTTATCTGGTTGAGCTGCAAGAAAGCTTGAATTTACCAGATACACTGGGTGGCATGGCTAACCCAAAAAGTTCTACAGGTCGTCTAGATGTATTTACTAGGCTAATTACAGATTATGCGTGTGAATTCGAAATAATTAATAAGGGTTATTCAGGGCCTCTTTACGCAGAAATATCGCCTCGAACTTTTTCTGTGCTCGTAAGAACAGGCTCACGATTGTCTCAAGTGCGTCTTCGTTCTGGTTCAAAGATCATTGATGATGACGAGCTGATAGTGCTTCAGCGGGAATTTGGTTTAGTAAGGTCTGAAGGCAATATTTCTGTTTCAGCTTTGATTAATGATGGTATCGGGTTGTCAGTTAATTTACAAAGTGAATCACAAAATGACATTATAGGATGGAGAGCTCGAAAACATGCGGGTTTAATTGACGTAGATAAAATAGGCAGATTAGATAAACTTCGATTTTGGGAGGCTGTTACAACAACTGACTTGGTGGGTGGTGGTCTAGTCCTTAATCCAGATGAATTCTATATTCTAGCAAGTCGAGAATTTGTGTGTGTACCCGAAAATTTTGCAGCTGAAATGAGACCCTATGATACTAGAGTGGGTGAATTTAGAGCCCACTATGCGGGTTTTTTTGATCCTGGGTTTGGTTTTGGTTCTGTTGACGTTGGGAAAACTAGGGCCGTTCTTGAAGTGCGCTCACATGACGTTCCATTTTTAGTTGAGCAAGATCAAATCGTTTGTCGTTTAGTGTACGAACCTATGTCAGAAACACCTAAAAGTTTATATGGAGCAATGCAATCGGTATCAAATTACCAATCTCAAGGATTAAAATTGGCAAAGCATTTTAAGTAAAGTTTTTGTAAACATTCCTTGACAAATTATCGTATAATGCGTCAAGAGAATCGCATACCAGTCAAAAAGGCATATCTACATCCATTAGAATCAAGTTAATATTGATTTTTGATTTAGGATAAGAATTTCATGGAAAAACAAACCCCCAGTTACCAAGATGCAAGTATGCCTACCTATGGCAGAATCGATCTAAGTTTTGTTAAAGGTGAAGGGTGCTATCTCGTAACAGATGACGATAAAAGGTTTCTTGATTGTGCATCTGGAATTGCCGTTAATACTCTTGGACACTGTCACCCAAAATTGATTGAAACACTTAACAAACAATCGAAAATGCTTTGGCATACTTCTAATCTCTACAGAATCCCAGAACAAGAACGTCTTGCTTATCGTCTTGCTAAGGCTTGTAAGCTTGACCAGGTTTTTTTCTGTAATTCTGGGGCAGAAGCTAATGAGGCTTCTGTAAAAATGGCTCGGAGGTTTCAATATCGAAGAAACAAAGTAGCAAAAACGAATATCCTTTGCGCTGAAGGAGCATTTCATGGTCGCACCTTAGGAATGTTATCAGCCACATCAAACCCAGTTTATCGTGAAGGTTTTGGGGAGAGTGTATCTGGTTTTGAGCATGTTTCATTTGGCAATCTGAACGAGCTAAGGAACGCTATTAATGAGAAAACTGCTGCGATTATGATTGAGCCCATTCAAGGGGAAGGTGGTGTGAATGTAGCTGCAGAGCGATATTTACAGGGTTTGAGAGAAGCAGCTGATGAATTTGGAGCACTTCTTATTGCAGATGAAGTTCAGACAGGTATGGGAAGGACAGGAACTCTTTTTGCATTTCAGCAATCAGGGATTCAGCCTGATATCGTAGCTCTTGCCAAGGGTCTTGGTGGTGGATTTCCAGTTGGAGCAGTTGTTGCTAGAGAAGAAGTTGGAAACGCAATGGGACCCGGCAGTCATGGTTCTACTTTTGGCGGAAATCCACTCGCCATGGCTGTTGCAAATTGTGTTCTTGACGTTCTGGAGGAAGATGATTTCTTACAAAATGTTCGAGATGTATCATCTTATTTAGAATATCGTTTGAATAAATTACTCGTACTTTATCCAAAGTTTATATCTCAAATAAAGGGTCTTGGCCTTTTGCGTGGTATTGGGTTAACTGAAAATTTAACTGCTGCGAACCTCTCTGCCGCTTTAAGAATAAGAGGAATTTTGACTGTTCCTGCAGGCCTAAACACTCTCCGTATTTTGCCTCCGCTGATTATTACTAAACAAGAGATTGATGTATTTAGCGATGCCTTAACAGAGTGCTTTGAAGAAGCAAGTTAGAAACATTAAATACTTAAAAAAATTAAAGGAAAAATGCATGTCAGCAAATTTTATTGATATTGCGGATTATAAAACTAAACAACTTAATGATATTCTACTTGTAGCGCATCAGATTAAATCTGGATTGATTTCACCAACTCCTTTGCTGAATAAAACGATAGCAATGATTTTTGAAAAAAGTTCTACAAGGACGAGAATATCATTTGAAGTTGGAATTAAACAACTTGGGGGTACACCTTTGGTTTTAACTTCAAATGATATGCAACTATCGAGAGGGGAAACTATTGCTGACACGGCAAGGGTTATGTCAAGGTATGTTGATGCTGTGATGATTCGTGCCCAATCTCACAAAACCCTCCTTGAGTTTAAAGAAAATTCTGAAATTCCTATAATAAATGGTCTTACTAATGTCTCTCATCCTTGTCAGATTATGGCAGATATTATGACTATTCAAGAAAACTTCAATTGTATTGAAGGATTAAATATTTCTTGGTTTGGAGATTCAAACAATGTCCTAAAAAGTTGGATTGACGCTGCTACAAAATTTAAATTCAATTTGCGTATAGCTAGTCCAAAGGGTTATCAACCGAATCAAAAGCTTATAAAAACGGCTATTGATTCAGGAGCACAAATTAATCTTTATGAAGATAGTCATAAGGCAGCTCTTGATGCTGATGTTTTGATAACAGATGTTTGGATATCTATGGGGGATGAGGAAGGCACTAGATTGAAGGACCTAAAACCCTATCAGGTCAACTCAAAACTATTTGAATTAGCTCATTCTGACGCCATTTTTCTGCATTGTTTACCTGCTGTTAGAGGTAATGAAGTGACCGAAGACGTTATTGATGGTCCACAAAGCAAGGTTATTGAAGAGGCAGAAAATAGGCTCCACGCACAAAAAGCCATTCTCTGTCATTTATTTAATTATAAAATTTAATGATGAAAGATTAATTTAAGACGAGACTATTTTGGTGAAAAAAATGGAATTTATTAAAGGTGAAAACGACTTAAAGTCATCGGATGAAATTACTGCACCACCGTTAAATAGTTTTGTCCTTCCTTTTTATTTAACTGGAAGCCCAACTCTAGAAACTCCGAAAATAAGAGGTCGGATTTGTCGATTAGTTAAACCAGTTACGCAAATTCTAAATCGACATAATTATCCTGATCCTATTAATTCAATTTTAGCAGAAGCAATGGTTGTTACATCTTGTTTATCAACAACCTTTAAGTTGGACGGGATTATTACACTACAAGCAAAGGGAGATGGACCTTTAACAACTTTATTCTGTGATGTCACTAATGAAGGAGATTTGAGATCATATGCGGCTTATGACGAAAAGGCATTTAAGCAGAAGCAATTTCTGCAAAATGATGAACTTACAACGCTGATGGCTGATGGATACATGGCATTTACAATTGAACAAAGCGGCCCAAGTAAAAGATACCAAGGAATTGTTGAATTATCAGGCAAAACAGTTGCAGACTCAGTTACCGTTTGGTTTAAAAATTCTGAACAAATTTACACAGAATTAATTACATCAGTAAAAAAAGTGGGTGATTTGTGGGTGGCGGCAACATTGTTGATCCAAAAAATAGCAGATGAGGGTGGGGTGGAAAATAGAGTACCTGATTATGATATAGAAGTTTGGAACAATGCAAAAATGTTCGCTCAAACAATAACTAAGGAAGAGTTAACAGATCCAAAATTAAAGCTTGAAGTAATCCTTTTTAGATTATTTAACGAGCTTGGGGTATACATTCAGTCACCGCGTTCTATAAATGATCGATGTCGCTGTAATAAAGAAAAAGTTGAAACTATACTCCGTTCGATTGATAAAGATGAGTTAGTCAAACTGACAGATGAGAGTGATAATCTGGTTGTAGATTGTGAGTTTTGTAAAAAAAGACGTGTATTCTCTTCTAGTTTAAGGTCACATTAAAAATTTGTCATATTTCAAGATTTAAGACTTTTAGATTGAAACTTAATTATTATGAGATACCATTATTTATGTCATTGTATTTAACTCAATAATTGACAAATGGGAGAGAATTGATGCGTTTTTCTATTTTAACAATGTTGTTATGTATATTTTTCTCAGCATGCAGCCAGAAAATATATGATGAACCAAAAATTCCAACATTTCAATCATCCGATTTTCTACCACTATCAATTAATGCTAGAAAACTGGTAGTAATCCAAAATTGGAAAATGCCAGGTGAAGAGCCATTTAATGAGCATCTTATTATGCCTAATCCTTCATCTGTGATAACAGAATGGGCTAGCAATACCTTATTACCCGCTGGCTCATCTGGAGATTTAACTCTGGATATTAGAAGAGCATCAATTATTATTACAGACATTCAACAAGCCGACTCAATTACAGGACAGTTTAAAGATAACCAAAAAAGTAAGATAGAAGTTGAAATGGCGGGGCAAATCATGTGGATACAACCAGTAACAGCTCAGACAGGTTTTCTTGATGCGCGTTCTAAAAGTTCAACCACTGTCTCAGAGTCTAGCAGTCCTCTTGATTTTGACATCGCTATTCAAGAAACAATTTTATCTGCACTTGCAGGTTTTGACAGAAAATTAAGGTTAGAAATTGAAAATCTAGATGGAATGATACTTCAATAGAATAGATAAATTTAATTACGCCAAAAAAGTGGGTTTAGCATCACTAGAATAGTAAACAATTCCAAGCGTCCTAATAACATTCCAAAACACATAGCCCATTTGGCCATATCCGGAAGAGGATTAAAGCTTCCGTTAGGACCTATTATTTCCCCCAGACCTGGCCCAACATTTGAAATAGCGGTTGCAGCGCCTGAAAATGCAGTAGTGAAATCAAGCCCTGTGAACGCTAAAAATAAGGAAAGAAAAACAAAGCAAAGTATGTATAGGTAAAAGAAACCCATTACAGCATCCATAACAGATTCTGGAACGGGTTTATTATTGTAATAAGCAAGCACAACCCCATGAGGTCTGAGGAGTCTTGCAATTTGAACTTTAATTGTGCTTACTAAAACTTGAAGTCGAAACATTTTTATCCCACAAGTTGTAGATCCGGCGCAACCACCCATAAACATCATTATCAATAACATCGTCGTGGAGAAACCACCCCATAGAGCAAAGTTTGCTGTCCCATAACCTGTTCCAGTAATAACCGAAATTGTATTGAAACTTGCTAAACGAATTGAATGAAGCCAGGTATTACCGGCCCTTCCAAGGTCGATAGTTATTAATAATATCACTAAAATGGTAAGCACAAGGAACCATCGAACCTGAGGATCATTTATTAAGGCATGCCAACCACCTCTGGTTATTGCTAAATAATGAGCGAATGGCAAGCTACCAGCAATCATTCCGGACATAATTATGACTTCAATTGCAATTGAATCAAAGGCACCTATAGAAGAAGTTTTAGAAGAATAACCCCCTGTAGCTAAAGTTGTCATAGAATGGATCAACGCATCAAAGCTTGTCATCCCTGCAAGCCATAACATAAAAGCCCACATTAAGGTAAGAGTTGTATATACAGCAAAAATTCCCCCAGCCAACTGCCTAGCTCTGGGTATGGCATTATCACTAGCCTCGTAGGTTTCTGTTTTAAACAATTGCATGCCTCCAACAGACAGTACGGGTAAAATTGCGAGTGCCATTACAATAATGCCTATACCGCCAAGCCATTGAAGTAGAGCTCTCCAGAGAATGATTCCTGGTGACGCTAGCTCAATTGTTTGTAAAATAGTAGATCCAGTTGTTGTAATACCTGAAATCGATTCAAAAATGGCATCTGTAAAACTCAGCCTAAGGTCTGAAAAAACAAAAGGTAATGCTCCAAATATACCAGACAAAATCCATGCAAAATTTGTCAAAAGAAAAGCTTCTTTTAGCCCTAGATTCAGTTCCTGCTTATTTCTGTTTGTTAGCCAAAGCGAAATACCAATAAAACATGAAATAAGAGAAGCAGAGGCAAATCCGAACCAATTTTGAGATCGATATATGATATCGATAAACATTGGTATTAGCATAGTGAATGACAAAATTGTAAGAAGTACACCAAGAATTGAAAAAACGGGCGCTATATTCATATCAGCAATAAGCCTCTCTCAATTTAGCTATTCGCAGAATATATCGACATAGTACAGAACTATCCATAAATAATGTCATTCTATCACTTTAATAATTCGAATTAACTTGAAAAACTAGTTTCCTAGCTGAATGTGTTTATAGAATCTATCCTTTAGCAATGGATCTTTTTTAAATTCACCAGTGAACTGAGTTGTTATCATTGATACATTAGGCTTTTTGACACCTCTTGTAGTCATACATTGATGTTGTGCATCAATTAAAATGGCTACACCTTTTGGTTTAAGTGCACTTTGAATCGCATTCGATATTTGTGAAGTCATGGTTTCTTGAGTTTGTAATCTTTTGGAATATGAATCTAGTACCCTTGCTAATTTTGAAATACCGACCACTCTCTTATCTGGTAAGTAAGCAATATGTGCTTTCCCTAATATGGGAACTAAATGATGTTCACAGTGGCTTTGCACTGCAACATCTCTAAGCATTACCATGTCATCATATCCTTCTACTTCTTCAAAGGTTCGCTCCAGCATCTTTTCTGGGTCTTCTAAATAACCCGCGAAAAATTCTTCGTATGCTCTTACTACTCTTGCAGGGGTATCTAATAGACCTTCACGCAAGGGATTATCACCAGCCCAACGAAGCAAAACTTCCACCGCTTTTTCAGCTTCTTCACGAGAGGGTTTATTGAGGCCTATGCTATTTTCAGCTTTTTCGGTGGTATCATATGGTGTCATTTTACAGTCCCGTAAGTATTAAACATGACCATGATACGCAACATAATATGCGAACGATCATCTATTCACTAATTAATCCTGATTCTATCTCACTAGCGAAAAATTAAGTAAAAAAAAACGCTTAATTTTTACCATTTTGTAAATCTAGTTGCAACTGGATATGTATTTAATCATTCAACTTTGATTTTTCTAAAAAGCACTTCAAATACTTAAAGCTTTTAAATATTTTTTAATTTAAAGAAAATATTTTAGTGATTAAATTTATTCGCTAGTGTTTATTTGCGCCCATTCTGGAACCCAAGCTGGATAAGAGCTACAAGCTGAAAACGCTAAAATTGTGGAAAATAAAAATGCAGTCAAAATTTTTTTAGACATAATTCTCTCATTAATTTTGTTATAAATTGTTTTAAAAGCATGTAACCTTAGTTTGACTTCTAAAACAAGTAATAAATTTGTTTAATTTTTTGGTTTATGCAGCCATTTTTATTCTGTTGCTAAATAGTTAGGCTTGAAAAAACTTTCAGAATAGCATATATGGGTACCAAATTTATCCAATTTTTTTTTCTTTAAAAAATCAGCTCTATAATTTTGTTAAGAAAATATAAAGTACTGTAAAATTTATATTTTTTAAATGGTTGTATTAATAAATTGGTAAAAAAACTAAACTATCGCATTAATTAAAGCCCTGCCAACCATAGTTTTTTGAAATTAAATTATACAAATTAATATTAGTAGGAAAAAGGACTAAGAGAAATGAATAAAATTGATTCAGTTGAAAAAAAAATCGCAATGATGACAGAAAATGGTTTTAACGAGGCTGAATTTATCACATTACAAAAAGCTATTATGGGAAAAAATGCACATACAAAAATCATCTCATCTCATATTGGGCTTGTTTTTAGTGATCCAAAGACAGGAAATGGAATTAGTTATGCCGTGGACCATGCGTTGTCAGAGACATTAGCCATAGATTATGATTGCTTAATAGTTGTTGGTGGTTCTGAACATATTGAGTTTCTTTGCGAGGAACCACATGCTATTAGATTGATGAGAGCTTTTTTACGAGAATCCATGCCTATACTTGTTGTGAGTGAAGGATCAAAACTATTACATGTTATTGGTGACACTCGATTTTCAGAACTATCTTGTGAGAATGAGGAATACTTGAATTCAGACTCTGTTTTCTGGAATATTAATGGTAAAGGACTCGATGCAACTTTTAAAATATTTTTTGAAACAGTTTGTTCTAAGAACTTAGAAAAAAGTGACAATAAAGGAGTCGCAGCATAAATTCTTTTCAGGACAAATCAAAAATATGGAAAAACTTTTATCCCCTTGCATAAGTGTTTGCTATATCTCCAATACAACTGGTTTCTGCGAAGGTTGCTTTAGAACAAGAGAAGAAATTAGTCGTTGGCGTTATATGTCTTTTGAAGAGCAAAAAAGAGTAATAAAAAAACTTCACGAAAGAGGTGAAACAAATACTGGTCGGTCTACACGGCGCCCTCGTTCAGTAAAAAGGGTCAAAAATTAATTAGGAATTTATTAGAAAATTTTTTTAGGTGGATTTCTTTTTAATGTTATTTTAATACCTTCATGTTTTTCTGGTTTGTACTTTTGTGAATATCATTTCACAATTTTACTATTATAAAAATTCGTATGTACGTTATTGTATTAATTCATTTTGCTATAAAAATCTTGTTTTCCAGTTTACGAGAAAATTTAATATAAGATTTTGTCCTTAAGAAAAATAAAAGGATAAATGTCCTTTTAAGATAATAGCAAAAATTGATGTGCGTTTTTGTTGCAGTTTCATTAAATTGATGCATACTGCGCTCGTAATAAAATCAATTTTGGAGTCTATAATATGCATCTTTATCGTACTCATAATTGTGGCGAAATATCAGAAAACGACGAAAATAGTGAAGTAAAAATTTCTGGGTGGGTTCATCGCAAACGCGACCATGGTTCTCTTTTATTTGTTGATTTAAGGGACCACTTTGGATTAACCCAATGTGTTGTTGATTCCTCTGACAAAGTGTTCACACTCGTTGAGTCGCTCCGAAATGAAAGTGTTGTGACAATAACTGGTGTAGTTAAAAAGCGAAGCAAAGAAACCATCAATAAAAATCTTAAAACAGGACAGATTGAAGTTTCTATAGAAGATATTACAATACAATCAGAGGCTGACACATTGCCGCTGCAAGTTAATTCTGATGAAGATGCAGGAGAGGAAACACGCCTTCGGTATAGATATTTAGATCTTCGAAGAACACGCCCGCATAAAAACATTATACTCCGTAGTCAGATAATACAATCCATTCGAAATAGAATGGTTGACCAAGGATTTACTGAATTTCAGACTCCAATACTTACAGCCTCTTCTCCGGAGGGCGCTAGGGATTTTTTAGTTCCAGCAAGGTTACATCCAGGTAAATTTTATGCTCTGCCGCAGGCACCTCAACAATTTAAGCAATTGGTAATGATGTCTGGATTTGATAAATATTTCCAAATTGCCCCTTGTTTTAGAGACGAAGATAGCAGAGCTGACCGAAGTCCAGGTGAGTTTTATCAGCTAGATCTTGAGATGAGTTTCGTGGAACAGGGCGATGTGTTTGCTGCTGTTGAACCAGTGATAAAAGGAATTTTTGAACAATTTTCAGGGAAAAAAATTGACCCGATTTTTACCCATATATCTTATGCTGAATCAATATTAAAATATGGAAATGATAAACCCGACTTGAGAATTCCCATTGAGATCTCTGATGTGACAGATATTTTTCGTGGCTCTGATTTTACGATATTCGCCAAAAATATAGAAAATGGTGCAGTCGTAAGAGCAATACCAGGTCCAAAATGTGGAAGTAGGGCCGTAGCAGATAGAATGAATAGTTGGGCTCAATCAGAAGGAGCTCCAGGCCTAGGCTACATCATTTATTCAAGTGAGGAAGCTAAAGGACCAGTTGCTAAAGCGTTAGGTCAGGATAAGTCAAACCTCATTAAATCAAAACTTAATCTAAATGATGGCGATGCAGTATTTTTTGCTTGTGCATCAGAGAAAGACGCTTCGGCGCTTGCCGGGCGTGCAAGAGTGCGTATTGGAACAGAACAAAATCTCATTGATAAATCAATTTTTAAATTTTGTTGGATTGTTGATTTTCCGATGTTTGAAAAAGATGAAATCACTGGTAAAATAGAATTTTCTCACAATCCATTCTCGATGCCTCAGGGTGGTATGGAGGCTTTAAATACACAAGACCCACTAGAAATAAAAGCATGGCAATATGATTTGGTTTGTAATGGGATAGAGTTATCAAGCGGAGCAATTAGAAATCATTTGCCAGAGGTGATGTATCGCGCTTTTGATATCGCAGGTTATGGTCCCCAAGTAGTGGAAGAGAAGTTTCCAGCTATGATTAACGCCTTTAAGTTTGGGGCTCCTCCGCACGGAGGTATAGCGCCAGGCATTGATAGAATTGTAATGCTTATTGCAGATGAGCCAAATATTAGGGAAGTTATTCTTTTTCCAATGAATGGTAAAGCAGAGGACCTAATGATGTCTGCACCATCTCCTGTCGAGGATAAACAGCTAAATGAATTGCACATTAGAAAAGCACGTATTCAGTCAAAAAACTGGCAGAAAGACACAAAACAATAAATTTAGTTTATAAAAATTTAGATAAAAAGAGTATTATTCACTTACTCGATATAGGCTATGTATAACTGATATGGATATGGCGATTAGCAATATTGCACCCGTTTGGTGCATGGCTCCCAAATGAACTGGTGCAGCATTAACGAGTGTTAGAATTCCAAGTATGAATTGACCAAAAACAATTATCAACATAAGATTTGCCTGCCTTATTGCAATTTTTGCTTTAATAGCGCTCCTCCATAAAAATACCACTCCGCAAAACGTGATGAGGGCAAGCCAACGGTGATGAAATTGCGCCGACGCTGGGTTTTCGAAGGGGTCTAAAAGACCTTTTTCTCCATATTCAACCGGAATAAAACCATCTCCCATCAAAGGGAAATGGTTATAAAGTAAACCTGCATTCATCCCAGCTACGAATGCTCCTGCAATTATTGTTAAAAATATAAGTGCAAAAATGAGAATCGGTATTCGGAATTTTATTTTTGAGGTTCCCAAAAATAAAGAGTGAGCTAACCATATTAAGCATGTAAAAATACTTAGAGCTATAAATAGATGAATAGCAAGCCTATATTGGGAAACAGTTGGTTCTTGTGAAAGTCCAGAGGTGACCATCCACCAACCTACAATACCTTGGAGGCCTCCAATTATACCTAGACCAATTAAAGGTATTTTATATTTTGATGGAATTGTTTTTTGAAGAAAAAAATAAATGAGTGGTAAAATATAAAATACACCTAAAAGTCGTCCCCATAGACGATGGAAATATTCCCAGAAAAAAATCCTCTTAAATTCATCCATACCTATTCCGAAATTTAACTGTGCATATTCAGGACTTTTTTTGTATAAATCAAAAACACGCATCCATTCATCGTTATTTAGAGGAGGTATCGTGCCAATTAATGGGCGCCACTCTACCATGGAGAGTCCTGAGCCAGTTAAACGCGTAATTCCGCCAATGACTATCATCAATCCAACTAAAATTGCCATAAGGTAGAGCCAACACGCGATTATCTTTTGTTCTTTTGTGATAATGGAATTTGTCAATATACGAGCAACCTTTCGGAATTGATTTTCGCAAAATGTTTATCACATTTTTTTTTATTATTTGAAGTACCTTTTTTAAAGAGCGGTAATATTGAAATATCTTGGAGAAAGTTTTGAAGTTAATAAAAAAAATTTTTTTTATGCGAAACTATACTTGACATATAAAAGTCAAATTCCCACTTACGCATCAGAATAAGTACTTCTCCTAAATAGAGGTGCTTTATTATTTAAAACTTAAAACTTTAATTTTTTGGAGACGTAGGCATGAATTTCCGACCACTTCACGACCGAGTTGTTGTTGAGCGACTTGAATCAGAGGAAAAAACTGCTGGTGGTATTATCATACCAGACACAGCAAAAGAAAAACCAATGCAAGGTAAGATTGTATCCGTTGGAGCGGGAGCAAGGGATGAACAAGGAAAGGTGCATCCATTAGACGTAAAAGCAGGCGATACTGTTCTGTTTGGAAAATGGTCTGGTACTGAGGTCAAAATCGAGGGAACAGATTACCTAATAATGAAAGAATCAGACATTATGGGGATATTAACTTAAACGCAATCGCTGATAGATATTCAACAAAACGAAAGTATTCATAAATGGTTATTTTTGTTTAATATTTTAATAAAAATTTTAAAAATTAGATTAAAAAGAGGAAAAAAATGGCTTCTAAAGATGTAAAGTTTGGCTCAGACGCACGTACCAGAATGATGGAAGGTGTTGATATATTGGCCAATGCAGTTAAAGTTACATTGGGCCCTAAAGGTCGTAATGTTGTATTAGAAAAATCGTTCGGTGCTCCGAGAATAACAAAGGATGGTGTAACTGTTGCTAAAGATATTGAGTTAAAAGATAAGTTTCAAAACATGGGCGCACAGATGGTTCGTGAAGTTGCATCAAAAGCAAATGATACCGCAGGAGACGGCACAACAACGGCTACCTTATTAGCCCAATCAATCGCTCAAGAAGGTGCCAAAGCAGTTGCTGCTGGAATGAACCCAATGGATTTAAAGCGTGGTATCGATTTGGCTGTTGAGGCAGTAGTAAAGTCGCTTGAATCACAATCTCAAAAAATTACCACCTCTGACGAAGTTGCCCAGGTTGGTACAATTTCAGCTAATGGTGAAGCGGAAATCGGTAAGATGATTGCAGAAGCAATGGAACGCGTTGGAAATGAAGGCGTTATTACTGTAGAAGAGGCTAAATCACTTGAGACAGAACTAGATGTCGTTGAAGGAATGCAGTTCGACAGGGGGTATTTGTCTCCATATTTTGTTACAGATGCCGAGAAAATGCGTGCAAGCTTGGAGGATCCCTACATTCTTCTGCATGAAAAGAAATTATCAAACTTGCAAGACATGTTACCTGTTTTAGAGAAGGTTGTGCAGTCTAGCAGACCTCTGCTTATTATAGCTGAAGATATTGAAGGTGAAGCATTAGCTACTCTAGTTGTAAATAGACTGCGAGGCGGTTTGAAAGTTGCTGCAGTTAAAGCTCCTGGATTTGGTGATAGACGTAAAGCAATGCTTGAAGATATTGCAACCTTAACAAATGGAACTGTTATCTCAGAGGAAGTAGGTATTAAACTTGAGAGTGTCACCTTAGAGATGCTTGGAACCGCTAAACGTGTTGAAATCACCAAGGAAGACACAACTATTGTGGATGGTGCAGGCGATAAAGAAGAAATCGAAGCACGTTGTAATCAAATACGCGCACAATCAGAAGAAACCACCTCAGATTATGATAGAGAAAAACTGCAGGAGCGTCTTGCAAAACTAGCTGGTGGTGTTGCCGTAATTCGTGTTGGTGGAGCGACAGAAGTTGAAGTTAAAGAGCGCAAAGATCGTGTTGATGACGCGATGCATGCAACTAGAGCAGCAGTACAAGAAGGAATTGTTGCTGGTGGAGGTGTTGCGCTGGTTAAAGCCCTGTCAAGCCTTGACAAATTAAAGTCTGCAAATGGTGACCAAGAGGTCGGTATTCGTATCATTCGGAAAGCATTGGAATCACCTGCTCGCCAGATAGCGAATAATGCTGGGGCAGACGGCTCGGTAATTGTAGGAAAACTTATTGAGGAAGGTAAGCCCACGATTGGCTATGATGCTCAAACTGGTGAGTTTACAGACATGATAAAGGCCGGAGTAATTGATCCTACTAAGGTAGTTCGCTCAGCCCTACAAAATGCTGCATCTGTTGCGGGACTACTTGTAACGACAGAGGCTATGGTTGCAGAGCTAGACGAACCAAAGCCAGCTGCCCCTGCTCCTGATATGGGCGGAATGGGCGGAATGGGTGGAATGGGATTTTAAGAGAAATCCTATAACATTCTCAAAAATTATGTAAAGTTAAAGCCAGATAGAAAAATCCTATCTGGCTTTCGTTTTTGTTTTTAGCTAAAGAAAGCTTTGAACTTGAAGGATAGCATCTTTTAAAGATATACGCTGAACTTCCACTTCTGGTGGAAATGCTGATGTGAGGCGGGTTGGAAGACCACTATCAAGCATAACAAACACACCCCTATCATCAGCCTTTCTTATTAATCTTCCAAAAGCTTGTCGCAATTTCATTCTGGTGATTCTATCTGTAAATTCTGTTTTTCCAATCCATTTAGCGCGTGCTTTAAAAAGTATATCTGGCCGTGGCCAAGGAACTCTATCATAAATTATCATTCGTAAGGCTTTTCCTGGCACATCAATACCGTCCCTTACAGCATCTGTGCCTATTAAACAGCTCTCGGTATCAGCCCTAAATAACTGTAATAATGTTTGCAGATTTATCTGGTCTATATGCTGGGCGTATAATGGGATATCAGCAGAAGCTAATTTTCCAGCTAGGAAGGGATAAATTGCTCTAAGTCTCTTAATTGCTGTAAATAGACCAAGGCTGCCACCACCTGCTTCTTTCATTAAAGAAGCCATAGCAAAACCACTAGCTGCTGGTTTTTCTTTAGCTATGTCTTTTATAATTAGTATTCGAGTTTGATTCTTGTAATCAAAGGGTGATTCATGGATGCTAAATATAGTAGGATGACTAAGATGATTTGCCCCCGTCATTTGCATTGCACTTTGCCAGCTAGTAGTATCTTCTCCTTTAACTGAATTGATTTTTGCAGCTATATTTGTATCTCGCAAAGTGGCTGATGTGATTACAACGCCCTTTGCTTTTTGCAATACAGCTTCACTAAATGGAATAGTTGGGTCTAGCCAGTGTCGGTAAAGTCCGATATCCCTATCCTCGCCCTCTATCCTGCTAATTTGCATCCAGTCAATGAATCCGTCTCTGCCTATTTTATCATTCTCTGAAGATACCAAGTCTTGCAATTGTAATGACCAAGAAGATAGGGGCATAATTGCGCGTTGCTGAAGGCTTTTTATGATTGCTTCAAAACGAGATTTAGTCTGACTTTCTAAATTTTCAGAATTTTTATCCATTGTGGATATTAAGATATCTTCTAGTTGTTTAATTAAAGTAAATAGTAAGTTTAAGTTTTTTGAAAAATCTTGGGCAGCTTCTAGGATATCAGGAGGGACCGGATAAATTTCACTCTGGATGTCATAGAGACTATCTATATTTATAACACGACTATATAAACACATTCTTAGCGTTGAAAAAAATATCTCTGCTGCACCAAAATTTTTTGAGGACGATATACGGTTTTGCCAACCGCTACTTGGTAATTCGCGAGCAACATCAATTATTTGATCCATTATACTTAATGCGGTCTCATCTCCATTAATCAAATCTGAAATTCTGTTTCGTAAACCGCGCATGCGACCTTTTAGGCCATCTTCATCACCTCTTATCCATCTGCGCATTTCTGATGTTTCGATAGCTGTCAAAGCGCTACTGAAAGCAATGTCTGCAGCGTCAAATACGTGATGACCTTCATCAAAAATTATTCTAGTTGATAGGACATGATTTTCTTTTTTTGAAAAAGTAGACTGTATTATTGATAGTGCGTGATTGGCAATAACAATATCTGCTCGACGTGCCTCTCGAATAGGTTTTTCTACAAAACATTTTTTATAATGACGACAAGCAGAATGAATACACTCTCCTCGCTTATCTGCAAGGCCGAGAGAATATCTACTATTAATTAAGTCTACAAGCCATGCTGGAAAATTTGCTCCTGTTAAATCTCCGTCTGGAGATGCACTTGCCCAGCGAGCCATTAGACCAAGGGCAATTGCATTTTTTGGTTTTCCCGGCATCTGTAATAATGCTTCATCTAGATTAAGAAGGCAGAGATAATTTTCTCTACCTTTTCGAATTACAACTCTTTTATTCTCTTCAGTTTTTGATTTGTTAATTGAATCCTGAGTAGTAGACTCATTTTTTTCCGGGAGCCTTCGGAGTTCATCCGCAATTTGATGTTGTAGATTCCGTGTATAGGTAGATATCCACACAGTGCTATCATTTACTTCCGCCCATAGACTAGCAGGGGCAAGATAACCAAGAGTTTTCCCTGTACCAGTCCCGGCTTCAGATAATAAAAGTATTGGATTTGGTCTGTTATCAGTCTGACCAAAAACCCTACAATTTGTTGTTGCATAATCTATTTGTGTTTTTCTGATTTCTGAGTTTGGGCCAAGCATCTCAGATAATCTACTTTTTGTCATATCGGGTTGAATTGGCTTTGTTCCAGGTTCTCCTTTTGGGAGTAAATCTTTTGTCTCCTTCAAATTATTCCAAATAGCTGCATGCGCAGGATTTGGAGGACCTGTTGATATTTTGTTTCTTCCTAAGAGAGGTAAAATAAGCGCAGCCCAAAGCCATCCCCCCTTCCCCATCATTTCTGCAATATTTCCGAGATTGTTTAACGAATATAAAGAATTTTTCTCAGGTTTCTCTATTACAAATTCAGATAAATTATCTAACAAATATTGCGCAATAGTTCGTAAAAAAATAGTTTTATCAATATTTGTTTTTGGACGGGCAAGGCCCGTAGCAATGGCAAGCCCGGAAGGGTTTGGAACACAAAATTCAGCTGGTTTAACAAAGGCAAAAAGTTCAAGTATATCCAAGGCCCTATTAAGTTTCATGCCAATTTTTTTTTCAGTCCATTTTCTATGACAAATTAGAGGAGGGTTTTCATTGCCCAAAAACTCAATTAGTTCTTTATTAGAGGGCGTACAAATCTCTCCATCAGTAGAAACCCAGTTATTGTTATTAATAGTAGGGTATAAAATTGGATAATCAGCAATATCAGGGCTAAGGTAGTTGAAAATTGGCATAATTCTAACATAGGGATTGGAATTAAATCGCGCTAGGTGTATTCCCTTATATTGGTAAAAACTGTAACTTTGAAGATTATAATAATAATTTTTCTGGGTAGTATTTTTTTTGATTCTTTATATGCCTAAAAAAAGGTTTTTTTTTATAAATAATTTCTACTAGAAAACAGTTTAGTTACAGTTTACACAAAACAAAAAAGCATAAATGTTTATCTCCAACTATCGGGAATTCGAGGATGTCAAATAAGCCACATTTTAATCACTTATTAGCCAATCTTGCAGATGAAGCAAAAGCTTGGCCTTTTGTGGAAGCAAAAAATCTTATTAAAAGACTAGAGTCCAAACCAGATAATACGGGAAAAGAGGTAATATTTGAGACAGGTTATGGACCTTCTGGATTGCCTCATATTGGTACATTTGGAGAAGTGGTCAGAACTAGCATGATCCGTCATGCATTTGAGGTACTAACAGGCAGAAAAACACGCCTTATTTGTTTTTCAGATGATATGGATGGATTACGAAAGGTTCCAGAAAATGTTCCAAATCAAGAAGAGTTGGCTGATTTTCTTGAAATGCCCTTAACGGAGGTTCCCGATCCCTTCCGGACGCATACTTCGTTTGGGGCACATAATAATTCAAGATTACAGAAATTTTTGGATAGTTTTGGTTTCAAATACGAGTTTTTAAGTGCTACTGAACTATACCAATCTGGGAAGTTCGATAGAGCTTTGTTAGATGTATTGGATAATTACGAGAATATAATAAATATTATTTTACCAACTTTAGGAGAAGATAGAAGAGCAACCTACAGTCCATTTTTGCCAATCTGTCCAGATACCCGAAAAGTGTTGCAAGTACCTCTTACTGGGCACGATAAAGGGGCTGGAGAGATAAGTTATATTGACCCGCTAACAGGTAGCGAAAGAGTAACTAAAGTTACTGGGGGATGCTGCAAACTACAGTGGAAAGCTGATTGGGCAATGCGATGGCATGCACTGGGTGTGGACTATGAAATATCGGGAAAGGATTTGATAGAGTCGGTAGCGTTGTCGTCAAAAATTGTTAGGACTCTGGGATCAATTCCCCCGGCTGGTTTTTCTTATGAGCTATTTTTAGATCAGAATGGAGAAAAAATTTCTAAATCGAAAGGCAATGGACTTTCCGTTGAAGAATGGCTTACCTATGGGAGTCCTGAATCTTTATCACTATTTATGTATACGCAGCCAAGAAGAGCAAAAAGATTGTTCTTTGATGTGATACCAAAAACGGTAGATGAATATTTTACCTATTTAGGTAAAATAGCTGAATGTGATGATGCAAGTCTACTTGAGAACCCAGCATGGCATATTCACAAGGGCACTCCTATGGCAATAAAATTGCCGGTAAGTTTTAATCTGCTATTAAATCTTGCTGGTGTGTGTGTAGCAGAGGATAATGAGGTTATGTGGTCTTATGTCGAAAAATATGCTCCTGGTGTGACTCCCGAGACACATCCCCATCTTGATAAGTTAATTAAATATGCAGTTACTTTTTATAAGGATAGAGTGCGCCCAAATAAATTATATCGGTTTGCTAACACCGAAGAAAAAACTCATCTCAAAGACCTAAAAGATGCTCTTTCTAAATTACCAGAAGATGCAACTGCTGAAGAAATACAAAATCAAATTTATGCCATAGGCAAGCAGGCAAAATTTGAAAATCTAAGAGACTGGTTTAGTTGTTTATATCAAATTCTCCTAGGACAGACAAAAGGACCTCGTATGGGCAGTTTTTTCAAATTATATGGTCTGCAACCAAGTCTTAAATTACTTGAAGATGCACTTAACGATAGATTGGGACAAAAAAATTCAAAATGATCTGGCAAATGCTAGCAAATGTTTTAAAGGCCCTTCCAGGCGAGGCATCACATAAAGTAACGGTTGCTGCTTTGTCAAAAGGAATTTACCCAAGATATTCGCCTATTCAAATACCAACTGAAATAGGCGGTCTTCGATTTCCTAATCCAATCGGATTAGCAGCAGGCTTTGATAAGAATGGAGAGGCTATTTCTGGATGTTTTGCGCTCGGTTTTGGAAGCGTGGAAATTGGAACAGTAACCCCGTTGCCGCAGCCCGGAAATCCTAAACCAAGAGTTTTCAGACTACCTGAAGATGGTGCTTTTATTAATAGATATGGTTTTAATAGTGATGGGATGGAGGCCGTAGCGGCGCGTTTATCCAAATGGCGTAAATGCAATAAAACAGAACAATTAATTGGTGTGAATATAGGTGCGAATAATATAACAGAAAATAAAGAAGAAGATTATTTTTCCGCTTGCTTGGGGCTTGCTGAATTAGCAGATTATTTAACGATAAATATCAGTTCACCTAATACTTTCGGGCTTAGAGATTTGCAAAAAGCTTCATTTTTAAAGCAAATAATTAAGAGTGTAAAACTGGCATTGGTAGAAGCAAATTTGGTAAAACCTATTTTCATAAAGTTAGACCCTGATCTAAATAAATCAGATTTATTTTCTGCTATTGAAGTAATGATCAATGAGGGAATTGCTGGTGTTATTATCAGTAATACAACACTTTCAAGGAATAATTTAAAAAATAGAAAAAATATAAAACAGACGGGGGGGTTGTCTGGGGTGCCTTTATTTAGGCTATCCAGTGAAAAACTATCAGAGGCGTATATTTTTGCGGAAGGACATATTTCGTTTATTGGAGTGGGGGGTATTTCCTCGATAAAGGATGCATATACTAAAATATTACTTGGTGCTGATATCTTACAATTATATTCGTCACTTGCTCTAAAAGGGCCTCATATAGCGAACCATATTAATATTGGCCTTGCCAAATTATGTGTTGGCGAAGGGATAAATAATTTAAAGGAGGTTTGCGGTAGTTTTAATTCTTTTTCCAAAGCTCAAAGACATGCTGAACATTCTATAAAAGCACATCTAAATAAATCTTACTATTAAGACTTTGAATTGAATATTTTTATAATAATGGAATAGAGTATCTAGATGATTTTATTTATCGGCAAAGATAATTACTGACTTGAATTCGTGAAAAACATAACAGAGAAAAAAAAGATTATACTGATTGATTTTTATAGCGTTTCCAAACAAATTTTCAAATTACAACATAAAAAAACTTAAAAGCTGTATTGCTCTAGAGGAGTTGACCTATTAGCTAGATTGCTTTATACGCTTGAATTTAAAGATACAAATAAATTTTTTTTAAGGGATTTTCTATGTCTAAACGTTGTCAGATTACAGGTAAAACCGTTATGAGTGGTAATAATGTTAGTCACGCTAACAATCGAACGCGTAGAAAGTTTCTGCCAAATTTACAAGTAACAACTATGAAATCGGAGATCCTTGGTCGCTCTGTAAAATTGCGGGTATCAACCAGTGCTATTCGTACTGTTGAAAAACACGGCGGTATAGACCCTTATCTTATTCAGGCTAGGAATAGTGAATTGGCAGATGAAGCGCGTGCATTGAAGTCAGAAATTACTGCCGCTCAAAAGAGTTAAATTTCTTAACATTCTCTCAATCTTTTTTTTGTAATTATTTCAACCAGCAAAAATCCTTCGTGGTGATTTAGTATTTTCATCAAATAAATCTGCGAGCTGAGACATTACGACACCACCCAATTGCTCTGCATCGGTTATGGTCACAGCTCGTTCATAGTAACGGGTAACATCATGGCCAATACCAATTGCCAGTAATTCAACAGGAGAACGTTCCTGTATTAGTGAGATAACCTGTCGTAAATGTTTTTCAAGGTAATTTCCACTATTTGCTGAAAGTGTGGAGTCATCTACAGGAGCGCCATCTGAGATAACCATCAATATTTGTCTATCTTCATGACGAGCAAGTAACCTGTTGTGAGCCCACATTAAGGCTTCCCCATCTATGTTTTCTTTAAGAATACCTTCACGAAGCATTAATCCTAATGAACGTCTTGCTCGGCGATAGGGAATATCACCTGCTTTATAAATGATATGTCGTAAGTCATTTAATCTTCCGGGCTTATCTGGTTTTCCTTCAATTTGCCACTCTTCCCTGGCCTGTCCGCCTTTCCATGCTTTTGTTGTAAAGCCAAGGATTTCAACTTTTACACCACACCTTTCTAAAGTACGGGCAAGAATATCTGCGGTGACGGCGGCAATTGTAATAGGTCGACCACGCATAGAACCAGAATTATCCAATAGTAAGGTAACAATTGTATCCCTAAATTTAGTGTCTTGCTCTTGTTTGAATGATAACGCAGATAGGGGCTGAGTGACTACACGATGTAGTTTACCCGCGTCTAACACACCTTCCTCAAGGTCAAAATCCCAAGATCGATTTTGGTAAGCCATTAGTTTACGTTGCAGTCTGTTGGCTAATTTCGCAATTACGCTAGTTAGGCTTTCAAGATGCCTATCAAGAAGCCCTCTTAGCCTATCAAGCTCCTCAGAGTCACATAACTCCGAAGCCTCTATTACTTCGTCAAACTTATCTGTAAACACTCTATACTCATGGTTTCGGATGTTATCAACTGATTTATAATCCCTAGGGTCTCCTCCTGGCGAATCTCCCTCTGCATGGCCATCCATCTCCTGCTCTGCTTCATCGTCTAATCCATCATCGGAAGCCATCGCTGCGGCTTCACCTTCAGTTTCTATAGATTGTGAGTCATCTCCATCTGACTCCTCCTCTCCCGATGCAGAATGAGCTTCCTGTTCGCTCTCCTGTTCATCTTCAGTTTGTTGATTGCTCCCATCATCATCCCCTTCGCCTTCGTCTCCACCCTCAGAATTTTCTCCAAGGTCACTTTGTAATGCACCGATTAATTGTTTGGCGAAATCTGCAAATACAATTTGATTTTGAGTAGCTGTCTTCATCTTTTCCAATAAATTTCCAGCTTTAGACTCGATAAACGGCCTCCACAAATCCATTGCCATGCCAGCCGCGGAAGGTGGAGCTTCACCGGTTAATTTTTCTCGGATAATTAGTCGTACAGCTTCTGATAAGCCGTTTTCTATTTGGTCAGATGCCTCTGGTGAGGGAACACCTAAAGGGTGTAGTGTGTAATGTGATTCAAGGCGCTCAGTTAAATTTTTCCGGACACCTGCCATATTATTGGCTCCGATAGCTTCAACTCTAGCTTTTTCTGCAGCTTCAAATATTATTTTGGCAGCAGATGATTTTGGACTAACTCTTTGATGGGTTTTCTTATTGTGATGTGCAAGCCATAAACCAGCAGCATCACTGGCCCCTCGTAGCTGGTTTTCCGAGTTAGTAGAACGCTCTGATGGCGGCGCTGGCAGTCTTACGGCATCGTTGGATATAAGGCTATCTTGACCAACATATCTAACTTCATGTTGGGTGCCACCTGCTAACGCTCGCAAGCTTGCTGCATTTGCTTTCAAAAATATTTCATTTATAGGTTTGCTCACTATGACAGACCGTTTCTGATTCAAGAAGATATGGTTGAGAAGCCGGATGACTCAGGTAGGTCGACACCAAATACTCGCTGATAATATTCTGCTATAATTGGTCGCTCTACTTCATCACATTTATTTAAAAAGCTTAATCTGAAAGCGAGAGTTATATCATTAAAAATACGAGCATTTTCAGACCAAGTGAGAACTGTTCTAGGTGACATAACAGTGGATAAGTCACCAGCCATGAAACCTTTTCTGGTTAGGTCAGCTAAACGAACCATTTGTGAGACCTGCTCTTTACCCTGCTTTGTATCGTAACTTTTTTGTTTTGCGACAATTATATCTACTTCATCAGAATGCGGTAAATAATTTAGGGTAGCCACTATCGACCATCTATCCATCTGGCCTTGGTTTATTTGCTGAGTGCCGTGATATAGACCTGTTGTATCACCGAGACCAACTGTATTTGCAGTCGCAAATAATCTAAAACTAGCATTTGGGTGAATGACTTTATTAGTATCAAGTAACGTTAATTTTCCATCCACTTCTAAAACACGTTGTATAACGAACATTACATCTGCTCTTCCCGCATCATATTCGTCAAATACTAAAGCAACCGGATTTCTTAATGCCCAAGGCAATAAGCCTTCCTTGAATTCTGTTACTTGTTTACCGTTTTTTAAAACAATAGCATCCTTACCTATGAGATCAATTCGGCTTATATGGCTATCTAAATTAATCCGCAGGCAAGGCCAATTTAACTTGGCTGCTACCTGTTCAATATGAGTTGATTTACCCGTTCCATGGTACCCTTGAATCATTACACGCCGGTTGAATGCAAACCCAGCTAAGATTGCAAGAGTAGTATCATGGTTAAACTGATAATCTGGGTCCAATGTAGGAACATATTCAGAAATATCAGAAAAACCAGGAACTTCCATATCTAAGTCTAATCCAAATGTTTCCCTTACATTATAATTGGTATCTGGAGTTGGTATCGAATGTGCGTCAATGCCGTTATTGATAATTTCAGACAAAAGAGTTCACCTTTCTAATTATTGAAGATGGGCTTAAGTTTTATACAGTACTATTAAATGTTATAAAT